>JBEVNX010000247.1:0-13256 GCA_040507895.1 Binatia bacterium | reverse complement strand
CGAGCGCGGTGGCATTCGCGCCCAACCGGTCGCGCACCACGTTCGGCGGGGAGCGGCGCGCGAGGCACTCCTCCACCGCGCGGAGCTTCTGCCGGAACTCGATCGAGGTCGTCGCCGAGCGAAGATCGACCACGAGCGACAGAGGATCGAGGGGCTCCCCCGTGGATTCGAGCACGCGCGCGATCTGCCGCGCCTGTGCAAGCGCACCCGCGACCCCGAGCGGGTGGCTGTGTGTGACCATTGCGGAGGTCTCGGCGACGCGCGCGAGCGCCTCAGGCTCGTGGTGAAAGCGCAGCGCACAGGGCGCGATGCGCGCGGCGGCGCCGTTGCCGAAGGAGCCCCTCGGAAAGGTGTGTTCGCCCGCCGTCTCGAAGCTCTCGCCGGCGCGCAGCCGGCGCATGACGTCGGTGGTGGTGCGCCCGTAGTCGCGGTCGGGGTCGTAACGATCGCGAAGGCGTCGGGCAAAGCTCTCGCCGTCGAGCGCTTCCTCAAGCAGCCACTCGGAAAGCACGATCATCGTCTCGGTGTCTTCGGTATAGCGCCCGCGTGGGTGGCCGAGCATTTCGCACACCCGCCCGTGCTGCCGAGCGATTCGCGCCGCGCTCCACCCCTTGAGTGGCCTGCCGAGAGCGTCGCCGACCGCCGTGCCCAGGAGACTGCCGCGGAAGGAGTCGCACAAGCGTGGCGATCTGCTGGCCATCCCCGGTCCTTAGCGGGCCGCTCGCGGCCTGTCACGCCGCGCAGGCGGAACTGGCGCGAGCGAGTGAACTGGCGTACCGTCGGCAGGCCCCGGCCCAGCGACCGACAAGCCGCTCACCGCTCAGCAACAGAAGATGAGCACTTGCAGCCAGGAGGCGAAGGCGACGGCTCTAACTGGAGACGCACGCCAGGCGCTCAGGGGCGACTGCCTGAGAACAGAGCACGCGGCGAAGAACGCGCAGCAGGAGAGAATGAAGGCAAACAAGCAAGCCGCCGGCAAGAAGGGTACCGAGCGACAGGATTTCATGAGCAAGTGCCTGAGCGGCGCGGCGACCGCGACGGCGCCCCTGCGCACTGACCTCCTCTCGCATATTTCCCGGATTTGCTGCTAAATTGGCAGGCTCCATACGCAGCAGCCGGAGGAGCTCTCGATGACGGCGATCGTCAAAACCGCCCCCACTCCCCGCCACCCACTGGCGGGCACCGAGATGACGTGCGCGGACATGATCATCCAAGTGCTCGGCGACGAGGGCGTGGACACCATCTTCGGCTACAGCGGCGGCGCGATCCTACCGACCTACGACGCCATCTTCCGTTACAACGCGGCGCACGCCAAGAAAGAGGAGATCCGCCTGATCGTGCCGGCCAACGAGCAGGGCGCTGGATTCATGGCGGCCGGTTACGCGCGCTCGAGCGGCAAGGTCGGCGTCTTTCTCGTCACCTCGGGACCGGGCGCCACCAATTCCGTGACGCCGATTCGCGACAGCTTCGCCGATTCGGTGCCCGTCGTCCTCATCTGCGGTCAGGTGCCGCGCGCCGCGATCGGCACCGACGCGTTCCAGGAGGCTCCCGTCTTCAACATCATGAGCGCCTGCGCCAAGCACGTGTTCCTGGTGACCGACGAGGCCAAGCTCGAGGCGACGATCCGCACCGCATTCGAGATCGCCCGCACCGGCCGGCCCGGCCCCGTGGTCATCGACATCCCGAAGGACGTGCAGAACGCCACCGGCGTGTTCCAGGGCGGCGGGCTGTTGAAGCTCCGCGGTTACGACGAGCGTCTCGATGTACTGAAGCAGGCGGGCGTGGCGGAGGCGGATGCCAAGGCGTTCTTCCGCCTCCTGTCGAAGGCCGAGAAGCCGCTCATCTACGCCGGCGGCGGCGTGATCAACGGCAACGCGGCCGAGCCACTGCGCGCCTTCGCGGAGCGCTTCCAGATTCCCGTGGTGACGACGGTGATGGGCGTCGGCGCCGTCGACACGACCGCCGACCTGTCTCTCCACATGCTCGGCATGCACGGGCCCGCGTATGCCAACTATGCGGTCGAGGACTGCGACCTGGTCTTCGCCGTCGGCGCCCGGTTCGACGACCGGGTGTGTGCCAAGCCGCTCGAGTGGGCGCCGAACGCCAAGGTCGCGCACCTCGACATCGACGGCTCAGAGATCCGCAAGGTCAAGAAGGGCATCGACTGGTATCACGTCTCCGACGCCCGTCGCTGCCTCAACGACTTGCTGCGCGCGGGCAAGGACTTCCACAAGAGCTTCGCGCCGTGGCTCGACCACGTGCGCCAGCTCAAGAGCCGCCACGCGATGAACTACAACCGCGACTCGCCGCTGCTGCAGCCCCAGGAAGTGCTGGCGATGCTCAACGAGATCGTGCGCGGCGAGGCGATCTACACCACGGGCGTGGGCCAGCATCAGATGTGGGCGGCGCAGTATCTCGACGTCAAGCACGCGCGCCACTTCCTCACCTCCGGCAGCATGGGCACGATGGGCTTCGGCCTGCCCGCGGCGATCGGCGCGCAGATCGCCAACCCGGGCAAGCTCGTCATCGACATCGACGGCGACGGCTCGATCCGCATGAATCTCGGGGACCTCGAGACACTGACCAACTACGACATCCCGGTGAAGGTGCTGCTGCTCAACAACCTGGGCGACGGCATGGTGCGCCAGTGGCAGGACTTGTTCTTCCAGAACCGCTATTCGGGCTCCGACAAGTCGCTCCACAAGAAGGACTTCGTCAAGGCCGCACAGGCCGACGGGTTCGGCTTCGCGCGCCGTCTTTCGAGGAAGGAAGACGTGCGCGGCGTGCTGGAGGAGTTCGTCGCGTTCCGCGGCCCCGCATTCGTCGAGGCGATGGTCGATCAGCGGGCGGACGTGTTCCCGATGGTTCCCGCCGGGATGGGCTACAAGGACATGATCACCGGGCCCTACATCAAGCCGCGCGACGTGGTACGCCCCGATCCCAAGAAGATCGATCCGAGCAGCATGTTCTGAGCGAGCGCTCGCGGGACGCCTCCGCGCCGGCACCGGTCAGCTCGATCACGTGGAGAAGCTCCTCATCACAGGAATCTCCGGCGGTCAGGGTCGCCTACTCACGAGCCGTGTCGCCGACGAGTTCGAAGTCAGCGGCACGGATCCGCTCGCCTGGGAGGGACATCCGAGGAACGTCAAGGTGTACGTCGTCGACGTGCTCAAGAAGAAGTTCGAGGACGTGTTTCGCCACGAGAAGCCTCGGGCCGTCGTGCACCTCGGGCAGATCCGCCATTTCCGCGCCGATCCGGTGCGGCGCCACGAGGTGAACGTGCTCGGCACGCGCCGCCTCCTCGAGTTCTGCGTGAAGTACGAGGTCAAGCAGCTCGTCGTCGTCTCGAGCTCCTACGTGTACGGCGCTCTTCCGGAGAATCCTTACTTCCTCGACGAAGACTCCCCCCTCAACTCGAGCCGCACCTACCCGGAGATGCGCGACCTGGTGGAGATGGACACGCTGGCGACCGCGCACCTCTGGAAGCATCCGCAAATGGCGACCGCGATCCTGCGGCCGGTGAACACGCTCGGCACGCACGTGCACTCTTCGATCCTGACCTATCTCAAGCTCCGGTACGTGCCCACCATACTCGGCTTCAACCCGATGACTCAGTTCATTCACGAGGAAGACGTCACGGAGGCGATCGCGCTGACTCTCGAGAAGGGCCTGCGGGGCGTGTTCAACGTGACCGGCCCCGGCGAGGTGCCGCTCCGGGTGGCCATACACGAAACGGGCGGGAGCGCGGTGCCGCTCCCGGAGTTCGTGGCGCGCACGCTCTTCGGTCAGCTCTTCCAGCTCGGGCTCTTTCACACTCCGGCCGCGGCGATCGACTACATCAAGTATCCCTGCACCGTGTCCGGGAAGCGGTTTCTCGAAGCAGCCGGCTTCAAGCCCTGTTTCACGTTGGAAGAGACCTTCGCCAGCGCCCGCTAGACTGTGGTCGCGCCGGCCCGTCGCCTTGCTCTCGTCGTCGCCGGGAACGTCTTCGTCTTTTTCCTGCTGAGGACGGGATCCATCTCAACGAAGAGGGCCACCGTGCGGCAACGGCGGAGATCCTCGCGTTCTCGGATGCCGAGCGCGGCTGCCTGCCGCATGGCGAGTGATCACTCGCTGCGCTCGGCGAGTGCCGGCGCCGAGGCTTCCCCCAGTAGGCCTACGGCTCGAGCAAGGTCGAACGTTGCAACCGCGTCTGGCCGCAGGTAGGAGACGCGGCGTCCGGCGGAGAAACTCGGAGGTTCTCTATGTCCCTGACCATGAGCAAACCAGAGCGTGAAGCGTTCCTTCAGGAGACTCGGGTCGGGATCCTGAGCATTGGCGAGGAGGGACGCGGACCGTTGGCGGTGCCCGTGTGGTTCGCCTACTCCCCCGGCGGCGTCGTGCGCATCGTGATCAGCAGCGAGTCGCGAAAGGCCAGGCTCCTCCGCATTGCGGGCCGAGCGAGCTTCTGCGTGCAGGCCGATACGCCACCGTACAAGTACGTGAGCGTCGAGGGGCCCGCGCGGCTCGCCGAGCCCGATTTCGATCGCGACGAGCGCCAGATGGCGCGTCGCTATCTCGGCGCCGAGGCGGCGGAGCGCTACCTCGCCGCGACGGCCGCGGAGCGCGACGCGGTTCCGAGCGTTCTCGTCACGATCGAGCCCGAGCATTGGCTCAGCGTCGACTACGCCAAGATGCGGCTCGGATGAGCCGGCTCGGTGCTACCGCCGCGATCAGCGGCACCGTGCTTCTCTTCATCGCCACGCTCCTTCACCCGATGAGCGCCGATCCCAACGACTCGGCGGCCGCTTTCGTGGAATATGCCGCCGACCGTCTATGGGTCGCGAGCCATCTCGGTCAGTTCGCGGGCATCGCCCTGCTCTGCGTGGCGCTCGTCGCCCTGGGCGATGCCATGGAGCCGGGGGTGCCGACCGCCTGGGCCCGCATCGGCGTCGTCGGCACGGCGGCGAGCCTGGCCGCTGCCGCCGCCTTGCAGGCGGTGGACGGAGTCGCGCTCAAGGTGATGGTGGACCGCTGGATGCAGGCGAGCGGCGAGGCCCGAGAGAGCGCCTTTGAAGGCGCCTTCGCGGTTCGCCAGATCGAGGTCGGCCTGGCGAGCCTGCTGAGCATGCTCTTCGGGCTCACGATCACCAGCTTCGGCGTTTCGATGTCGTTCAGCCGGCGATTTCCGGCGTGGCTCGCCTGGCTCGGCTTGGCCGGCGGGCTGGGAACCCTCGCGGCGGGCGTCGCGCAGGCCTACACGGGGTTCTCGGCGCTGGCGATGATGCTCAGTATGTCCGCGGGCTCGATCCTGCTGCTATGGGCCGTCCTCATCGGCGCCTACCTCTGGCGGCTGCCACCCTTGACGCTCTGATCGGAGCTGCGCCGCCTCGCTTGCGCCTCGCCCGCTTGACCGAGAGCGCCGGTTGAGGGAGCGTACCCGGCTCACGGACCTGCCATCGCCGACACAGGAGAGCCGATCATGCGTAGCAGCCGAGAGACAGTTCAGCAGTGGTTCGATCTCATCGCCAAGGGCAACGCTGCGGGGGCCTTCGCGCTGTTCACGGACGACGTCACTTACGTCCTCAAGGGCACGACGCCGGTTTCGGGCGTCTACCACGGCCTGAAGGAGATCGTAGAGGACTTCTTCACGCCGTGGCGGAAACAGATCGTCGGCGACATCCGCCTCACCGTCGACGAGCTGATCGGCGACGGCGCGTGCGTGGTCGCGCTGGCACGCGGCAACGCGAAGACCATCTTCGACCAGCCCTACGACAACGACTACGCGTTCGTCTTCCGGCTGCGCGACGGCAAGATCGCCGAGGTCATCGAATACCTCGACACGGCGCTGGTCGAGACCGCGGCCTACGGTCGAAAGCTGGTCTGAGGCGCGGCCGCTGCCGAGGCTCGACGATGGCGCCCGACACCGTACGAATCTTCGACACGACGCTTCGAGACGGACTCCGCGGCTCGGGGATTTCGATGAGCCTCGAGGAAAAGGTCGGCTTCGCGCGCCAGCTCGAGCGCCTCGGCGTGGACGTGATCGAGATCGGCTTTGGCGGACCGCGCGAAGTCGAACCGATGCGGCAGATCGGAGCCACGCTGGCCGAGCCAGTCGTCGTCGGCCTCTCGCGGGTCGTGCTCAAGGACGTGGACCGAGCGCTGCGCGGCGTGGAGACGGCGAAGCGCCCCGGGATCAACCTCTTCAGCCCGAGCTCCGATGCGTTTCTCGGCAAGTCGGGCGCGAGTCGCCACCAAGCGCTGCAGCAGGCAGCGGACGCCGTGCGTCACGCCAGGCTGCACGTCGAGCACGTACAGTTCACCGCCCAAGATGCGACGCGAAGCGATCCCGTCTATCTCGCCGAGCTGTTCGCGGCCGCCGCCGCCGCAGGCGCGACGGTCCTGTCGATCGCCGACACGGTGAGCCAGGCCACACCGCCTGCGTTCGGCGCTCTGTGTGCGGATCAGCGCGCGCGCCTCGGCGCGGAGATGACGTGGAGCGTGCACTGCCACAACGACCGCGGCCTCGCGGTAGCGAATTGCCTGGCTGCGCTCGAATCGGGCGTGCGTCAGCTCGAGTGCACCGTCAGCGGTGTCGGCGAGCGCGCCGGCAACACACCCCTTCAGGGTGTGATCGAGTCGCTCGCGCCTGGGCGGACCGGGGTCGCGAAGGAGCTTCTCGCACAGACCACGGTACTCGTGCGCGAGAGACCGCGAGCCACCGGCCGCGGACCGGAAGGCCGACCCCAGTAGACTTTCCCCCTTGCTAGAGCCGCTCTCCCCGCGGAGGAGGCCATGACGACTGCTGCCGAGAAGATCCTGTCGGACGTGCGCGACTTCGCGCCCTCGCTGGTGGCGCGGGCGGCCGACATCGAAGCGGCGCGCCGGCTGCCGCCGGCGCTCGTCAAGGAGCTCGAAGCCCTCGGCCTGTTCCGCATGCTCGTGCCGCAGGGCCACGGCGGCCTCGAGGTCCCGTTTCCCCCGACCATCGATATTCTCGCTGCGCTCTCGGCCGCCGACGGAGCGACCGGTTGGACCGTGATGATCGGCTGCGAGACTCCTCAGCTCTTCTCGCTGCTGCCTCGATCGAGCTTCGATCGGGTCTACGCGAATGGCCCCGACGTCGTCTGCGGCGGAGCATTCGCGCCGCAAGGCAAGGCCGTGGTCGAGGCGGCCGGCGGCTATCGCGTCAGCGGACGGTGGGGCTTCGCCAGCGGTTGCCAGCACGCGAGCTGGCTCTTCGGGCAATGCGTGGTCGTCTCCGATGGCGCGCCCGTCCCCGGGGCGCTGCCCGGAGCCCCGAAGCTACGCTGCATGGTGCTGCCCGCTTCGCGATGGCAGATTCTCGACACGTGGCACACCTCCGGGATGCGCGGCACTGGCAGCCACGACATCGCCGTCGAAGGCGCCCACGTGGACGAAACCTGGACGTTCGACCTCTGGCTCGGCCAGCCGTCGGTCGAAGGGCCGCTGTTCGCCTCGCCGGTCCTGCAGTTCTCGATGCACATCGGCGCCGTCGCACTCGGCATCGCGGAGGGCGCGATCGGCGATCTCGCCGCGCTCGCCGGCACGCACAAGGTCCGGCTCTACGCCAGGGCAGAGCTCGCCGATCAACCACTCTTTCAGTATCGGCTCGGCCACGCGGAGATCGATGCTCGCGCCGCGCGGGCGTTTCTCAAGTCCTGCGCGGAAGAGTACTGGGCGCACGCCAGAGCCGGTAGTCTCGATGCCACTTTCTTCACGCGAGTGCTGTCGACCGTCGCCTGGGTCGCCGAAACTGCCACCAACGTCGTCGATGCGTGTTACCAAGCGGGCGGCGCCAGCGCGATCTACGACAAGTCGCCGCTCCAGCGCCGCCTGCGTGACATCCACACGCTCACCCAGCACGCCTCGGTCCAGGAGAACGTGTTCATGACCGCGGGCGCGGAGAAGCTCGGCAAGCCGGGATCGTTCGGGCCGTGAGCGAGCCCCGGCTCGGGAAGCTACGGTTCGCCGCTTTCCGACACCCCATTGCCGTCAATCGCGGGAGTGCCCGCGAGCCGAGCGCCTTGCAACGTCCCTCACCGGGTCATAGAGCTCGACCATGGCTATCGGCGTGGTGCGTCTCGGCTCCCCTCGGGAACCGCGGGAGGGGCTGCGCCTCGGCACGGTGCGCCGGCCGCCGCGCGGCGTGGCCAAAAAAGACTTCGCGAGGCTCGACTACTACGACCTCTGGCTGCCGGATCTAGCGCCGAGCGCGCCGTTGGTCGCGTACGCTCTGTCCCAACCGTTCACGCCGAAGCGCTGGGCGATCTACTCGCGGCGCTATCGCCGCGAGATGGCCGAGCCTGCGCGCCGCCGTCTGGTTGCGCTACTCGCCGCGCTATCGCGGCACGCCGCGTTCTCGATCGGTTGCTACTGCCTGGACGATTCGCACTGCCACCGCTCGCTGCTGCGACTGCTCTTCGTCGAAGCCGGGGCCGCCGTGGCCGGTTGATGGAACAGGCGCGGAGTCACGCCCGGAGCGGCGCGCGCACGGTCCGCGAGCCCGCGCGCGAGACGCCGGTGCTCGCCGAGACGCAAGTGCTCGTGGTCGGCGGGGGCAGCGCCGGGGTCTCGGCGGCCGTCGCTGCAGCTCGCGAGGGAGCGGACGTGATGCTCGTCGAGCGCTACGGCCAGCTCGGGGGCCTGGCCACGGGAGGCCTCATCATCCTGCTCCTCACCCTCGACGACGGGCTCGGGCGGCAAGTCGTCAGCGGACTTTGCCAGGAGCTGACCGATCGGCTGGCCAAGCGCGGCGCCGCCGTCGCGCCGCCGCGCGAGCAGTGGAACTCCACGGACCTGGAGCGGGTGAAGCACTACGCGCGCTGGGGGCTGGTGTGGGGCAAGGGCCCGCACCGCGTGCGCTACTCCGTCGCCTACGACGCGGAGGAGGCGAAGCTGGCTCTGGCGCAGATGGTGACCGACGCGAAGGTTCGCCTCTTGCTCCACTGTTGGGCGTGCGATCCCATCGTCGACGGTGCGCGTCTGTGCGGCGTCGCGTTTCAAGGCAAGTCGGGACGCTTCGCAATCCTCGCTGATGTCGTCGTCGACACCACCGGGGACGGCGACGTCTATGCGCTCGCCGGGGCGCCGTTCGAGAGCGAGAAAGTCTTTCCCTGGCTCTGGTTCCGCATGGGTGGCGTGCAGGGAGTGGAATCGGCGATCGACGCCAAGGGCGAGTTCTTCCACACGCCGGGAGAGGGACGTGTGCTGTTCCCTTGGGGGGCGACCGGCCGCATCGATCGGCAGATCGACGCAACCAATCCCGAGGATCTCACCTACGCGGAGCTCGAGTGCAGGCGGATGGTGATGGACGAGGTCGACCATCTGAGGCGCGAGCTCCCGGCTTTCGCGCGCGCACACCTGTGCGACGTCGCCACGCAGCTCGGGGTGACCGAGAGCCGCCGCCTCGGCGGCGAGTACGTTCTGGCGCGCGACGATGCCGACAAGAGCTTCCCGGATACGATCGCGCTCACCGGGAACTGGACGAAGTACGAAACGCTCTACTCGATCCCGTACCGATCGCTGCTGCCTCGCGGCCTCGACAACCTGATCGCCGCGGGGCGCTGCATCTCCGTCGATCACCGTGTGCATCACTCGACGAAGGAGATCCCGCCCTGCATGGCCACCGGCGAGGCGGCGGGCACCGCCGCGGCGATGGCTGCGAGTGGCGGAGGAGCCCTGCGAGCGCTTTCGGTGGAGACGCTCCGGGCCAAGCTCCGCGCCCACGGGGCAATCGTCGATCCGCCGTAGTGTCACCCGAACGGCTAGCATGGCGCGTATGACGGGCAGAAGGGAGAACCGACATGACGCTCCTACTCGCCCGCCTGTTCGCCGACTCGGCCGCAGCGCTCGGCCACCTCACCGCAATCGAGCTCGTGCTCGCCGGGGTCGCGCTTGCGATTGACGTCGCTGCGCTTGCGCTCGCCGGGTCGGCGCTCCGTCGTCCGCCCGAACTCGTCGATGCCGCGGCCGACCTCGACGAGGCCGCGTGACGTGATTCCCGCGACCGCGCCGCGCGATCGCGGCGAGGCTTCGGACGCCGAGCTGCTCGCCGCCACCGCGGCGGGCGACCACGGGAGCTTCAGCGCGCTCGTCGAGCGCTATCAGACGCGCTTCTTCGCCGTCGCCCGGCGTATGCTCGGAGACGACGCGGAGGCCGAAGACGCGGTGCAGACCGCACTCCTGCGCATCTACCGCGGCGCCTCGGCCTACCGGGACGACTGGCGTCCATCGACGTGGCTCTATCGAGTGCTCACCAACGTATGCATCGACCTCTGGCGCAAGCGCAGCCGTCGGCGGGAGAAAGCCGCGGGGCCCGGAACACAGCCGACCGTGCCGCTAGCCGATCGCGTCGACGTCGACCGCGCGCTCGGTCGGCTCCCCCCCGAGGCCCGCGCGATCCTACTCCTCTGCTACGTCGAAGATCTGTCCTACGGCGAAATCGCCCGCATCCGCGGTATCTCCGTCAATACCGTGAAGACCCAGCTCGGGCGCGCCAAACGCGCCATGCGCCATCACCTGAACGAGGCCAACCCATGACTCCACGAACGCACGACGATCGTCTCCGAGAGCTGCTCGACCCGCCGGCGCCGCCCGCGGGATTCGCCGAGCGCGCGTTGCGCGCCGTTCGAGAGCGCGACCAGCGAGGCGACGGCGCGCTCCGCTTCGACATCGCCGCCTCGAACGCGGGCGTCGCCCGCCTCCGGCCGGGAACCGGCCGAACCGAGGCTGACTCGTGGCGAGCGCGGGCGCTGGCGGGACAGGCGCGCGAGCAGCTCGCCGAATACATGCAGGGGCTCCGCAGTTTCTTCACGGTGCCGGTCGATCTTTCTGCCGTCGCGCCCTTTCAGCGTTCGGTGCTCGATGCGACCGCGACTATCCCCTTCGGCGAGGTGCGCTCGTACCGCTGGATCGCCGAGCGGATCGGCTGCGTGAAGGCCGTGCGGGCGGTCGGCATCGCGCTCGGCCGCAATCCCGTGTCGATCGTCGTGCCATGCCACCGCGTGCTGCGCACGGACGGCAGCCTCGGCGGCTACGCGCTCGGCCTCGAGCTGAAGACGTGCCTTCTCGACCTGGAGCGCGAGACCCCCGCGCTCGTCGGCGCCGACACCACTCGCATCGTCTGCCGACACGGCTGCCCCGACGAGCAGCGCATCGGCGAGCGCCACCGCGTGGTCTTCTCCTCGCTGCGCGAAGCCCGCGCCGCCGGCTACCGAGCCTGCCGCCGCTGCCGTCCCGTGGACGCCTGACTGACTCTGGGGATCGGCGAAACAACGGGGGCAGCCAATGGCTCGCGACGCGAGGCGCCGAGCCCCTATGCCTCCCGCGCGGAAATTGCTAAGCCGCTCGGCGGCGCAATGGACCGCATCGAGTCCAAGATCCACACCTCGTCTCCAGACTTTCAAGAGAATCTCGCGCACAACCGGGCGCTCGCCGACGATCTGCGCCGACGCATCGAGGAGGCGCGCCGCGGCGGCCCCGAGGAGCACCGCCAGCGACACAAGAAGCGCGGCAAGATGCTCGCCCGCGAGCGCATCGATGCGCTCCTCGATCCGGGCACGCCCTTTCTCGAGCTTTCGCCGCTCGCGGCCAACGATCTCTACGGCGGCGAAGCGCCATCCGCAGGCATGGTCGCTGGGATCGGCCGGATCGAGGCACGCGAGGCGCTGATCATCGCCAACGATGCCACCGTCAAGGGCGGTACCTACTATCCGATGACGGTGAAGAAGCACCTGCGCGCTCAAGAGATCGCCCTCGAGAACCGGCTCCCCTGCGTCTATCTCGTCGATTCGGGCGGCGCATTTCTGCCGATGCAAGCGGAAGTCTTTCCCGATCGCGAGCACTTCAGACGCATCTTCTACAACCAAGCACGCATGTCGGCGGCCGGAATCCCGCAGGTCGCCGTCGTGATGGGCTCGTGCACCGCGGGCGGGGCATACGTGCCGGCGATGAGCGACGAGGCGGTGATCGTCAAAGAGCAAGGAACGATCTTCCTGGCCGGCCCGCCCCTGGTGAAAGCCGCGACCGGCGAAGAGGTGAGCGCCGAAGACCTCGGTGGTGGGGACGTGCATACGCGCATATCGGGTGTAGCGGATCACCTTGCCGAGGACGATCCGCACGCCATCGAGATCACGCGAGCGATCTTCGAGAACCTCCCCTCACGCGCACGGGCCGAGGTCGACCGGTTGCCGCCCGAGCCCCCGGCGTACGACCCCGAGGAGATCTACGGCATTGTGCCGAGGAACCCGAGGCGTCCTCTCGACATCCTCGAGGTGATCGCCCGCCTCGTCGACGGTAGCCGCCTCCACGGTTTCAAGGCGCGCTACGGCGCCACGCTGGTGACGGGCTTCGCTCACGTTCACGGCATCCCGGTCGGCATCCTCGCCAACAACGGCGTCTTGTTCTCCGAATCTTCGCTCAAGGCCGCGCACTTCATCGAGGTTTGCTGCCAACGAGGGGTGCCGATCCTCTACCTGCAGAACATCACGGGCTACATCGTCGGCCGCCAGTACGAACAAGGCGGCATCGCCAAGGACGGCGCGAAGATGGTGCACGCGACGGCTAACGCGATGGTGCCGAAGATCACCGTGATCGTCGGTGCCTCGTACGGCGCCGGCAACTACGGCATGTGCGGGCGCGCGTATCAGCCGCGCTTTCTGTTCATGTGGCCGAGCGCGCGCATTTCGGTCATGGGAGGCGAGCAGGCCGCGCAGACGCTGGTGACGGTGAAGATTCAACAGCTCAAGGACAAGGGTGCCACGCTCGACGAGGCGGGTCAGAGGGAGATCGCCGATCCCATCCTCGAAAAGTTCGACCGCGAGGGCAGCCCCTACTATTCGACTTCGCGCCTATGGGACGATGGCGTGCTCGATCCCGTAGAGACGCGCGATGCTCTTGGTCTGGCATTCGCCGTGACGCTCGGCGCGCCGATGCCGCAGACGCGCTTCGGCGTCTTTCGCATGTGAGGCCATGTTCGAGCGAATCCTGATCGCCAACCGGGGAGAGATCGCCGTGCGCGTGATCCGCGCCTGTCGCGAGATGGGCATCGGGACGGTGGCGATCCATTCCGAGGCCGATCACGACGCGCTGCACGTGCAGATGGCCGATGCCGCCGTGCTAATCGGGCCGCCGCCGGCGCGCGAGAGCTATCTGGCGGTCGACAAGGTGATAGCCGCCGCGCGCCAAACGGGCGCGGACGCCATCCACCCTGGATACGGCTTCCTCTCGGAAAACCCTGCCTTCGCACGTGCTTG
>JBEVNX010000224.1:0-7252 GCA_040507895.1 Binatia bacterium | reverse complement strand
CGAGGATCGCCTTGGTCCGGGCTCGTTGCCGTCCACGGCGGCGACCCTCGCCGACTCCGCCTCCAGCTCCGCTTCGGTGCTTCCGGCGCCTTAGTTCGTCGCTCCCGCCGTCCATCTCCGCGATGCGCTACATCCCGCACACCGAGGCCGACGTCGCCGCGATGTTGTCGGCGATCGGCTTGCGATCCCTCGACGACCTGGTCGCGCACATTCCGCAGGACCTGCTCCGGCAAGCCACGCTCGACGTTCCCGACGGCCTCGGTGAGGCCGACGCCGCGCGGCGCTTAGTCGAGCTGGCCGGCGCGAACCGCGTCAGCCCCGAGCTCCTCTGCTTCGCGGGGGCCGGCGCTTACCCGCATTTCGTTCCCTCGGTGGTGGACCACGTCATCCAGCGGAGCGAGTTCGCGACGGCGTACACGCCGTACCAGCCCGAGGTGAGCCAGGGGACGCTGCAAGCGACGTTCGAGTTCCAGACGCTCGTGGCTTCCCTCCTCGGCCTCGAGGTCGCCAACGCCAGCCTCTACGACGGCTCGACCGCGACCGCCGAAGCCGTATTGATGGCCAAGCGGTTGATGCCCAAGGCGGAGCGCGTGCTGGTCGCGGCTTCGCTGCCGCCGCAGTACCGGCAGGTCGTGCGCACCTACCTGGAGGGGCTCGCCGGGCTCGAGTGCGACGAGATCCCGTTCGCCGCCGACGGGCGCGTCGATCGCGCGGCGCTCGAGCGGATGCTCGAGCCCGCCCCCGCGGGCGTGGTCGTCGGGTATCCGAACTTCTTCGGCATTGTCGAGGATCTCGGCGCGATCGCGGAGATGACGCATGCCGCGGGGGCCATCCCGATCAGCGTGACGGCGGAAGCTCTGGCGCTGGGAATCCTGCGCTCCCCCGGCGGGCTCGGCATCGACGTCGCAGCGGCCGAGGGACAGAGCTTCGGCATGCCGCTGTCGTTCGGCGGCCCGTACCTCGGCCTCTTTGCGACGCGCGAGCGGTTCGTGCGCAGCATGCCGGGGCGGCTCGTCGGCGAGACGGTCGACGAGCAGGGCCGGCGCGGCTACGTGTTGACGCTCGCGACTCGCGAGCAGCACATTCGGCGCGAGCGCGCCACCTCCAACATCTGCACGAATCAGGGCCTGTGCGCACTCGCCGCGACCGTGTTCCTCGCGCTCGCGGGCCGCCGGGGATTGCGCGAGCTCGCGGACCACAACGCGCGCAAAGCCCGCTACGCGCTTTCCCGATTGCGCGAGCAGGCGGGGGCCGAGCTGCTGTTCCCGGCGCCCTTCTTCAACGAATTCGCGGTGCGCTTGCCGCAGGCGCGCCGTCGGCACGAGCGTGCGCTCGAGCGCGGCGTGCTGGCCGGTGTCACCCTCGGCGACTCGTTTCCCGAACTCGAGGACGCGCTGCTCGTCTGCGCGACCGAGGTCCATTCGGTCGCCGACATGGACCGCCTGGCGGAGGCGCTCGCGGCGTGACCGATCCGCGCCCGCCGCGAGGTCCCGGTCTCGACGAGCCGGTGCTCTTCGAGCGCGGCTCGCCGGGGCGGCGCGGGTACACCCTTCCGCCCCTCGCAGAGTCCGAACGCTCCGCCGGCTCGGTGGCGCCCGAGCTCTGCCGCGATGACCTCGAGGACTTTCCCGAGCTGTCGGAGATGGAGGTGCTACGCCATTTCCTGCGGCTCTCGCAGTGGAACTACAGCGCGGCCACGAATTTCTATCCCCTCGGCTCGTGCACGATGAAGTACAACCCCGTGCTGAACGAGAAGGTCGCCCGGCTGGCGGGGTTCGCCGATCTCCATCCGCTCACTCCACCCGGAGCCGCGCAGGGTGCGCTCGAGCTGATGGCTGAGCTCGAAGGCCTGCTCGCCGAGGTGAGCGGCATGGACGCCGTGAGCCTACAGCCTGCTGCGGGCGCACACGGCGAGTTGGCGGGGATCAAGATAGTCCGCGCCCATCACGTGAGCCAAGGCCGCCCGCGGCGCAATGTGCTGATCCCGCAGAGCGCGCACGGCACCAATCCCGCGAGCTCCGCGCTGTGCGGCTACCAGGTCGTGCCGGTCGCTTCGAACGACGAGGGGATGATCGATCCGGCGGCGGTCGCGAGGCTCGCCGACGGCGAGACGGCGGCGATCATGGTCACGAACCCGAACACGCTCGGGCTCTTCGAACGAGACATCGCGCGCGTGGCCGCCACTGTGCACGAGAAGGGCGGGTTCGTGTATCTCGATGGGGCGAACATGAACGCACTCCTAGGCGTGGCCAAACCCGGTCACATGGGCGCCGACGTGCTGCAGTTCAACCTGCACAAGACCTTCTCGACTCCGCACGGCGGCGGCGGCCCCGGCGCAGGGCCGGTGGCCGTGAAGCAGGTGCTCGCTCCCTATCTGCCGGTGCCGCGCATCGTACACGGCGACGGAGGCTTCACCCTTAGCGAGGACGCTCCGAAGTCGATCGGTCGAATCCGCGCGTTCTACGGGAACTTCGGCATGCTCGTGCGCGCCTACGCCTACATGATCTCGCTCGGCGGCGACGGCATGAAGCGCGCCACGCGCATGGCGATCCTCAATGCCAACTACCTGCGCAAGCAGCTCGAGGGGGTGCTCGAGCTCGCTTACGATTCACCTTGCCTTCACGAATGCGTGTTCTCGGATTCGACGCTGGAGCGGCTCGGCATCGAGACCTTGGATCTCGCCAAGCGGCTCCTCGACCACGGTTTCTATGCGCCTACGATCTATTTCCCGCTGATCGTCAGCGGCGCCATCATGATCGAGCCGACGGAGTCGGAGACCCGCGAGACGCTGGACGAATTCGCCGCCGCGGTGCACGCGATCGTCGCCGAGGCGCGTGAGGACCCCGGGCGAGTGAAGAGCGCGCCGCATCGCACGCGGGTCTCGCGGCTCGACGAAGTGCGCGCAGCACGCCGGCCCCGCCTGCGCTGGCGACGCGCCGCGCCGTCGTAGCACGCTCGATCAGACCGCGTCGCTGCTCACAGCAAGCCGACGCCCATGATCCAATGTCCGCCCGGCTGCAGGCGGCCGTTATCGTCCCGCCCGTACCAGACCGATGCGTTGAGAGCGAACACGAAATGGATCCGACCGTCCTCGGCGACGGCCTTGGACGGCGGATTGTGATCGAAGAAGATGGCGTCGTTGAGCGTGCCGAGCAACACGCGGTCGCTGGAAAGATTTCCTGAGCGTTGCTTCAGGTAAACGTCCGTGCGGTGGCCGTCTGGGCTCATCACCGCTTCGATCTCCACGTCGTCCCTGCCTTGCGGCACGTTCCCGGCGTAGATCATCTGCTTGAATTCCATGCTGAAGCTCTGGAAGACGCGCAGACCGACGCGACGCACGAAGGGCGCGAAGCGATCGGCTTTAGTATTGAGCAGCGTGAAGTCGCCTTGCCGGACGTCCGGGAGGTAGTCCGGGGTGCCTCGCTCGCCGGGATTGGCCCAGAGGTCCGGCCGGCTGAGCGAAGCCAGATCGCGCGTGCCTTCCGCCGTCTTGTCGTCCTCGCCCGCTTCCCCCTTGCGCAGCGTCGGATCGCGCGCCAGCTCGGACGGCCGAACGAAGAGATCGCTGAGCCCGACGACCGGCGCGGTGCGCGTCGCCGGAGTCGAGGGTTTGGTCTCCGACTTCGCCGTGTCCGACGCGCGGTCGCTGCCCTCGCGCGCGCCTTTCGCCTTCGTTGCGAGCTGCTTGTCCTGCGCGCTCGGCTTGGCGGTCTCCGGCTTCGCCCTCTCCTGCGGCGGCTTCGCCGGCGGGGCGGGCTCACCGCGCTTCACCATCTCTTCGAGCGCCTTGCTGTCACGGTCGCTGAAGAGATGGGCCTTCTCGGGCGTTTCCTCCGGACTGTCTGGTGGGCTGACGATTTGGTTCTTCGGCGGCGGCACCACTTGCTCGACGGGTGGCGCGGCGGGTTGCTCGGCCGGTTGTGGCGGCGCCTTGGCGACGGCCGACGGGGGCGGGGCGGTCTGCGGCTGCAGAATCTCGACTTGGAAGGGCGACTCTTCGGGCTTCGGCGCCCGCCAGGCGCCCGCGACGAACAACAGCATGAACAGCGCGTGCGCCAACAACGAGAGCGCGAAGGGGAGCAGCAAGCTTCCCCGCCGGTCCATCGAGACTTCGGCAGCGCCCGCCATGACTTGCGACTCTAACGAAAATGGCAACCACTCGCTAGCTCGCCCGGAAGGCACGCTTGCGGGCCTACGGCTCAGGGAGTAGGTTCGAGGCCCGAGGGGGAACCATGTTCGGTTTGGGCTTTGGCGAGCTCATGGTCATTCTGCTGATCGTCGTCGTCGTGTTCGGCGCCGGCAAGATTGGCGACATCGGCGGAGACCTCGGACGCGCCATCCGCAATTTCCGCAAGGCTCTGAACGAGCCCGACTCGATCGACGTGACGCCCAAGGACGGCGAGGCGAAAAAGCCCGAAGCGGAAAAGCAGTAACGCTCAGGTCGCCGACGGCTGCGCCGCCGCCACGCGCGCCGTGAATTCCTTCAACCCTAGCGGCGGGTTGAGGAACACGACGCTGAATCCCGCGGACTCCCCGGGGCGGATCTCGAAGCGCTTAGTGGGCTCGAGCCGTTGCAGCAACGAGATCTCCTTCGAGGAGAGATCTTTGACGATCTTGAGCGACATCGCGTTGCCGCAGTAGATGCTTTTGGCCTCGATCGTTTGGTTGTTCGCGTCGACGATCGTGCTTTCGATCTGCACGCCCTTCAGCGCGCCGTTCGAAGTGTTGACGGCCCGTCCGGAGACGATGAATACGAGCCGGTCTTCCTTGATCTGCTGGTAGACTCCTTCCACGTCCTGGAGCTGGATGCGGGTCTGCAGCAGATGATCCTCGGTGAGCACGCTACCGACGATCGGTACGGAGGCGAGCAGCTTCTCGGCTCGCGCCGGGTGATTGAGTAGATCGAGACTGAAGATCGCGTAGGCGACGACCAGCAGGGCGAGGTAGACGAGGTAGGGACGCCCGGCAGCGCCGGAGGGCTCTGGCTCGACCCGCAGGTCGTCCTCGCCGCGCACGAACCGTGGCTCGTCATCCGGCTCGACGACCGGCTCCTCGTCGCCGTCGCGCGTCGCAGAATCCAGGTCGCCGTCGTCGTCGAACGAGTAGTCCTGAGCTGGCTCGACGGGCCGGCGAGGCAGCGGGAGAGGCGCCATCGGCTCGGCCGGTGCCGAAGCAGACTGTGCCCCGCTCGAGAACGTGAAGGCCAACGATTCCGCCCCTCGCCCCGCCGGCTCGCGGCGGGGCGAGGCGGAGCGGGCCTCCATCGCCGGCTCGGGCTCGAGCGTGCCTTGCGCCTCGTGCGCGAAGATATGGCTACAACGCGAGCATTTGAACGTCTGGTCCTGGGACAGCACGTCGGACTCGACGCGGTAGCGCGCGCGGCAGCGCGGGCATTCGACGATCAAGGGGCGGGCCTCACTGCGGAGATTGTAGGGGATGAGGGCGACATTTCAACCCGTAGCCCGCCGCGCCGCGGACGCGGCGGCTCGATCGACGACGAGGCGACTGCTGTGTCGAGCTCGGCGAGGAATCCCCCGGCGAGGTCTGAAACGTACACGCGCCCTTCGGCCACGACGATGCCGGTCGGTCGTCCGAGCAGCAGGGAGCCGGCCCCGCCGTCGATCGATCGCAGCAACGTCCCGTGCGAGTCGTAGGCGTTGACGCGCCGGTTGAATGAATCCGTCGCCCAGAGCGTGCCGGCGTGCCAGGCGAGATACGGCTCGGTGTAGAACTCTTGCCAGCCGAACACCGGCCACGCCGAACGGAATCGACCCTCGAGGTCGAAAGCCTCGATGCGGTGATTGCCGGTGTCGGCGACGTATAGCGTGCCGCTCGCGGCGTCGAGCGCGAGCCCGACGGGCTCGATCAGCTTGCCGGCCTCGTTGCCTTCGCCCCCGAAGACGAACAGCCGGTTTCCCGCAGAGTCGTAGGCGAGAATACGCTTGTTGCCGGTGTCGGCGACGAACACGGTGCCGGTGGCGCCCACGGCGATCGCGCGCGGTCCCCAGAACCCCTGCTCTTCTTCCCGCCATTCGAGCTGGAACTGGCCGGTGCGATCGAGCTTCACGATGCGATGGTTCCAAGTATCGGCGACGTAGATCGAGCCGTCGGGCCCGACGGCGACACCGCAAGGCTGGCGGAATTGTCCGGGGTCGCTCCCGGGGGCCGGCCCGCCCCACACCGCGAGCACTTTCCCGTCCGGGCCCAGCTTCTGGATTCGGTTGTTCCCCGAGTCCGCGACCAGCAGGGCGCCGTCGAGGTCGACGGCGAGGCCGCGCGGCTCGGCGAACTCTCCGGGCCCCACGCCGGGGCGACCCAGGCGGCGGCCGGACGAGGGTATCCCCGCCGCCCGATACTCCCGCGCCGGCGGCGGCGCATGCAGCTCGACGGTCGGCAGTACAGCCTGCGGGGAAAGATCCTTGGCCAGCAGCAGCACGGCGTCGGTGGTGCCCGTCGCGTTCCACACGCGACGCTCCACCAGGAAGCGCAGCAGGGTCCAGGGAGTCATCTTGTCCCACTCGATCTGCCACCAGCCACGCACCGCGAAGCGCTTCGCCGTGTATCGCTCGCCGAGGTCCTTTTGCAGACGAGGGGCATCGTCCGGGTCCACCACCAGGATCGGCGCATTCGTCTGACGCGGCATAGAGTTCCAATGCACGGGGTAGTCGCGTAGGTACCAACTGAACGGCCACGTCGCATCGCCGACGACGACCATCTCCGTGCGCTTGCCCGTGCCGAGCGCCCGAGTCGCTGCGTCGATCTCGGCGAGGATCGCCGGAACGTCGTACGTCGATTGGACGTAGACGAGGGGCTCGAAGTGAGCCGTGGCGGGAGGCTCGCTGGTGCGCGGCGCATCGTAGAGATAGTTCGAGCACACGAGCGACCAAACCGTGAAGGCCACGAGCGGCGAACCCCACAGGAGCTCTCGGGCGCTGCGCCGAGCCAGCCAGTGCGCCGCGACTACCGTCTGCGGCAGCAGCACGGGGATCAGCAGCCACGGCACCTTCTCCTGCGCCCACGCGTAGAGAGCGAAGGCCAGACCCGACCAGACGAAGAACAGCGCCTGCACGCGCGAGCCGGCGCCGCGGAAGAGCCAGCGAACGAGCATGGCCGCCGCCGGCAAGAAGATCAGCGCCTCGTAGCCGATCTCGAGTGGCAAGTAGTACCACCAGGGCCCGCCGATGCGCTGCTTCTCGTGCTGTCCCCACCAGTACCGCAGGGCTCGCGCCGTGGCGTTCCATTCCTCGGGTCG
>JBEVNX010000216.1:0-20742 GCA_040507895.1 Binatia bacterium | reverse complement strand
CCCTTTCTGCAGCAAGCCCGAGGGATCTCGGAGATGACCGAGTCCGCGCTCGTCCGCGATCTGGCGGTCGTCATGGTGACGAGCGGGATCGTGACCGCCTTGTTCCACCAGCTGCGCCAGCCGGTGGTGCTCGGCTACATACTGGCTGGCGTCATCATCGGTCCACACACGCCTCCCTTCGCCTTCGTGCGCGACGGCCACTCGATCGAGACGCTCGCCGAGCTTGGCGTCACACTCCTCTTGTTCGGGATCGGCCTCGAGTTCAGCTTGCGAAAGCTCCGTCGCGTGGGCGGCGTGGCGGTCGCCGGGGCCGCGTTCGAGATTCCCGTCATGGTGTGGCTCGGGTTCTCCGCGGGGAGGCTCGCGGGCTGGGGAACGACCGAGAGTGTCTTCCTCGGAGCGATCCTTTCGATCAGCTCGACGACCATCATCGCCAAGGCGCTCGCGGAGCTGCGCCAGACGAGGGAGGAGTACGCCCGCATCGTCATGGGGATACTCATCGTCGAGGATCTCGGCGCGATCGTAATGCTCGCGCTGCTTTCCTCGCTCGCGCGCGCCGGCGAGGTGGCAGTCGGTCAGGCGCTGCTCGTGCTCGGCGCCGTCACGCTGTTCGTCGTGACCACGATCGTGATCGGCCTTCTGCTGGTTCCGCGCCTGCTTGCGATCGTCGAGCGCATCCCGGCGCGCGAGGTGCTCACCATTACGGTCCTCGCGCTCTGCTTCGGCTCGGCCATCCTCGCCCGCGAGCTCGGGTTCTCGCCCGCGCTCGGCGCGTTTCTCGCCGGCGCGGTGATGGCCGAGACACGACACGTTCGTCGGATCGAGGAGAGTATCGAGAGTATCCGCGACATGTTCTCGGCGATCTTTTTCGTAGCGGTCGGCATGCAGATCGATCCCCGCGTGATCGCTGCGCACGCGCCGCTCGTCCTCGGGCTCGCTCTGCTGACGGTCGTCGGCAAAGTCTTCGCCTGCTCGGCCGCGACGGTCGCTTGCGGGTACGGTCCTCGCACGGCGCTCCGGGTTGGCATGGCCCTCGGCCAGATCGGCGAATTCTCCTTCATCATCGCAACTCTCGGGAAACAAGCCGGCGTGGTTTCCGATGCGCTCTACCCGCTGACGGTCGCCGTGTCGGCGGTGACGACGCTGTCGACCCCGTATCAGATCCGCGGCACGGATTGGCTCGCGACACGGCTCGAACCTTTCGTGCCGCCGCGCCTGCGTGCGCTCGCCGCGTTCTATCGTGAAAGGATCCGGAAGAACCGCGCCAAGGCCTCGTGGTTCTCGCGCGACGTTCGCCGTGCGCTGGTGCGCGGCTTCGTCTCGATCGCGCTCGTGGTGGCGCTCCTCGTGGTGGCGGACTTCGGGCGTCGGCTCGCGGCCGGGCACCGCGTACGGTCACTCGTGTTTCCACACGACGTCGAAGTGCTGCTGTGGTCGGTCTGTGGTCTCGCCAGCTTGCCCGCGCTTGCCGGCGTGTGGCACGCCGGCGGGCTTCTCGCGAGAGGGCTACTCGGCGCGGCGGCCGAAGGCGGCTCGGCCAGAGTTCTCGTCGAGACCATACGATTCGGCTTTCTGATCGCGAGTGGCGCCGTGTTTTTGGCGCTCGCGTCCCCGATCCTGCCGGTCGGCTTGCCGCTGCTCGTCGCGGTGTCGGTCGTCTCGCTGGCCGCGGTTTTCTTTTGGCGCTCGGTGGGCGACGTCCACGCGCGGGCGGAGGCGGTGTTGCGGAACATCCTTTCCAGCGCCGAACCAACCGCGCAAAGCCTGGCGGTGCGGGACGAGCTCGTCGAGCTCGTCTCCGCCAAATATCCGTTCGAGGTCGTGGTCGAGGATTTCGTCGTTCCGTTTCACCCAACCGCCTGCAATCGTTCGATCCGAGACCTCGGACTTCGCCAGCGCACGGGCGCGACGATCGCCGCGGTGTTTCGCGATGAAGCGTCCATCGTGAATCCCGAGCCCGGCCTCGAGATTCTTCCCGGAGATGTCCTCGTGCTCCTCGGCTCCGCCGATCAGGTGGCGAGCGCGCTGCGCGAGCTCGAGGTTCTGGGGTCGCGCGCTCTGGGATGACGGACGACAGCGAATTCTTCCCATTTGGGCTCCGTCGCTGGCAGAATGGAGTGAGTCAGCGGAACTTGGGGTGCCCGCGCCGCGCGTGGCGGCCCGGGCGGGAGGTAGGGTCATGAGAAGGCTGGTTCTGCTATGCGCGCTCGTTCTGTTGGTCGGCTGTGCGAAGGAGCCTGCTCCACCTCCTGCGCCGCCCGCACCTCCTCCGCCGCCCGCACCCGATCCGTTTTTCGTCTACCGCGTCGAGCACGACGGCGAGACGCTGGGAGACGTCGCCCGCTGGTACACGGGCAAGTACGGCAACTGGCAGATCCTCACCAAGCCGGTGAACCCCGACCTCACGCAGTGCTGCGCGAAGCTCGAGGTCGGACGCGAGGTGAAGATACCCCGCCACCTCATCGTCCGCACGGACCCGATGCCCGCGCCGAAGAAGAAGGCGACCTCGGGATCGACCGGGCGTTCGAAGACTGCAAAATCGAAAAGCCCTCCGCCGACGACACTCGAGGAGGGTCCGGCTTCGTCCGAGGACTCGGGCTCGGGTTCAGAGGAGTCTTTGCCCGCTGCGGAACCGGCCGAGGCGCCTCCCCCGATCATCGGCCCGAAGTGATCGATCGAAGCACGGCCGTTCTCGCGTGCCGCGAGCGACCTGGTGATCTCGACGCCCGTGAACCGTGCCGTCCCCGAGGCGACCGGCGCAGGCTGGGCCGCGGTCGGAGCTCGTGACCTCTCAGGTCCCTTTCGTCCCGCCGCTGCCGCGGCGGAGCAGGCGGCTGCGAACCTGTGCCGCGCGCTCGAGCAGCGCCGGATCCTTTGCGTGCTCGTCGATCGCGGCAAGCAGGCGCTCCTCGTGATGGCTGTACTGGCCGAGGGCGGTGCGGAAGGTGGACGACATTCGGGAGTCGTCGGTGGTGAGCGCGAGGAGCCTCCGGTAGATGTTGTCGAGCTCGAGCTCCTCGAGGTCGAGGGCCGTGTCGAGTGCTTGCTCGAGCGTGGTCGTGCGCTTCGGGAAGCTTTGCACTACGCGCTCGCGGATCGCTCCGAGCTTCGCGGCGTCGATCGAGGCGTCCTTGCGCCCTGCGGCGGGAAGGCGCGCGGCATTGTCGAGCAATGCGCCGTGTCCGAGCTCCTCGTTCGCCAGCTCCCGCCACACCGGACCGAACGGCGGTTGCGGCCATCGCTCGGCGAAGCTCGCATAGATCTCGGCGATGGTGCGCTCGATGCCGGCGCAGTGCCCGATGATCTCGCAGAGTTTCATGACGCCTCCCGGAAAAGCAGTTTCCATACCACCTGTTAGACGCTGCCTCGCCCGCGGGATTGTTTCCGCGCAGGGCAGGCGACACTCCGCAACTCGACGATTTCCCAAGCGCAGGGTTACGCAGCCGGCACGAGGTGCGCGGATCAGGTCGCTTCCCGGTGGCGAGAAATCTCGCCGCGTTTTTCTCAGATTCGGCACCCGAGCGCGATCGTACAGGTCATCTGCGATGGCAGACTCCTTGCGTGCGTCGTGTCGCAGAGCCGCCAACTGCTCGACGGCGAAGCGAACGAGGAGGAACCGATGAACAAGGCATCCGGGGATCCGGCGAAGGTCCGTAGCTGGATGAGCCCGGCGCGGAGCATCAAGCCGCTCGATACCGCGGCCCGTGCGCGCCAGCTGCTCGAGGACTACCGCATCAACCAGCTGGCCGTCGTCGCGGATGATCGTCTGGTCGGTATCGTCACGGATCGCGATCTTCGCGACGCCTTTCCCTCGGTGATCGACGTGATCCGCAACGAGACGCGCTCCGGGCGCCGCACGTTCACCAGCCCGGAGGAGGTCTCGGTCGAGATGGTGATGACCGCCAACCCAATCACGCTCGGACCCGAAGCCTCGCTCGGCGCTGCGGCTCGTATGCTGCGGCGCGAGCGCATCGGCGCCGTGCCGATCGTGGAGAATCACCGGCTTGTCGGCATTCTTACGCGGAGACCTGCTCGTCGCCTTGCTGTCGGCGCTCGAGCGTCCGGCAGCCTGAGAGGATGGAACATGAACACCGCGATGAACGGGCGATGGTAGAACGAGCACGGCTCCGAGCTCGACGTCACCGTGAAGGCCGACGGCAGGCTCCGCAGTACGTTTCGCACCGGCGTCGGATTCCCGCAGGCCGAAGAGAAGTTCGAGGTGGTCAGGTTCGCCGCCGGGGAGCTTTTGTCGTTCGTGGTGAGCTTCTCCCGCTCGGGGCCTCAACCGATTGCTCTTGGGCAGCACAGCGGCGAAAATCCTTCGGGGCGCATCGCGAGCCGTGCTCTGCGTCCCGTGAGGAGACGAGCGGGTGAATCGTTGGAAGGGAATGGTTCTGGCTTGGTTGCTGGCGAGCGGTTGCAGCGAGCGCTCGGCGCCGAGCGGCGCTGCGATGTACCAACGTTACTGCGCGTCATGTCACGGCAGCGCTGGGAAGGGAGATGGGCCGGTCGCATCGTCGCTGCAAAGGCCGCCTGCCGATCTCACGAAGATCGCCAAGCGCGCCGGCGGCCGATTCGACGAGGCAGCGCTGCTCGCCATCATCGACGGCCGCCGCCAGGTCGCCACGCACGGCCCGCGCGAGATGCCGGTGTGGGGCGCGGTGTTCGACGAAGAGCTCGAGGGCCAGCCCTACAAGACGTACACCGGTCTCCTCCAATCACAGCTACTGGTGGACTACCTCCGCTCGTTGCAGGAGAAGTGAGGAAGTGGAAGGAACCGCGCGGCACGACTCGCTCGTGCGAGCGCTCGGCGATCCTTTGCTCTATCCCCACGCGGCGACGGTCGAGGTGCGCCAGACACACATTTCCTGGATCTTCCTCGCGGGAGACTTCGTCTACAAGCTGAAAAAGCCGGTCCGGTTTCCGTTCGTCGACTACTCGACCCGCGAGCTGCGCCGACGGTGGTGCCTGGCCGAGGTCGAGCTCAACCGCAGGCTCGCGCCGTCCACGTATCTCGGCGTCGCGCTGGTGCGCCGTAGCAGCGGCGGCGGCTTCGAGCTCGGTGCGGTCGGCGACCTCGTCGGCGATGCCGAGGACAGCCTCGTGGTCATGCGCCGGCTGCCGGAAGACGAAATGCTCGATCGACGGTTGGCGAGCGGCACCGCGGGGACCGCCGACCTCGATCGGATAGCCGCCAAGCTCGCCGAGTTCCACGAGCGATCGCCGGAGCGAGGGAACCCGTACGGTCTGCCGGCGACAATCGAGAAGACCGTGCGAGCCAACCTCTCCGAATGCTTGCCTTTTGTGGGTGACACCGTCTCCGAATCGCGGCTCGCCGTGCTCGAAGACTATGTGCAGTCCTACTTCCTACAGGGCTCGGAGCGGCTTTGGCGCCGCGTTCGACAGGGACGGATCCGCGACGGTCACGGCGATCTGCGCGCCGAGCACGTGTGCCTCAGCCCGCACCTCGAGATCTTCGACTGCATCGAGTTCAGTGAGGGGCTCCGCTCGATCGACGTGGCCTCGGAGATCGCTTTTCTCGCCATGGACCTCGACTTCCTCGGGCACCCGTTGCTCGCCGACGCATTCGCGGCGTCCTACGCAAAAGCCTCCGGCGATGCCGAGATCACCGAGCTTCTGCCGTTCTACGAATGCTACCGCGCCGTAGTGCGAGGCAAGGTCGAGAGCTTGCGCAGTCGGGAAGCCGAAGTCGAACCGGAGGGCCGGCGCCAGGCACGCGATCTCGCGCGGCGCTACTTCCGGATCGCCGCGCGGTTCGCCGGCGGGCCGAGATCCCCCGAGCTGATCATCGTATGCGGGCTCTCCGGCAGCGGCAAATCGACGGCCGCGCGAGTGCTCGGCGACGTCACTGGATTCCCGGTCGTGAGATCCGACGTCGTGCGCAAAGACTTGGCCGGCCTACCTCGCTTCGCGCATCCCGATGCAGAGACCACGCGCGCAGTCTACGGCGCGCACTTCACCCGTCGCACCTACGAGACGCTCGGACGCCAGGCGGACGATCTGCTGCGCTCCGGAAGGGGCGTCGTGCTCGACGCCACGTTTCGGGATGCCTCCCACCGTCGAGCGGTGACCGCGATCGGAGACGCCCGTGGCGTGCCGGTCGTGTTCGTCGAGTGCCGAGCGCCGGAGGACCGGGTGAGAGAGCGTCTGCGCTCGCGCAGCGACGATGTTTCGGATGCGACCGAAGAGACGTATCTCCGCCAGCGGACCGAGAGCGCCGCGCCGCTCGTCGAGCCGCCCGCGCGACATTTCCTGCTCGATACCGGCCGCGACGCGGAGACCGTCGCCGATGAGCTCGACCGCAGGTTCGCCAGGGCCTAGCTAGAGCGGCGGGCGCCGCGATCGTCGTTCGAGCGGCAGCGCGTGCCGCGCGCTCAGTGCTCCTTCAGCTCCACGACGTAGTGG
Organism: Binatia bacterium; assembly: GCA_040507895.1. GTDB lineage: Bacteria > Desulfobacterota > Binatia > JACPRU01 > JACPRU01 > JBEVNX01. The sequence goes on along the minus strand of JBEVNX010000216.1, from coordinate 14,316 downwards.
TCGGGGTCCTCGGCGTAGATCGAGAGACCGATCCCGCGCGCGCCGCCGCGCGCCGTCGGTTCGTCGTGAAGGAAGCTCACGCCCGCCTCGCGGAGGGCACGGACTGCGTCGGGGAGATCGGCGAGCGTCACGCAGAAGTGCACGAAGCCGCCTGCGCGCGCCGCCGCGGGCTCGAACGAGGGATCCGGCACGAGGTCGAGCAGCGATTCGCCGATGCGCAGCGACACGAAGGGGCGCTCGCCGCGACGGCAAGCTTCGAGCCCTTCCACCGGGAGCCCGAGAAGGCCGTGATAGAACGCGAGCGAGCGGTCGAGATCGCGCACGCGCAACACGAAGTGGTCAAGAGAGCGAACGTGAACCATGTTTCGTCGCCGCCACGAAATCACCAGCTTCTTCACAAATCCCCAGACTGGGCGCAAGCTTCCGAGCTTGAACCCCGGTCGCCGTTTGATAGATTCGAGCGCCGGGCCGCTCGATGGACGGGAATCTCCTCTGAGCCATGACGAAGGCGAACCTGGCGGTCGTGGCGCGGTCGGCGGCTGTCTCCGAATCTCCCGAGGTTGCGCATCGAGGCAGGCCGCGTGTGGCCGGGAAGTTCTTCTTTCACAACGGTGAGAAGGTCTTCGTCCGCGGCGTCACGTACGGGCCCTTCGCGGCTGGCTCGCACGGCGCGCTGTTTCCCGAACGCGAGCAGGTGGAGCGCGACTTCGCGGCGATCCGCGAGGTCGGCGCGAACTGCGTGCGCACCTTCACTCCACCGCCGCGCTGGGTGCTCGACCAAGCCGAGCGGGCGGGGCTGTGGGTGCTCGTCGGCCTCGCCTGGACCCAGCATGCCTGTTTCCTCGATTCGCCCGCGACGATGGACTCCAACCGGCGGCTGGTGCGCGACGGGGTGCGCAACGTCGCCGGCCACCGGGCGATCCTCGCCTACCTGATCGGCAACGAGATCCCTCCGGACGTCGTGCGCTGGTGCGGCCCCGAGGGCGTGCGAGATTTTCTGCGCACGCTCGCCGAAGACGTTCGCGAGATCGATCCCGACTCGCTGGTGAGCTACGCGAACTTCCCGTCGACGGAGTACCTGGACGTAGACTGCATCGACTTCGTCTGCTTCAACGTCTATCTCCACGAAGAAGCCGCCTTCCGCCGCTACCTGGCGCGACTGCAGAACCTCGCGGAAGACAAGCCGCTCGTGCTCACGGAGTTCGGCATCGATTCGATTCGCGAGGGCGCCAATCGGCAGGCGGAGATCCTATCCTGGCAAATCCGCGCCGCTTTCGAAGGCGGAGTAGCCGGCACCTTCGTGTTCGCGTGGACCGACGAGTGGTTCACGGGCGGTTCGGCGATCTCCGGGTGGGCTTTCGGCTTGGTCACGCGCGAGCGCGACCCGAAGCCCGCCTATCACTCGGTGCGCGAGCTCTATCGAGGCGCCCTGCCGCCGCGGCTCGTCGCGGCGCCGAAGGTCTCGGTGGTCATCTGCTCATACAATGCGGAGTCAACGATGGAGGCGTGCCTCCAATCGTTGCTCCAACTGCGCTACGCGAATTTCGAGGTCATCGTCGTCGACGACGGCTCGACCGATACAACCCTGGAGATCGCCCGGCGGTTCCCGTTCGCGGTGATTCATGAGGAGAACAAAGGCCTGTCGATGGCGCGCAACGTCGGGATCGAGGCCGCGACCGGCGAGTACGTCGTGTTCACCGACTCCGACTGCGTCGTCGATCCCGACTGGCTGACGTACCTGATCGGCGCCATGGTGCGGCACGGCTGGGTGGCAGCCGGCGGTCCGAACTTGCCCCCGCCCGAGGATTCGCGGGTGCCGTCATGCGTCGCGGTGGCGCCCGGCGGCCCGACCCATGTGCTCGTCAACGACGACGTGGCCGAGCACATCCCAGGCTGCAACATGGCGTTCCGGCGCAGCACCTTGCACCAGGTCAGCCTCTTCGACCCGGTGTTCACCTCGGCGGGCGACGACGTCGACGTTTGCTGGCGGCTGCAGAACCGCGGCATGCAGATCGGCTTCAGCCCGGCCGCGATGGTATGGCACTTTCGCCGCAATACCGTGCGCGCGTATCTCCGCCAGCAGCGCGGTTACGGCAAGGCCGAGGCGCTGCTGTACTTCAAGCATCCCTACCGCTTCAACATGCTCGGCCAGTCGCGCTGGCTCGGGAGGATTTACGGCGATTCGCCGTCCGGGCTGTTGTCACGCCGGCCCGTGATCTACTACGGCGCCTTCGGGCGCGGGCTCTTTCAGACGCTCTACGAGCCGCCGAGCTCCCTCGTGTCGTACCTTCCGTTCACGCTCGAATGGGCCGTCGTGTCGCTGTTCCTGTGCCTCTGCGCGATCGTGTCAGGCCGTTACATTTTGCCGTCGTTCATCCCTCTGGCGATCTCGTGGGCGGCGGCGGGCGCGCTCGCGTGGTCTCGCAAGCTCGACGCCCGTTACGACGACGTGCAGAGCCGACTGCTGCTCGCTCTGCTCATCTATCTCGGACCGCTGGTCCGCTCTTACGAGCGCTACAAGTGGCGGCTACGCGGGCTCGCCGACGTCGAGCCCGTGCGCTTCGCCGAGCCGCAGCAGTGGCCCGAGGGTTGGATCGCCACCGAGTTCCGGGTCGGGTACTGGACGGATCAAGGGATCGAGAAAGAGCGTCTGATCCAGGGGTTGATGGATTTCCTGTTGCCGCGCAAGTACCTCATCGACGTCGACCGCGGCTGGAACGACTGGGACATCGAGGTGCACCGCGGCGCGTTCGCGCGCTCGGAGATCGCGGTCGCCGTCGAGAACCACGGCGGAAGCAAGCGGCTGCTCCGCGTGCGCTGCCGCCAGCGCTTGTCCGGGGTCGCCAAGCTGATGCTCGGCGCCTGCGGGCTGCTCGTCATGGCGGGAGCGATCTTCTCGGTGCGCGAGATGATTCGCTTCGCGATCGTGCTCGGGACCGTGAACTTCGGGTTCCTGCTCTACAAGAACTATCGTCTCGGTCAGATCCTTCATCACGTGCTGGAGATCGTCGCTCAGACGATGAATCTGCTTCCTGCCGGAAAGCGCGCGTGAGCGGCTCCGCGGCGAGCTCACGGCCGTCGCTGGCGCGGCGTCTGTTGCACTACATCCGCCCCTACAGGCTGCCGTTTCTGCTCGGTCTTGCCCAGGTCGGGTTGATGAGCGCCTTCGACCTCATGCGGCCCTGGCCGCTCAAGATCGTCGTCGATTCCGTTCTCGGCGACCAGCCCCCGCCGCTGGGCATCGGGGCGCCGCTTGGCAAACCGGGGCTGCTCGCGGCCTGCGCGATCGCGCAGGTGCTGCTGCAGGGGATGCTTGGAGCCATCTCCTATTGGAACAACCGGACGACGATCACCATCGGCCAGAAGATGGTGAACGACCTGCGCAGCGACCTCTACCAACACCTGCAGCGCCTGTCGCTTTCGTTCCACGTCAAGCGCCAAGTCGGCGATCTACTGTACCGCCTCACCGCCGACACGTACGCGATCCAGGCGCTCACGATGAACGGAGTGTTCCCCGTGGTCAGTGCCGGGATGTTCTTGGTCGGCATGACCATCGTGCTGCTGCGCATCGACTGGCTTCTGACGCTCGTCGCGCTTGGCGTGTGCCCCGTGCTTTTCGTGGCGATCCAGCGCATGACGGGTCGGATCAGCGACGTTTCGGTCTCGGCGCGGGAGCTCGAGAGCGACGTCTACACGATCGTGCAGCATGGCCTGTCCGCGATCCGCGTCGTCCAGGCCTTCACCCAGGAGGAAGCGGAGCATCGCCGATTTCTGAGGCAGAGCTCGGCGAGCCTGCGCGCGAATCGCCGCCTCTATCTCGTTCAGACCGCCTACTCGGGTGTGGTCAACACGCTGATCGCCGCCGGGACGGCGCTGGTGCTCTGGCTCGGCGCCTGGCGAGTCATGGCCGGGCAGATGACCGTCGGCGACGTGTTCGTCTTCCTCGGCTACGTTGCCTTGCTGTATGCTCCGGTGAGCGCTCTCAGCCAGACCTACGGCACCATCCAAGGAGCGAAAGCGGGCATCTGGCGAGTGTTCGAGATCCTCGAAGAGCCGGAGGTCGTGGCCGGCGGTCCGTTCGTCCTCGAGCGCCGCACCGTGCGCGGCGAGGTCAGCTTCGAGGAAGTCGATTTCTCCTACGACGGCAAACGCCTCGTGCTCTCCGACGTGTCGCTCGTCGTGCCACCGGGCACCTCGGTGGCGCTGGTCGGTCCGACGGGGGCGGGCAAGACGACTCTGATCAGCCTGCTGCCGCGCTTCTACGATCCCTCCGCTGGGCGGGTGCTGCTCGACGGCACGGATCTGCGCGAATTTCAGCTTTCTTCGCTTCGTCGAAACGTCTCGATGGTGCTGCAGCCCCCGATCGTGTTTTCCGCCACGGTGCGCGAGAACATAGCCTACGGCCGGCCCGGGGCGTCGCTCGCCGAGATCGAGCGCGCCGCGGAGCTGGCACAGCTCGCTCCCTTCCTGCGGCGCCTACCGCACGGGCTCGATGCTCGCATCGGCGAGGGTGGGGCGAATCTCTCCGAAGGCGAGCGGCAGCGACTAACGATCGCGCGCGCGCTGCTGTGCGACGCGCCGATTCTGATCCTCGACGAACCGACGGCCTCGGTGGACGCGGAGACCGAGGCCTTGCTGGTGGCCGGGCTCAAGACGCTCATGGAAGGCCGCAGCATCTTCATCATCGCGCACCGGCTCTCCACCGTGCGCGACGCGGATCAGATCGTGGTGGTGCGCGAAGGGCGCGTGATCGAGAGCGGCCGCTACGAGGCGCTGGTCGCCCAGCAGGGGTTCTTCTCCCGTCTGGTACGGCTCCAGTCCGGGGAGGAAGGACCGCTGCTGGCGCTGGAGGAGTGAGGATTGGCGCGCCGATCCCGGGTGATCGTCGCCGGCTACTTTGCCCGCTTTCCGATCGGCGGCTACGTCTGGCAGGCGTTGCACTACCTGTTGGGCTTCGAGCGACTCGGCTGCGAGGTGCTCTTTTACGAGGACTCCGCATACGACCCTCTCGCTTACGATCCGCGCAGCGGCGCGAGTGGCGAGGACTACGCGTTTGGCGTGCGCTGCCTCGGCGAGGTACTCGGCGAGTTCGGATTCGGCGGCCGGTGGACCTTCTGGGACGCCCGGCGCAACGAATTCCACGGCCGTTCCCGCGAGGCGACCCGCCGCGGCTTGGCGGAGGCGGACTTGCTCGTCAACCTCGCAGGCGTGAACCGGCTCGGCGAGTGGCGGCTTCCGCCGGCGCGTATCTACCTCGACATCGATCCGGCATTCACACAGATCCGGCTCGAGAACCAAGATGCCGGGCTGCGCGGGCTACTCGCCGAGCACAACCTCTTCTTCACCTTCGGCGAGAACGTCGGAACTTCCCGGAGCCCGCTGCCGACGGGCGGCCTCGAGTGGCGGCCGAGCCGGCCACCCGTCGTCGGCGATCTCTGGGATGACGGGCCGTCGCCGCCGCCGGACGCTGCGTTCACCACGATCGGAAGATGGGACGCGGTCGAGCGTGACCTCGAGTTCCGCGGCGTCCGGTATCATTGGCGCAAGAGCATGGAGTGGCGGAAGTTCCTGGACCTCCCCAAGCGCACCGGCGAGCGCTTCGAGTTGGCGATGGACGTCGAGCGGGCTCCCCGGGATCGCCAGGCGCTCGCGGCTTGCGGGTGGGGGCTACGACCACCGCTCGCGGTCTCCGCCGACCCTTTCGTCTACCGTCGCTACATCCAGGCCTCGAAGGGCGAATTCAGCGCGGCCAAGGACATGAACGTGCGCTTGCGTAGCGGCTGGTTCAGCGACCGGAGCGCCTGCTACTTGGCTGCGGGAAGGCCGGTGGTGGTGCAGGACACCGGGTTCGGCGACGTTGTGCCGACAGGTCGAGGACTGTTCGCTGTGCGCGGCCTCGAGGACGCGGTCGAGGCGTTCGCCGCGATCGGCGCGGACTACGCCGGTCATGCTGCAGCCGCCCGCGCGATCGCCCGCGGGGAATTCGAGGCGTCGCGCGTCTTGCGGCCGTTGCTCGAGGCCGCGGGCTGCTGAAGCGATGAAGGTCGTGGTCACCGGCTTGATCGGGACCTATCCGCTCGGCGGAGTCGCCTGGGACTATCTGCAGTTCGTCAAAGGCTTTGCGGCGCTCGGCTGCGACGTCACCTACCTCGAGGACACCGGCCAATGGGCTTACGATCCGAGCCGGGCAACGTTCAGCGACGACGGAGCCTCGAATGCGCGCCATCTGTACGGCGTGATGTCGCGGGTCCCGGGCATGGCGAAGTCGTTCGCGTTTCGCGATGCCCGGGGCACGCTCTACGGACTCTCCGAGGACGAGATCGGGCGACGCTGTCGACGCGCCGACTTCTTTCTCAACGTCTCGGATTGCTGTTGGCTCCGCGAGAGCTACCGGGGAGCGCGCGTCACCGCTTGCTACGACAGCGATCCGCTGTACACGCAGGCGGCGTGGCTCGCCGCGGACGCCGGGGACCCGTCGAACGGCCGGAAGCCCGGCTGGTACCGGGCCTACGACGTGTTCTTCACGATGGCCGAGAACATGATGGACCCCGCCTGCCGAGTGCCGCGCTGCGGGCTCGAGTGGAAGACGACGCGCCAGCCGATCACGCTCGAGGATTGGCCGGCGCGCTGCGACCCGGGGCACGAGCGCTTCACGACCGTGATGTCCTGGAAGACCAAGCCCGCTCTGCCGGTCCTGGGCGGCCGGGTCTACGGCGGCAAGGACGTCGAGCTCCTGCGGTTCCTCGATTTGCCGAATCGCGTCCGAGTTCGGCTCGAGATCGCCTTGTCCGGACCGGCGCCGCGGGACGCGATGGCGGCCGCGGGATGGAGGATCGTCGATGCGGGGGAGCATTCGACGACCATGGAGCGCTATCGCGACTACATCGGGTCGTCTCGTGGAGAGTGGAGCGTCGCCAAGGAAGCCTACGTGGCTTCCGAGAGCGGATGGTTCAGCTGCCGCAGCGCCTGTTACCTGGCGATGGGCAAGCCGGTCGTCGTGGAGGACACGGGCTTCTCGCGACTCTATCCGACGGGCGAGGGGCTGTTCGCGTTTCGCACCATTGAGCAAGCCGCTGCGGCGCTGGAGGCGGCCGACGCCGACTATTCCCGCCACTGCGAAGCCGCGCGCGCTCTCGCCGAACGCTTTTTCCGCGCCGAGACTGTGCTAGAGAAGCTGCTCCACGACGCGGGCTTGTGACTCCGCGAGCGGGAGGACGCATGAAGCTCGAGTTCATCAAGTACGAGAAACGCGATCGGATCGCCTCGATCACCCTGAACCGTCCCGAGGTGATGAACGCCCTACATCCGCCCTGTCACGAGGAGCTCGACCGAGTTTTCGACGACTTCGCGGCGGATCCGGAAGTCTGGGTGGCGATCCTGACCGGCGCTGGCGACAAGGCCTTCTCGGCGGGCAACGATCTCAAGTGGACCACGCAGCACGGCGTGCCTAAGTTGCCGAAGACCGGGTTCGGGGGGATCACCCGTCGCTTCGATCTGGTGAAGCCACTGATCGCTGCAGTCAACGGCTTCGCACTGGGCGGGGGATTCGAGATCGCGCTCGCCTGTGACTTGATCATCGCCGCGGAGCACGCTCGCTTCGGCGTCCCCGAGCCGCGCGTCGGTTTGATGGCGGCAGCGGGCGGCGTCCATCGTCTTCCGCGTCACATTCCGTTGAAGATCGCCATGGGCATGATGCTCACCGGCAGACACATCACGGCGGCCGAGGCGCACCGCCTCGGCATCGTCAACGAGGTCGTGGCGGCCGGGGATCTGATGGGGGTAGCCGAGCGCTGGGCCGGGGAGATCAACGAATGCTCGCCGCTTTCGGTGCGCGCGAGCAAGGAAGCAGCGATGCAAAGCCTGCATCTCCCCCTTGAGCAAGCGATGGAGACCCACCTCGAGGGAGAGACCCGGCTCTGGTCGTCCGAGGATGCACGCGAAGGGCCCCGCGCATTCGCCGAGAAGCGAAAGCCGGTGTGGAAGGGTCGCTGAGCCGCGGGGCCTATCTGTCGTGGAAGGCGGCGCCGACACCTAGCGCATGGCGGCGTCTTGCACCTCGCCGTCGACCGAGATCGAGCACTCGACTCGAGCCGCGAGCGTACAGTCGGCGACGAGATCGTGCCCAAGGTATTTACCGTGCAGCGACTCTCGAGGGGATCGCTGAGAGAGTGTTCCTCGAAGCAACGGTCGGCCGTTAACGAGGATTTCGACCGCCTGTGTACCGACACCGACGGCCCGGGTGCGGCCTTCGAACGACAGAGCTTCCTGAGGTAAGCTCGGCACTACCTCGAGCGGCGGTGGAGGGGGCGGGGGAGGAGGCGGCGGTTGGCTGCACGCCGCCGCGAGCAGCAGAGCGACGGCTACGAGCGCCCGGCGAGTCACGCGGCGGGCTTAGCAGAGCGCAGATGAGCGGCCAAGTTCGACCGCCACGCCCGTCAGCTCTTGTCGAGCTCCACCGCGAAGGCGAACAGCCACTTCTCGTAGGTCAAGTTGCCTTCGACCTTACGCCCGTTGATGAAGAAGGTCGGCGTCGAGCGCACGCCCGCCCGCTGGCCGGCCTTGACGTCCTCGGCAACGCGTTCGGCAGCGGCCGACGAAGCCATGCAGCGGTCGAAGGCATCGACGTCTAGCCCGACCTGTTTCGCGTAGTCATGCAGCGACTTATCGTCGAGCTTTCCTTGGTTGGCGAACAGCTGGTTCGCGAACGGCGGAAACTTACCGCCCTGGGCGGCACAGTCCGCGGCGATCGCCGCTCGACAGGCGTGCTCGTGGCCCTTTTGCGACATCGCGGGGTTGCATTCGTTGGACAACGGGAAGTTGTGATACGTGAAGCGCACTTCGTTCTGGTAGCGCGGCAGCAAGTCCTTCAACGTCACGTGGGCTTGCGCGCAGTGCGGACACTCGAAATCGGAGAACTCGACGAGGTGAATCGGCGCCTTCTCGGCCCCTTGAGAATAGCCGCCGTCGATCGGCGTGTCGACGATGGGCTGGCTGGTGTACCAGTCGAAGAACTGCGGGTTCGACTGGAAGACCTGCGCGCGCGTGAGACGAGTCTGCGCGCCGAGCCATCCCGACAGCCCGAGGACGACGATCGCGGCGCTGGCGACGCCGATGGAAGCGGCAGGCCGCCTGCGGACCGAGTGCCAGCGCTCGAGGAGCTGCGCGGCGGCCTGGCGAAGCGGCCGGGCCTCGACCCAAGCCGCGCCTAAGCACGCGATGCTGACCGCATAGAGCCCCGCGCAGAGTACGCAGAGAGCCCGGAGGACGAACGCCGAGATGGCGGCCAGATAGGCGGAAAAGAGGCTCCCCGCAATCGCCAGCGCGAGCGCGTCGGCGCGTGCGCGGTCGCGCCGCGGCGGATCCGTCGCGGCCACTCGGACGGTCAGCGCGAGGAGCAGGGAGTAGAAACCGATGGCCCACACGGAAACGGGAACGTGAACGAGCATCCCGTAAGGGCTCGTCACCACGGTGTCGCAGTTCACGGTGTCGTTCACGTTGCAGAAGCTCGCGTAACCGGTCGATGCATGGGTGACCTCGTGATGGACCCAGGTGGAGATCGCGGCGAGGAAGATGCCGGCGAATGCGGCGGCGCCAAGCACCCAGGGACTCCAGCGAGGCGGATCGGCCCACTTCGGTTCCGCAGCCGGCGGCTGCGCGACGGATCCTTGCTTCGAGGCCTTCGCCATGACTGTGCTCGGATCTTAGCGTGCGAGGGTGGCGATTTCGAGCGGGGTTCGGCGGCGAGCCCAAGCGGGAAGTCGGTCACGAAGCGCGTGCGCGGCTCCGGCCCGGGCGCCGCGCGTCGCTCTCGAGCCAGCGGCGGGCGTTGCGCGTGACCAGTGCCGCGATGGTCTCCTGAGGGTTCACGCCGACCGGCGAGGGCAGGAGGCTCGCGTCGGCGACGTAGAGGCCCGACACGTCGAAGACGCGCCCGAACGCATCCGTCGCCCCGCGTGACGACTCGAGCGCCATGCGCGCGCTCCCCATGATGTGCACGGTCATCAGCTCGATGCCGCGGGGCTCTGGCCGGCGCGCGCGAATGCGGCCGACGTCATCCGGGGAGCGAATCTCGGCGAGATCGGCGAACGGCAACAGGCAGCGCTTTGCGCCGGCGGCGAACAGCAGCTCGCACACCTTCGCCACACCCTCCTGAGTCGTTTCGGTGTCGCGACGGGACAGCGAGTAGAGCATCTGCGGCTGGCGGTCGGGGCCGAGAACGACCCTTCCCGTGGACGTGTCCTCGATGAGGCAGCCGACCGGAAACATGTGGTTGTAGAGCGACATGATCGCGGCGCTCTCCTCGCCGATGCCGGGGAGGGCGCCGGCGAGAATGCCCGGCGGAGGCACTGCGTAACCGATGAGAATGCCCTGATCGAGAAAATCGTGAATCTGGTGCGCCTGGTGCGTTCCCCACCAGGGATTCACGACCTCCTCGAAGATGCCGACGACCTTGGCGTTGGGGTGCACCGTCAGGTGGCGGCCGATCGCGTGGGCACGCAGCCGGCTTCGCTTGAGAATCCCCGGAGTGTGGCGGGCGCCGGCGGCGAGGATCGTCATCGGCGCGCGGACCTGGAACCGATGGCTCGGCCTGCTATCGGCATCGAGGAAACGGCCGCAGACGCCTATCGCCTGCGCCCCCGAGAAGACCACGCGATCGACGCGCGCGTCGGCAACGAGGCGCGCGCCGGCGCGGAGGCCGCGCGGCACGTAGGTCACGAGGCTGCTCTGCTTCGCCCCGGTCGGGCAGCCGAAAGCGCAGTTGTTGAGCCCCGCGCAGCGACGCATGTTGCGCAAGTTGTCGCGCGGATGCCAGCCGAGCTTGCGAGCGCCTTCCGCGAACAATCGGTTGTGCACGCCGAGAGTATCCGGCGCCTGCGTCTCCGGGTTCAGCTCGCGCTCGACCTCTGCGAAGACCGGCTCCATCTCCTTGGAGCCGATGTCCGGCAGTCGCTCGTCGCGCCGCCAGCGCTCGAGAATCCGCTCCGGAGTTCGCCAGCACATGCCCCCGTTGATCACCGTCGAGCCGCCCACGCAGCGGCCTTCTGCGAAGAGGATGCCGGGCGTGCCCAAGATCATCGAAGCGCCGAAGTCCCGGTAGAGTGCTCGCATCATCTCGAGCACGCTCGTGGAGAAAGATTCGGTACGATGGAGGCTGCCCTCCTCGAGGATCAGCACGTCGAGGCCCGCCTCTGCGAGCAAGCAAGCCGCGACCGCGCCGCCGGCGCCGCTGCCGACCACCACGGCGTCGGCTGCGAGCGTTGCGTCGCACCGGGCCTCGCGCCCGCTCTCGGTGTTCGGATAGGCGATGCGGCGCTCCGGAATGCGATCGCCGAGCTCGGCGGTGATCTCAGCGGGGATAGCCATATTTCGCGTGGTCGAGCGTGTCCGCGCGCAAGCGCACGGTCTCGATGAGGCGCCGATCCCAGCGGACTCCCATGGCATCGAGCACCGAGGGGTGCTGGTAGAACGACAGCAAGACGAGCGCGCGAAGGCCGTGGACGAGGAGACGGCGGGCGGTCATCCGGCTGTCGAGCCATCCCTGGAGGTAGGCTCGCGCCTCCTGACGATTCAAAGTGGTGAGTCGCCTCGCGCGGCCGGCGAACAGCGGGGGCCCCCATTCCAAGAGTCGCAGGCCGATCGGCAGGCCGAGACGCATGAGGCGCGGGAGGCATGGCAGCGTGCGGTCGATCTCGAGCAGAACGTATTCGTCGATGGATTGATCGAAGCCGTGGCCGCGCGGGCGGAGCGCATCGATGACGGCGGCCAGGATGGCCGCCGAGCTCGAGGATAGATTTCGGGGCAAGGTCACGTTCGACACTTCGCGGCCCCACGGCCCGCCGGACCCGATTGCTCGGCTCTCAAGCGGTCAAGACCACCTTACCGACGTTCTTGCGATCCTGGATACCGTTGACGTGCAAAATCATCCGCTTAGGCGTGGTGCTTGAGAAGGTTTGACGCCGGGTTTGCCTTTCGGGGTTTTCGTGGCCTTCCCGTCCCGCCGAGCGCTCGTTTGGATCGAGGCCGGGAACCTCGGGCTGTTACCTTCAACCAGGTCGCCTTTCACCTCGGGCTCGACCGTGAATCCGTCAGGGCCTTCGCCCGCGGGTCCGCGCGATCCGATGTTGCGGCGGATTCGGGGCGAGGCCGGGGCGGCGTACAGGCGGCAAGGGCGCGCACCGCTGCCGAAGCCACCGCTTGCCGTTCGGAGCACCGCCGGGCTCCCGGCGCTTAGAGCCCATGATCGAGCGAAGCATCGTCGTGGCGGGTGCGCCAGGAGCCCGCGCGCCTGACCGCGAAACGGATTGTCGGCGGCAAGCTTGATCGCGAGCGGCCTACGCTACCGTGGAAACATCGGAGCCAGCGATCTTGTCCTTCGAGCCGCACCTCGGGCACGTGATGGTGACTTGGTTGATTCCTAGTTTGAACGAACCAGCCCCGAGCTTGGTCGATTCCCATATCTCACCGCACTCACACTGCGCGTCTAGAGAGACAATGCCCGCAGTGTTCGTGGTCGCCGGAACTCGGCCGTGAGTCACCTCACGACTCGCAACCACGTCGCGCTCGCAATGCAGAATCTTGATCTTCATAGCCAGCCTTCCTAACACCCTTTCGACCCTTCGCGGTAACGCAGAACCTAGACGCCCGCGATCGAGGAGCTCCAGACGCTCTATCACGCCACTCGCAGAGGCCGCGGGTTGTCGATGCTGAGCTTCAGCTCGAGCGGCGCCGCTGAGAGCGCGTCCTGCGTGTTGCGCAAAAGGAAGCGCGGCCCACGGCCGCCATCGAGCGGCAGGACAAACCTTCGGCTAAGTTTCGCCTCACTTATTTTCCAAGATTCGCCCCAATATGTCCGTGGCTTACGGTACGAGCACCACCTTACCGACGTTCTTGCGATCCTGGATGTAGTGATGCGCCGCCGCGGCTTCGGCGAGCGGAAAGCGCGCGCCTACGGTCGGATGGATCTTGCCCTCCGAGTGCCAGGAGAGGATCTGCGCGAGCCAGCTCGTCAGAAGCTCAGCGTTGTCCCACATGTGACCGAGGTTGACGCCGATGAGCGCTTTGTTGTCGTTGATCAGCCGAGGCGGTGGAAAGCTGAAGAACGGCATGCCGAGCAGCGTCTTCAACAGCGATGTGATCGAGCGAGTCTTGCCGGTAGCGGCATTCGACAAGCCGAACATGACGAGGCGGCCGGTCGGCGCGAGGCAGCGATACCCTTTCTTCCAGTGAGAGCCTCCCATCGCATCGAGGACGATGTGGACGCCTCGTCCGGCCGTGAGGTGCTTCACTTCAGCCTCGTAGTCCTGCGTGTTGTAGTCGATGAGCTGCGAAATTCCCCGCTCGCGGAGCACCGGATGCTTCGACGTCGAAGCTGTGCCGATCACGTCTGCGCCGTAGATGCGGCAAAGATCGATCGCGGCGAGCCCAACCCCGCCCGCGGCGCTGTGCACCAGCACGCGCTCGCCTCGCTTGAGGGAGCCCATCTGCACGAGCATCTGATAGGCGGTGAGGTAGTTGACCGGAATCGCCGCGCCTTCTTCGTAGCTCATGCTCCCCGGGAGCGACACGGCTTGCGACGCGGGAACGCAGACGACGTCGCTGTAGCCGCCGAAGCGCGTGAGGGCGAAGACTCGCTCGCCGACGGAGCAGCCCGCGCCGGGGCCGACGGCGCTGACGTCGCCGGCTACCTCGTATCCGATGACGGCCGGGAGCTTCGGCGCGTCCGGATAGAGGCCGAGCCTCGCCATGATGTCGGCGAAGTTGATGCCGATCGCCTGCACGCGGATCTGCACTTCGCCGGCTCGCGGCACCCGATCCGGGGCGTCGCGCAGCTCGAGAACTTCTGGCGGACCCGTTCGAGTAATCCAAACTTGGCGCATCGACGTCCTCCGGATTTCAGGGCCGCACCCACCAGCGGAGCAGAGCGTCCGCGGCGTCGTCGACGATGGTGCGGACGTGGGCCCGGTGGGGCTCGGCGAGCGCCTCGATCGCGGGCCGCACGCGGGCGTTCAGGTAGCGGACCGCCGCTTGCTGATCTCCGTCGGCGATGAAGCCGTCGATCTCCCAGGCGAGGTTCGCGAGCCGTGCGCCATCGGAGCGGCCGGCCGGTAGCGCGGCGGCGGGGAGATGCCGCAGGGTCTCGCGCAATACCTCTACGATCTCGAAGTCCAGGCAAAATACGCGCGTGCGCTCGTCGAAACCGAAGCCGCTCACGGGCGTGCCGTCGAGAGTACCGGTCAGGCGGGTCGGGCCGCTCCAGTACTCGATGGAAAATGCGTGAGCCGGCGCGGCGACGAACGGCTCCGACACGAGATCGAG
>JBEVNX010000201.1:0-7278 GCA_040507895.1 Binatia bacterium | reverse complement strand
GGCAGCGCGTGCTCGGTTCGCAGTCGCTCCATCCCTTCGCGGCTCGTCGGCACTTCTCCGCGAGCCACCACCTTCCCGTTCTCGTCCTCGATCACGAACACGCTCTGCTTGCTGTGAACGTCCAGTCCCACGTACATTTCCATCGGGCTTGTCCTCCCTTCTCGATTGGGACACCTCCGTGGTGATCCCGTGGTCCGCCGTAGACCTTACTACGGTCTCGGGGAGGACAGCCCATCTTCATCGATACGCTTGTGCTGCCTATCCGCCGGCCATAGATGACGAAGTCAATCGCTCCGTATCTGAGGATGATCGGCGAATACCAACAATCGCTGGAAAATCCCAATCCCAAAGCAGTCAACAGAGTTTGGCCGGAAGTAGTCACCGACGCCCGAAAACGTCGGTTTCTTAATTGAGCACCTCTTGTCGCGGGCGAGCGCGAGGTTCACGGCCCGTTAGCTAGGACGCCGCGCCTGATAATCCGATAAGCCCCCATCGGCATCGATTGCCCACGTCCTCAATGCTGGGCGGCTGCTAGAGTGGGCCGATAGCGGCTTCGGGGAGCGAACCGGTTGGCGCCGGCTGGAGATGTCCGGCTATGCTCGTGTGTCGCATGCACCTATCGTTACTGATCTCCATCGTCGCCCTCGGGGTTGCCACCGCGTCGTACTTGCGAGCCAACCGCGTCGAAAGGGACCAGCGACATCTTCGTCGGCGTTTTCAGAAGGAGCTTCACTTGCTCATCAGAGCGCAGAGACAGACCGAGGACCAGAGTCACAAAGCCGAAGAGGGAATCGCCTCTGTGGCGAAGGTTGTTGGCACAAGAAGTACCGAACGACACTCGGCCGGGTCACTGGTTTCGACTCGCGGTAAAGCCGTCTGGTGGCGATAGTTCCCTTGCGGCATGGCCTCGAGGCGAACGGCGCTTCCCTACTCGACCGTGTCGGGCGCTCGTTCTCCGCGAGAAAACCTCTTCCTCTGCTCGCAGAGAGGCGCTGCCGCGAGAGGCGCGCATTCCCTAGCTTCTCGGAGTGCTCCTGCGGCAGGGGTTTTTTCGCAGTTCGCGAGAATTTGCCGAACGGCAAAGTCCGAGACTTCCCTGGCGATGGCGCGGCCAGAGAGCCCGCTTGCGGCCATCTCGCGCACCTTCCGAAGTTGACCAAGGCCCTCGGCTTGCCGACCTTCCTGCCACGCCTCTTGGCGTTTGCGGCGCGACCGAAGCAGTACGGCTAAAAGCGAGGCGAGTTAGGTACTTGGCTCGCTAGCGCTGCGGCAGTCGGAGTACATCTGAGCTCACGCCGCTCCACGTTCGGCTCCACGCGCGGTGCTGACGAGGCGACGCGTCGCCTCAGGTGCCTGCCATCAGCCGCTGGATCAGAGACAGCAGCCGCTCGTTGTCGATCGGCTTCTCGACGTAGGCGTCGCAACCCGCCGCCAGCGCCTTGGCGCGATCGGACGCGAACGCGTGCGCGGTCACTGCGACCACCGGGAGCTTCTTCCAGTCCTTTTCCTTGCGCAGCGCGCGCGTCAGCTCGAGGCCGTCTTCGCCACCTTTGAGCGAAACATCCATGAGCACGAGGCGGACCACGCCCGCGGCGCCTGCGAGCTGGCGACGCATCTCCTCGCCGGAGCTCGCCAGTCGCACTTCGTAGCGTCCGCCGAGCAAGACCTTCATGAAGCCTTGCGTCTCGGGATCGTCGTCGACGACAAGGACGCACGGCTTGGTGGGCTGCTCAGGCTTCACGGCTCGCCTCCCGCGTTTCCGGGTCGTCCTCCCTCGGCGAATCGAGAACGACGCGTCGCGCCCCGGCGTCTAGGATGGTGCCCCGAGCGCGCGCTCGATGATCTCGACGAGATCCCGCTTGTTGACGGGCTTGGCGACGAACACCCGGCCACCGATCGTCCCCGAAGGGCCGGAGAGCTCCTGCTTCGAAACGGCGGCGGTGAGGAACACGATGGGAACGTTCCTGAGCTTTTCGTGCGTCTTGAGCAGGGCCGCAACCTCTCCGCCATCCGCATCCGGCATGATGACGTCGAGGAGTATGAGATCCGGTTCGAACTCGCAGGCAGCGGCGACCGCCTGCAGCCCTTCGTTCTCGACACGCACCTCGTACTCTCCACTCTCTTCCAGGTTGAGCTTGAGTAGGCGCGTGAACGGTTCTTCGTCATCGATCAGCAGCAATCGCTTGCGAGGCATCGTCGGCGGCTCCTTTCGTTCGCAGCGTGACGAGGACTTGGACGCCCCCGCGAGCGCGGTTGCTGAGACTGATCATTCCGCCGTGCATCTCGACGATTGCCTTAGCGACCGTCAAGCCAAGGCCCGTACCTTTTTTCGTGGGCTTGGTGGTGAAGAACGGCTCGAAGACCTTGCGCAAGAGGTTCTCGGGTATCCCCGTGCCCGTGTCGTCCACTTCGGTGACCACCACGCGCCCCATGTGCCGCACGACCTTGCTGCTGCGCGACCCGATAGGAAGACCGGTCTCGGCCGAAGGGCGTACCCAAGTCTTCACGCTCATCGTGCCACCGTGCGGCATCGCTTGGATGGCGTTGAGAAAGACGTTGAGGAAGACCTGCTCCATCTTCCGCTCGTCGATCCAGACGGGCGGCAGGTCCGGCGTCATCGCGCGCGCGACGCTGATGCGGCTGCGATCGAGCTCGTGTTTGACGAGCAGCAGCGCCCGGTCGATCACCGCGTTCAGATCCTCGTAGGTCGGCTCCAGCGTGCCCGGCATCGAGAAATCGAGGAGCCCGCCGATGATCCGATCGGCGCGCGTCACGGCGTACTCCATTTCGTTCAGCACCTCTTTCCGCACGGGGTCGCCGTCGTTGCGGTCACCGAGGTAGTCGATGCCGCTCTGGATGATCGCCAGGGGATTCTTCACCTCGTGGGCCACTCCGGCCGCGAGCCGGCCCACGGACTCCATCTTCTCGGTCTGGACGACCTGCAGCTGCGCCGACTCGAGAGCTTGCTGCGTTTTGGTCGCATCGGAAAGCGCGGTGCGGAGCGCTTCTTCCCGGTGGCTGAGCTCGGCGTTGGCATCCTTGAGCTTTTCCTCGATGCGCATGCGGTCGGTCATGTCGCGCATGAGCAGCGCGAAGCCCCGCAGGCGCCCGTCTTCGTCGCGCAGGGCCGTGAGGATCGTGTTGGCCCAGAATCGCGACCCGTCTTTCCGCAACCGCCAGCCTTCGTCCTCCATCGCCCCTTGGGCGGCGGCGAACGTCAGGTGCCGGCGCGGCTTGGCCGCGATCGAGTCCTCGCGGACGTAGAATCGCGAGAAGTGCTGGCCGACGATCTCCTCTTCGCCGTACCCCTCGATGCGCTCGGCTCCCGGGTTCCAGCTCTGCACCAGGCCCTCGGCGTCGAGCATGAGCATCGCGTAATCCTTGGCGCCGTCGACCATCAGCTGGAGTCGCTCGCGGTGGCTCCGCAGCGCCGCCTCGGTGCGCGCGCGCTCGACGTCGACCCGGTAGAGCGAGTTCGCGCTCCACAGCACCAGAATGCTGAGAGCGATGATGGTGGCCAGCGCGAGCAGGGCCAGGCCGAACACCGTTCCGTAGTATCCGAACCGCTGGCCGACGAAGCCGAGCCACGCGAGCAGGGCCGGCGCGAGAATCGTCGCCGGCAACAGCCGCCGCGCCATGACTCCACCGGCGGTGGCGCTGGCGACGATTCCCATGAAGCCGCGGTCGGGTCGGGAAGTGAGGATGCCGGCGCAGAGGAGACAGAACGCCACCGCCGTGTGAACGGCCATGTGGGTGTAGTAGCCGGTGCCGTGCAGCAGCTCGAGCGCGTAGAGGTGGGCGAGATAGGCGAACAGCGACACGAACACCACCGCGAGCGTCAGTGTTTCCACCAGCCAGTGCCGGCGCGGGCGATCGAGCAGCGCGAGAGCCGTGCCGAGCAACAGGAAGTTCACGGCGCTGGTCGGAGCCATCCGGCCCGGCTGGGAAGTCCAGATCACGTCGTGCGATTCGCGGAACAGCAGCTGGTCGATGCCGAGATCCCAACCGAACGCGTACTCGCTCAAAGCGGTGAGGCCGATCAGCCCGGCGCCGAGCGCACAGAAGATGCCCCATCGCCGCCTCGAGCGTGGAACCGGCTCCCGGCGCATCAGCCACAGCGCGCCGCCCGTCAAGATGAGCCCGAGAGCATCGTTGGGCTTCATCGTGACGAGACCGGGATAGAGACTCTTCAACGTGGCGTTGTCGATCGTCCAGCCGGCGAGCACTGCGCCGCCGACCGCTACCGAGAGCAAGCTCATGACTTCCGTGAACGAGCCGAAGGGGCTGTTGAAGCGGCTCGACGGGCGAGTCAGCGCCCGCGCTAGAGCGGTAGGAGCTGCACGAACCGCATCCATCGATCGATCATGCCGCCGGCCGCGGCAGGCCGCAATCAGCCGGCGCCTCGGCGCTCGTCGACCCGCGGCGGCCTTGGCCGCCGGCAAAAAAGCCTCTATCGGAGAACGCTCGCTCTTCCACGAGTCGCAGATCCATGGTTCGAAAGATAGGCGATCCCGCGTAGCGGGTGCCACACCACGGAGTTATACGCCGAGTCGTTCGATAGGGAGGTCGCTCGACCATGACCGGATTGAAAGAGGTCACCGTCCAAGGCGCGAAGAGCTTCGCGGACGCATCGGCCCGCCATCGCTGGCAAATTCCGCCGGACTACAACGTCACGCTCGATTGTCTCGAGCGCCCGTTCCACAAGGCAGCTGCGGTCGCGCTCTACTACGAGGACGACGAAGCCCACACAGCGACCTACACGTTCGGGCAGATGCGCGAGGCGAGCTGTCGCTTCGCCAACGCGCTGCGCTCCCTCGACGTCAAACGTGGCGACGTGGTTGCCGTACACACGCCGCAGCGCCCGGAGACCGCCATCATCCACATGGCGCTTTACCGTGTCGGCGCGATCGGGCTGCCGATCTCCAAGCTCTTCGGGCCGGACGCGATCCAGTACCGGCTCGAGAACAGCTCCGCCAAGGCGATCCTCATGGAGCCGGAGACGGTGGGCAAGCTCGACGGCCTACGCGACAAGGTGGCGACACTGAAGCACGTGATCGTCTGCGGCGGCAAGGCGGCCGGGCTGCCAGGCGGCGGAAAGGTCGACGGTTTAGATTTCGACGACCTGCTCGCGAAGGGGTCGGACCGCTTCACGCCGGATCGCTCGCCGAGCGCGGAAGACCCGCTGCTGCTCATGTACACGTCCGGGACTACGGGCAATCCCAAGGGAGTGCTGCACGTCAACCGCTACGTGCTCGGCCACAACGGCATCGACTACTCCTACAACTTCCTGCGCGACGGCGATCTCTACTACAGCCCAGCCGACTGGGCGTGGGCGGGAGGGCTGCTCGACGGACTGCTGGCGATCTGGCCCTACGGCACCCCCGTGCTGGCCTATCGCAGCAAGGCGCGCTTCGATCCCGAGGTGACGCTGCGCCTGCTCGAGAAGTACGGTGCCAGCGTCGGCCTCTATCCGCCGACGGCCCTCAAGACGCTGCGCGAGATCAAGAAGCCGCGGGAGAAATTCGGCAAGCTGAAGCTCCGCTGCATCGTCAGCGGCGCGGAGCCGGTCTCGCCGGAGCTCGCTCGCTGGGTCGATGAAGAGCTGAAGGTCGAGTTCAACCAGGGCTTCGGCCAGACCGAGGCGAATTACTTCATCGGCACCTGCGGCGCCATGGAGCCCTACAAGCTCGAGCCGCTCGGCAAGCCTTTTCCCGGTCATCGCGTCGCCGTCGTGGATGCGAACGGCCAGGCGGTGAAGCATGGCGACGTCGGCGAGATCGCGATCGGGCGGGAGAGCCCGGTGGTGATGAAGGAGTACTGGAAGAACGCGGAGGCGATGCAGGAGAAGTTCAAGGGCGAATGGTGCGTGACCGGCGACATGGGCTACGCGGATGACGAAGGCTACGTCTACTTCCAGGGCCGCGGCGACGACGTGATCAAGACCTCGGGCTACCGCGTCGGGCCTGCCGAGATCGAAGCGAAGATCATCGAGGTTACGGGCGTGGCTTCCTGTGCGGTCATCGGGGTGTCCGATCCGCAGCGGGGTCAGGCGATCAAGGCATTCATCAAAGTGCTGCCCGGCACGGAGAAATCCGACGCGCTGATCCGCCAGATCCAGGAGCACGTGAAGAAGAAGCTCGCGGCGCACGAGTACCCGCGCGAGATCGAGTTCATCGACGAGTTCCCGATGACCGTCACCGGCAAGGTCCGCCGGCGCGATCTTCGCGAGGCGGAAGAAAAGAAGCGCCAGGCGGCGCGCTGAAGAAGGAGGTTGCATCCATGAGCATCGAAGCCAACAAACAGATCGTCGTCGATTTCATGAAGCACTTCTCGGCCAACGACTTGGAGAAGGCGCTCGGACTGATGGCCGACGACGCCACCTGGTGGGTGGCCGGAAGCTTTCCGTTGTCCGGGACCAAGACCAAGGCGCAATTCAAGGAGCTGCTGGCCGGGGTCGGCGGCGCGATGCCGGGCGGCATCCGACTGACGCCGAAGGCGTTCACTGCCGAGGGAGACCGAGTCGCCGTCGAGACCGAGTCCTACGCGAAGCACGTCAACGGCAAGGTCTACCAGAACCAGTATCACTTCCTCTTCGAGGTCCGCGGCGGCAAGATCCGCGCCGTGCGCGAATACCTCGACACGATGCACGCGAACGACGTGCTCTGCAGCTGACGCGCGAGGCCCCGAGCAGCAGCCGGGGCTCTCGACGCGTCAACCGATGCGTAGCTTGTCGCCCGCCGCGGCGGCGCCGCCCTTCTCCGCGAGCTTGCGCATCTTCGAGCCCTCGACGTAGTAACGCTTGGCCCAGATGCCGGTATACGGCTCGCCCTCGCGCGGCATGCGCCACGTCGTCACCTTGGCCTTGGCGAGGTCGATGGCGAAGAGCGCGCGTGGCTGGTCGATCGTCTCGGTGATGTAGTAGTCCGCGGAGGCTTCGTCGACGTATCGGCACGAGATGCGGCGATAGAGGTCGCGCCAGCGGTCGTCTTGACCGTCCTCGTAGAGGAACTCGACGCGGCCCTCGACGATGACTTTGCGATACGCGCCGCCTTCCTCGTCGATCACGATCGACGTCCGCGGGTCGCGGCGCAGGTTGCGACCGAACTCGGAGTGCTTGCGCGGCGTGATGTGGATCTGGCCGCGCTCGTAGAGGAACCACACGGGCACGACGCTCGGCGCGCCGTCCACGCGCACGGTGGCGATGCGAGCGAGGTGCTCGCGCTCGTTGAGAAAGGCTTCGATCTCCTGCGGTGTGAGCTTCGGCATGAAAGCCTCCTA
>JBEVNX010000198.1:0-9125 GCA_040507895.1 Binatia bacterium | reverse complement strand
CACCGTGCCGAGCGACTGTTGGCTCGCCGAGCCGGCGCCGCTTGCGGTGAGCAACGGCACGACACCCGAAATGAAGGCGATCGAAGTCATCAGGATCGGCCGAAAGCGCCGGCGTGTCGCCTCCACCGCGGCGGCGCTCGGCGACATCCCGCCCGCCTCCAGCTCGCGCGCAAACTCCACGATCTGGATGGCGTTCTTCGCGGCCAGCGCGATCATCAGCACGAGCCCGATCTGCGTGTACAAATCGTTGGGGAATCTCCGAAGGGCCAGTGCGACGACGATTCCCACCAGCGCCATGGGCACGGTGAGAATGACCGCGGCCGGATCCGTCCAGCTCTCATACTGAGCGGCTAGCACCAAGAAGACCAGGGTGATCGAGAGCGCAAAGATGAAGTAGGCTTGCCCGCCGATGAGCTTCTCCTGGTAGGAGACGCCCGTCCACTCGTAGTCCATACCCAGCGGCAAGCGATTCCCGGCCGTGGCCTCCATGAATCCGAGCGCCTCGCCCGAGCTGAACTTCGGCATGGGGACACCCGTGATGGTGGCGGCGGGATAGAGATTGTAGCGCGTGATGAGCTCCGACCCGAGCGCCCGCCGTACGTCGAGCAAGCTGCCGAGCGAAACCATCTGCCCCGACTGGTTGGCGACGACGAGGTTGCCGATGTCTTCCAAGTGGCGGCGAGAATCGGCTTCCGATTGAACGCGTACCTGGAAGCTCTGATTGAACTTGTTGAACAGGTTCACACGAGAGCGTTCCCCGGATCTTGGCGGCGTGCTTGGCGACGAAGGTTTCCATGGCGGCCATCAAAGTCCAGGCCGCAGCTGCACGGGAAGCATTTGCTCCTCACCGCGGACCACCCGCGGGCGCCAGCCCGCCTTGGTTGCGGCCAACGGTCCGCGTTAGCGAGCACAAGAGGTCCTCCGAAGCTGGTCGAGGACGCCGGAACCTGGGGCGGCCCTACGGGACGGGCGCGGAGCTCCATCCTCGGTCGGCGAAGATCTTCTTGACCCGCGTGGCAAGCTCCATCGCTGTTCGCTTCGCGTCGGCCTCCGCCGTGTCCTTGGGCTCGGTAACCGCCTGCATGCCACCCTGCGCCGCGCCGGCCGCCGCCACCCCGGCACCGACCACAGAGCTCGCTCCCATGGTGACGGCGGCTCCGGGCTTCCTCGAGCTACCCGCGTCGGACTCGAACTCGTCCACGAGGCGAGGACCCGTCGGAGTGCCGAGATAGAGCTGCACGTGCGTCTGGACGTCGCTGGCTCCCGCGCCGAACCCGATCGCTACGCGCCGCAGCCGGTTTCCTTCGTCGATGGTGACGAACTGCCCCTCGATGGCGAGTGTGCCATCCGCCACCTGCCCCGAGCTCGCGCGTTCCACCGGCAGCCCCAGATCCTTCAGTGACGCCACGAGCTCGACCGCGAGCGTGTTGGCGACCGACCGACCGACGTTCACCTGCTCCGTCGTCTGCGAGCTACCCACCAACCTCACGAGCCTGGAGAGCGGAGCATTGTTCGGCGAGACGTCATTGGCCTCTACGACGAAATCATAGACCGCGATCCGAGCAGGCTTACCCAGCGAGGAGGGCGGTGCCGACATCATCGAGGGGCTGATGCTGGTCGGCGCACATCCCGCGAACGCTCCGAGAAACCCGACTAGGACGCTGGAACGAAAGCGCTCGATCATGCGCGGACGATATGCCAGGCGACGGGGCACGCGACAAGGCTTGCCGCAGTGCTGAGGATTTCCAGCCAGCGCGCCTAGCGAGGCACCAATCTCCGGCGAAGGAAGGTACTGGCGCGCTTCATCGTCGCCGTGGCGCATGATTGCGAACCGCACCATCCGATTCGGGTCGCGCCGACGACGACGAGCGCACTCGAGCTGCGCAACACTGGCAGCAACCCTGCCAGGCCTCCACGACCACTGTCGAACCCTCCTGAAGAGGTTCAACGAGAGAACTGCATCTCCCTCACATCCCCTGCCACCTTCAACGCACCGGAAGTCGCGCGCTTCACCTCCTCGACGCTCACTCCAGGAGCCACCTCTCGCAACACGAATCCAGTCTCGCGCACCACCTCGATCAACGCCAGATTGGTCACCACTTTCGAGACGCACCCGAGCGCAGTGATGGGATAGCTGCACTCCCTCACCAACTTCGACTCCCCCTTTTTCGTCGCGTGGTACATCAGCACGATCACCTCGCCGCCACCCGCCGCGAGGTCCATTGCACCGCCGATCGTCCCCGCGCGCTGATGCGGCGCCTTCCAGTTGGCGAGATCCCCGTTCTCGGCGACCTGGAACCCCCCGAGCACGATTTTGTCGACGTGTCCGCCGCGCGCCATCGCGAACGAATCTGCGGAATGGAAAAAGGCGGCGCCCGGCAGCGTGGTGACGAGCTGGCCGCCCGCATTGTAGAGATCCACGTCTTCTCGCCCCGGCTCGGGAAATGGCCCGTAGCCGAGGACGCCGTTCTCGGCGTGCAGCGTGACGGGGCGGCCGGTGACGAAGTTCGAGCACTGCGTCGGCAATCCGATGCCGAGATTGACGACATCCCCGTCCTCGAAAAGCGCCGCCGCCCGCATCGCCATTAGATCAGGCGGTAGCCCAGGCATGTCCCCACTCTCCGGAGCCGCGCGCCCGAGCTTGCGAATCAGCTCGATCAGCTCGTCGCGATTCATCTTCGTCGTCGATTGCACCACGCGGTCGACGAAGACGCCTGGCGAGACGACGGTCTCGGGATCCAAATCCCCGAGCCCGACGATCTTGTCGACCTCGGCGATCGTCAGCGCCGCGCCCATCGCCCAGATGGGATTGAAATTCCGGCTGCCGCCGCGAAACACGAGATTTCCCGCCGGATCGGCCGCCGACGCCCGCACCAGCGCAGCATCGGCGCGGATCGCCCGCTCGAACACGAAGCTCTTCCCGTCGATCTCCCGCACCTCCTTGCCGCGCGCGATCTCGGTGCCGACTCCCGTCGGGGTGTAGAACCCCGGAATGCCAGCGCCGCCCGCCCGCACGCGCTCGACGAGCGTCCCTTGCGGCACCAGCTCGAACTCGACCTCGCCGCGTCCGATCATCTCCTCGGCCGGCGTCAAGCGATACGGGAAGCCGCCGAAGGAGCCGACGAGCTTCCGCACCTGGCGATTCTCGAACAGCACCTGCGGCGACATCGGTCCGAACCCCGGCGTATTGGCGACGACCGTGAGATCGCGCGAGCCGCGATCGCGAAGCGCCTGAATCAGGCTCGCCGGCCAACCTTGGAGCACCCCGAAGCCGCCGATCAACACGGTGGCGCCGTTCTCGATCCCTTCGACGGCCGTGGCGGTGGAAGCAACGACCTTGCTCAGCGCGTGCTTGGCCATTGTATCGATCCTCTCGTGTGTGCTTCTTAAGCGCGTTGGAAGCGATTCGCCAAGCGTGGCTCGACACCATCGTCAAGTTTCAGCGTGATCCCGAGCGCGCCCACGGCGAGGCCGCCTGGTCTCCCGCGCTCGACCTGGCCTCCGCCGACGAGCTCCGCGCAATCCAGAGCGCGAAGCTCCGGCTGGCGGTGCGCTTCGCCTACGAATGCATTCCGTTCTACCGGCGGAAGTTCGACCTCCTCGGTCTCGAGCCGGGCGACATTCGCGGGCTCGAAGACCTGACGAAGATCCCGATCACCACCAAGCAGGAGATGGCGGACGACGTCGCCGGGAACCCGCCGTGGGGGACGTACACCTCGGTCGACGATGGCTGCTGGCGAGAGCGCGGCTGGCAGCTGTTCGCGAGCTCCGGCACCACCTCGCGCGCGCGAGGCTTCCGCTACACGCAATTCGACCGCCGGATGTGGGCATGGTCGAACGCGCGGGCGATGTGGGCCATGGGCTTCCGGCCGGGCCGCGACTCGGCGCTCCTCGCCTTCGGCTACGGGCCGCACGTGTGGCTCTGGGGCGTTCACTACGCCCTCAATCTGATGGGCATCCCGATCGTCACCGGCGGCGGGCTCGACACGCGCATGCGCTCGCGCCTCATCGACGAATACCGTCCGACGATCCTCTGCTGCACCCCGTCCTACGCGCTCTATCTCGCCGGCGTGATGCGAGACATGGGGATCGATCCCGCCGCGAGCGCGGTGCGCTATCTCTTCTGTGCTGGCGAGCCGGGCTTCGGCATCCCCGCCACGCGCGAGCGCCTCGAGCGCACCTGGGGCGCCGAGCTCCACGAGTTCTACGGCTGCACCGAGGCTGCGCCTGCCGCGGGCGGCTACACGTGCGGCGCGATCGCCGCCCGCAAGCAGGGGCCCGTCGCCACGCATCTGATGAGCGATACGCAGATCTGGGAAACGGTCGATTCCGAGGCGCTCGCGCCGGTGGCCGAGGGCGGGCGCGGCCTTTCGGTCGCCACCAATCTGGTCTCGGAGGCCTCGCCTCAGCTTCGCTTCCTGGTCGGCGACTTCACCGTCCTCGACCCTTCACGCTGCGATTGCGGCCGGAGCCATCCGCGGGCCATCGGTGGGTTCTTGGGTCGCGCCGACGACATGCTCAACGTGCGCGGCGTCACGCTCTTCCCGAGCGCGGTCGAAGACGCGGTGCGCCGCGTGGCCGCGGCGGGGGACGAGTTTGAGATCCGCCTGACTCGCGAGCGCGAGCTCGACGTGCTGACCATCCGCGTGGAGCCCGCGCCTGCAGTCGGCGACGGCCAGCACGGCGAGCTCCGTCAAGCGATCGAGGACGAGATCGTCGCCCGCTGCGAGCTCCGTCCCGTCGTGGAGATCGTGCCGCCGGGAACGCTGCCCAAGAGCGAGTTCAAAGCCAAGCGCGTGCGCGACCTGAGGTCGTGAGCGAGAGAAGGAGTCGCGATGCCGACGTCGTACGTGTTCCCACCGCTCGAGCCGGCTTCCGTCGAGGTCGAGGGCCGGAGCGAGCGCTTCGCGGTTCACCGGATCTATTGCGTGGGCCGGAACTACGAGGCGCACGCTCGTGAGATGGGGAAGGATCCCACCCGCGAGCCGCCGTTCTTCTTCACCAAGCCCGCCGACGCCATCGTGCCGAACCACGCGACGATCCCGTACCCGTCACGGACCAAGAACTTGCACCACGAGATCGAGCTCGTACTGGCGATCGGCAAGCCGGGGCGGGGCATCCCGGCGGCCGGTGCGCTCGACCACATCTTCGGCTACGCCGTCGGCAACGACCTCACGCGGCGCGACCTGCAGTTCGAGGCGCGCGACAAAGGGCGCCCCTGGGACACCGGCAAAGCGTTCGACCGGTCCGCCGCGACCACCGCCATCCGCCCCGTGTCGGTGGGCGGTCATGTCCAGCGCGGCCGCATCTGGCTCTCCGTCAATGGCCAGATCCGCCAGGACGCCGACGTCTCGGAGCTCATCTGGGGTGTTCCCGAGCTGATCGCGGAGCTCTCGACGCTGTTCGAGCTGAGTGCCGGAGACCTCATCTATACCGGCACGCCGGCAGGCGTCGGGCCGGTGGTATCGGGAGACCGCATGGAGGGCGGCGTCGCCGAGCTTCCTACGCTGGTGACGACCATCGCCTGAGCCAATAAGGCAGGATTTCGTGTTTCACCGCTGAGGTATGAGATGAATAGGCTTCAGGACTCCGCTTACGTTTCGGTCGCGGCTGTGCCGCACGGAGAAGGGAGGAGCCGATGAAGCTCCATTCGTTCTTTCGCAGCTCCGCCGCGTATCGCGTGCGCATCGCGCTCGCGGTCAAAGGGCTCGCGTACGAGACCGTCGCGCACCACTTGCGGAAGGAGGAGCAGCGCAAGCCCGAGTATCGCGCGCTCAATCCGCAGGCCCTGGTGCCTGCGTTCGAGGACGGTGGCCACGTGCTCACTCAATCGCTGGCGATCATCGAGTATCTCGAGGAGGCTTATCCGCAGACCCCGCGCCTCCTGCCGGCGGACCCGGCGGGGCGCGCCGTCGTGCGTGGCATGTCGCAGGTCATCGCCTGCGACATCCATCCGCTCAACAATCTACGCGTCCTCAATTACCTGAAGTCGGCGCTGGGCCAGAGCCAGGAAGCGACGGACGTGTGGTACCGCCACTGGATCGCCGAGGGCTTCGCGGCGCTCGAAGAGCTCGCCGGCAAACATTCGCGCGGCGCCCGCCATTGCTTCGGAGACGCCGTGACGATGGCCGACGCCTGCCTCGTCCCCCAGATGTACAACGCCCGGCGCTTCACGACGGATCTAGCCCCGTATCCGACGCTGGTCGCGATCTGCGACTCGCTCGAGCGGTTGCCCGCGTTCGCCGCCGCACAACCGGAAGCGCAGCCGGACGCCGAGTGAGGGACGTCGACCGACGAGCGAGTGGAAGCGAAGTCGGTGAGGGTCGCCTGGGTTCGGACTCTTCGCCAGCCCACTTCGCAAAACCCGCTCTACCGAGCGGGTATGCTCATCTTCGAACAGCCTCCGGGCCGTTCGGAGCCACGCCGGCGACCCTCACCGACTCCGCTTCCGTTGCCGTCGCCACAGGTCCCTAACCCCAGATCGCGCGCGCCGCCTCGACCACGCGCGCGAGCTTGGCGCGCATGTCCTCCTCGCTGATCGGGTTGCCGGCGACCGTGCTGGCGAAGCCGCACTGCGGGCTTAGCGCCAGGCGGTCGGCGTCGATGTGACCAGAGGCCTCGTCGACCCTCCGCCGGAGCTGATCCACCGGCTCGAGCGCGCTCACCTTGGAGCTCACCAGGCCGAGCACGACGCCCTTCTCCTTGGGCACGAAGCGCAGCGGCGCGAAGTCGCCGGCGCGAGGCGTGTCGTATTCCAGCAGGAAGTGGTTGACGTCGGCTCTCTGGAAGAGGCGCTCCGCCACGGACTCGTAGCCGCCGGCGGAGAGGTAGAGCCCTTTGAAGTTGCCGCGGCACATGTGCACGCCGACGACGACGTTTTGGGGTCGGTTGGCGACGACCTGGTTGATGGCGTCGACGTAGAGATCGACCAGCAGATCGGGGTCCTGTCCGTCGCGTTTCACCTTCTCGCGCACCGCGGGATCGCAGAGCATGGCGAGCGGCACCTCGTCGAGCTGCACGTAGCGCGCGCCGGCATTCGCCAGATCGGCGATCTCCTCGCGGAAGACACGGGCGAGGTCGGCGAAGAACGCGCTCGGGCTGTCGTAGATGCCTCGATCGGCATAGCGCGAGCCGCGATAGAAGTGCATCGTCGACGGCGAAGGCAGCGTGACCTTCAAGATCTTGCGCGAGACCCGGTGCAAGAATGCCACCTCGTCGACGGCGATCGGCCGGCCGCGACGCACCTTGCCGATCACGTGCGGCGCGGTGAAGTCGACCTCGTGTCCCTGATCGTCGTGGAACTTGAATGCGGCGTCGTTGACCGCCAGCCCCGAGGTCAGCTGAACGAACCGGCCCCAGTAGGAGCCACGCCGGAACTCGCCGTCGTTGACGACCTCGAGGCCCACCTCTTCCTGCAGCCGCACGATGTCGAGGATCGCCTCGTCTTGTATGGCTCGAAACTCCTGCTCCTTGAGCTTCCCCGCGTTGAAGTCGCGGAAAGCGTGGCGGAGCTTCGCGGGACGGAGCAGACTGCCGATGTGATCGGCGCGCGCGGGGGGTCGTCCGGGCGAGAGCGTCATCAGGCGGCCGTGCGGGATCGGCGCCGATCGTCCTCGGCCGCTCGCGAGCGCTCCTCGGCGACGACCTCCTCGACGCGCCGATCCGCGGCCGGACCGAGGTCGCGGAACAGTTGATCGAACAGCGTGCGCGCCTCGCGCCGCGGCCAATCGGCCGGCAGGAACTCATCGGGTAGATCGGGGTCCTCGCGCGGAAAGCGCCGCCACTCGTCCATCAGCCGCGTGCGCGTTACCAGCGCCTCGGAGGGAGCGAGCCGGCCGGCCCGCAGCCGTACCTGGACCGGCCGGAACCGCTTCAGGAACCGCGCGTAGGCGCCGGCGAGCGACTCGAGATCCCAGGCTGAGAGGAAGTCGCCGCGGCGCGATCCCCAGCTCGGTACGATGCCCTTGAAGAGCGTCATGTTGTCGATGCCCAGTTCCGCGAGCACCTTTGCCGCTTCCTCGAGATGCGGATGGGGCGAGATCCACAGGCCCGGATAGAGCGGCGCGAACGCCAGCCAGCGAAGCCGCGTGCGTAGCAGGTGGCGGCGAGCTCGATCGGCCTCGGCGACCGAGAATGCGACGACCGACCACGTCCCATCCCAGCGCGGTTGATCGACGCCGAACCCGAAGATGCGCTTGGCGCCTTCGTCGAGAAGCGCGAGGCCGCGATTGGTGAGGCCGTAGAACGTGCGCCGGCCGCGCCGCGATCGAACGAGTAGGTCGCGCGCCACGAGCCGGCTGAGCGCCGAGCGCGCGCCCTGCTCGCTCACGCCGAACTCGGCGAGAAGCCGCAGCAGCGCCGTGGACGGAATGTGATCGGTCTTGCCGCGCCAGTGGTCACCGAGCAGCGTCACCAGCAAGCGCTGCGGCTTCACGCGCGGCTCCGCGAGCGCCGTTTTCATCGTGGCCGGAACCGCTCGCGGATCGGCTGCGGCTCGTCGAGGCGCGCCTCGCGGTAGAGGCCGAGCTTTTCGAGTAGTGGCCGGTCGTCGATCGAGAACAGATCCGCGGGCTCCTCGGCCTGGTGGTCGACGACCGCCCAGGACGGCACGGCGAACGAGTCACCGGGGCGCCAGTCGAAGCGCACGCCGTCGATCACGGTCGTGCCGTGGCCGCGGAACACGACGTACACCGCGCTGCCGGCGCGGCGGATCGCCCGCGTGCGCGCGCCCGGCCGCAGACGCGTCATCTCGCAACCGAGCGTCGGCAGCGCCGACTCGCCCGTGAGCGGGTTCACGTAGCGGAGCGTGACCGCCGGCTCGCGGCTCTCCCCGGCGAGCGCCGACAGCGCGCCGTCCGTGTCGCGCCAGCGATAGTTCAGAAGCGGCGAGCTCAGGCTGCCGGATGAGGCGGAGGCGGGCACGGTGCCGCGGCCGCCGTAGCGTCGCTCGGAGGCGTTGCGACTGACGACCGGCTGCGATGCATCCGGGTGCGGCTCGAAGAACACCGCGTCGAGCGCGATGACGGTCGGCATGTCCAGGCCGTCGAACCAGATCATCGCGCGGTCCGAGCCGTTCTTGTGATCGTGCCAGCACCAGCTCGGAGTGAGCACGAGATCGCCCGGCG
>JBEVNX010000196.1:0-21531 GCA_040507895.1 Binatia bacterium | reverse complement strand
TTGCTAGCCAGTCGCCCGGCCATCTCAGAAGCCGTTCACGCCTTCGTCGAGTTGAACCCCCAAGCTGTTGAGGACCATCGACACCAAGTTGTACTGCCCGACCGTGAACAACACGTCGATCAACTGGCGGGTGTCGTAGCGCGCGGCCAGCGCGGCCCACGTCGCATCGCTGACGAACGCATCCGCGTGAAGCTCGTCCGCCGCGCGGACGAGCGTCGCCTCGAAAGGGTCCCAACCGGCCGCATCGGGGCCTTGACGAATGCGGGCGAAGTCGTCGTCCTCCAGGCCCGCGCGTCGCCCGATCCGCACGTGCTGTCCCCATTCGTACCCCGAGCGGCAGAGCCATCCGATGCGCAGAATGAGGATCTCGCGCTCGCGCGGCGGCAGCGTCGACTTGAACAGCACGTGGTTGCCGAACACGTTCCAGCGCTTGAGCAGCTTCGGATGGCGCGCGATCGTCGCCAGGATGTTGGGGACCTTGCCGAGGCCGACTCCG
This sequence comes from Binatia bacterium, assembly GCA_040507895.1. GTDB lineage: Bacteria > Desulfobacterota > Binatia > JACPRU01 > JACPRU01 > JBEVNX01. The sequence goes on along the minus strand of JBEVNX010000196.1, from coordinate 21,035 downwards.
CCGCGCGCGGGCTCCACCGCCTCGCGGATCTCTGCGTCCCAATCGACCTCCGGGAGAGGCTCGATTCGTGGTTTGTTCAGTCGCATGCCTCTCCCTTACACCTCTCGAAGCGCGGGCAAAACCTCCTCGCTCCAGAGCTCGAGCTGGCGCAGCGGGTCGGCGGTGGCGAAGCGCACCGTGATGTGCGTCGCCCCGGCATCGACGTAGCGGCGGACTCCGTCCACGCATTCTTCCGGAGCGCCGGTGACGACGTAGGGCGCGAACGGCGTGAAGGGCATCGCATAGTTGCGGCTGAGGAACTCTTCCGCCTGGCGGCGCGCACGGCTCGGATCGCGATCGATGCCGACGAAGAGGAAGATACCCCGCTCGATCGTCGAAGGATCACGGCCGGCTCTCCCGCAGAGCTCTTCGATCGTCGCCAGCCCTTGGCGGTAACGCTCGGGCGTGACGAATCCGGGGAACCAGGCGTCGCCGTGCACGACCACGCGCCGCAGCGCCGCGCGAGCCCGGCCGCCCACCCACACGCGCGGCGGGCGGCCCGGCGAAAGGGTCATCGAGACGCCGTGGAGCTTCCAGAATCGACCGTCGTGGTCGACGCTCGGCTCGTTCCAAAGCTTCTTCAATAGTACCAGCGCCTCGTCGGTGCGCGCGCCGCGCTCTCGCACCGCTACGCCCGAGGCCTCGAACTCTTTCGGGTGCTCACCTCCCACCCCGACGCCGAGCACGAAGCGGCCACCCGACAGACGATCGAGCGTGGCAATCGCCTGCGCGACGTGCACAGGGTTGCGCAGACAGAGGAGCAGCACGCCAGGCCCGATCGAGATCTGCCGCGTGCGCGCGGCGATCGTGGCCAGAGTCGTGAAGATCTCGTAGCGCGGCACGTGAAAAACCACATGGTCGCCGGCCCAGAGCCGATCGTAGCCGAGCGCTTCGGCGCGTTCAGCGAAGGCCACGAAGTCTAGGTTTGGTTCGCCGACCGGGAACCCATTCGGCAACCCGAGACCGAAGCTCAAGGGATCTCTCATCGTCATCCTCGTTGTCTAAAGATCATGAGAAACGTCACCATGGGACGATTGCATCCCCGCTGCCGTTCGCCCCATGCCTCCCGATACCAAGAGAAAGGAGACACATCGTGAAGGCCTTCGCATTTCTCGGCAAGAACAAGACGGGCATCATCGACAAGCCGAAGCCGGAGCCGGGTCCGGACGACGCGGTCATTCGCACCACCGCCTCGCTGATCTGCACCTCCGACGTCCACACGGTACGCGGCGTGATCGCGCTTCCCGAGGGCCGCGTGCTCGGCCACGAGAGCGTCGGCGTGGTGGAGCGCGTCGGAGCGAACGTCAAGGGGTTTCGCGCGGGTGAGCGCGTCACGGTGGGCGCGATTACTCCTTGCGGCCGTTGCGACTTCTGCCAGCGCGGCCACAGCGCGCAATGCGGCGGCATGCTCGGCGGCTACAAGTTCACCACGCAGCGCGATGGCAACCTGGCGGAGTACTTTCTGGTCAACGACGCCGACTTCAACCTAGCCAAGATTCCCAACGGCTTGTCCGACGAGCAGGCCCTCTACACGACCGACATGATGAGCACCGGCTTCGCGGCCGCCGAGCAGGCAGACATCCCGCTCGGCGGCTCGGTCGCGGTGTTCGCACAAGGCCCGGTCGGTCTGTGCGCGACTGCGGGGGCGCGTCTTTGCGGCGCTGGCTTGGTCATCGCCGTCGAGGGACGGCCGGACCGGCAAAGGCTCGCCAAGCGCTTCGGGGCTGACGTGGTCGTCGATCCGGCGGCCGGAGACGCGGTGGCGGAGGTCATCCGCCTCTCCGGCGGATCCGGCGTGGACTCGGCCATCGAGGCCGTCGGTCTGCCGGTGACGTTCGAGAGCGCCATCCGCGCGACGCGCCCGGGCGGGGTGATCTCGAACGTCGGCTATCACGGCGAGGCCGGGGATTCGCTGCGCATTCCGCTGCCGGACTACGGCTTCGGCATGGCGAACAAGACCATCCGCGGCACCCTCTGCCCGGGCGGGCGCGAGCGCATGGAGCGGCTGCTCCGCCTGCTCGAAGCCGGTCGCTTCGATCCGACGCCGATGACCACGCATCGCGTCCGCTTCGCCGAAGTGGAGCGCGCGTTTCACATGATGGAGACGAAGGCGGACGGGATCCTGAAGCCGATGGTGACCTACTGAGCCCGTGGTGGCGGTGGTCTTCCGGCTTCCTCCCAGGCGGATTGCCACAGCGCGCCGAGTAGCTCGACGGCGCGGTCGAGGCGTGACGCGACGAGCTTGCCGCTTGTGCGATCCATGCGCTCGACGTACTCGGGCGAGCCGAGGGGACTTGCGGCCCTCGCCTCGCGGTCTGCCGCGAGGAGTTGTGGCGCCGCCGTGAAGCTCTCCGTGCACACCTCGAACACTCGATAGATGCTGTAGCCCGCCGCGCTGGCGGGCTTCGCCGCCGCGCGCATCGCCCGGCGGTAGCCACCGAGGCGGGCGTCGACGAGGTCGCGCTCCACCGCCTTGTGGGCTCCCGGGTGACCGCTCTTCTGCCCGTCGTAGTCGGACACCGCGTGGAGCGGCATCGTGGCGTCGGCGACGTAGTGGCCGGCGTATGCCGCGGTACGTAGCGCTGCCCGCCATTGGCCGCTGCGCATCTCACCCACCAAGCGCGCGTGCTTCTGCTCGATCGTCCACGGCGCCGTGCCACGCCCCTCGACGACCTCGCGCCCGAAGCGGCGAAGCGCGGCGCGGAACGAGCGAGGCAGCCCCGCGAAGGGCGGCGAGCCGTAGAGATCGAGATCGATGAAGTGCTTCACCGCCTCCGTGCGCCCGTAGCGCTCCTTGAGCACCGTGTCGGGCTCGACGGTCCAGTCCGAGAGCTCCTCGCGGTGCGCGCGAAAATAACCGCGGAGCGGTTCTGCCAGCGTCTCGATCGACGTCTCGACCACCGCCCGATGCGTGGCGAGTCCCCACGCATCCGAGGTCGCCGGCAGCGCCATCACCACCGCGAGCGACGACACCCCGCAAGCCCACCGCCTCATCTCGCGCGCAGCCTGCCGTATCCGTGGGCCCATGCCCACAGATAGCAACCGACGACGGCGAAGAGGAGCGCCGTGACTCCGGCGTCGCGTGCGGTGAAACGCGAGCGCGCGAAGCTCGTGCGCCGGGCCTGGCGGCCGAAGCCACGGGTCTCCAGCGCCATGGCCATCGCGTCCGCGCGGCGCAGCGCTCCCATGAACACCGGGACCACGACGGGCACGTAGCGTGCGAGGCGCGCAAGCACTCCGCCGCGCGAGAAGTCGAGCCCACGGGCCCGCTGCGCCGCCACCACCGAGAGCGCCGAAGTGAGGAACAACGGCACCAGCCGGAACGCCATGGCGATCGCGAAGCTCATGCGGTACGGCATGCCCAGCGCTCGCAGAGCCTCGGTGAATTCCTCGACGCGGGTGATCGAGAGAAAGAGCACGCTCGCGGCCAAAAACGATTCGAGCTTCAGCGCCATCCCGGCCGCGAACTCGATCGCCTCGGCGCGCGGTGACGGCGCGAGCCCAGCCGCGCTCTGCCCGTAGCCGTAGAAGAACGTCCACATGACGAAGCTCGCCACTGGCACCGCGAGGAACATCACGGCGAACCGCCGGACGTTGGCCGTCGCTCCCGAGGCGATCAGCAGCCCCGCGAGCCCGAGTGCCACCGGCGCCAACGCGAGGGGCCGGTCGATTCCGTACACCGACGCGAAGGTGGCGGCGAGCAGACCGAGCTTCACCAACGGGTGAAGCCCGTGGAGAAACGTGCGGCGGTCGAGATAGAGGTTGACTCGCATCTTCACTCCAGGAGCGCCAGCAGGCCTTCGAGGTCGACGGCGGCCGTGCCGAGGCGGTTTGCAAGTCGCGCCGCTTCCGGCGGCACGAAGTCGGCGCCGCGGCACATCGCCTCATCGGCAAACAGGCCGCCGACCGGGCCGTCGTAGACGATTCGGCCCGCTTCGAGCAGCACCGTGCGCTCGGCGTACGTGCCGACCACCCATGGCACGTGCGTGATGATCACCACGGTCTGTCCAGCGCGATGCAGGCGACGGAGCACGTTCATCAGCGCGGTCTGCTCGCGAAAATCGAGGCCCGTCGTCGGCTCGTCGAGGATCAGCACGGCCGGACGAAGCGCGAGGATCGACGCGACCGCCACCTTCTGTCGCTCCCCCTTGGTGAGCAGAAACGGGTCGCGCGCCTCGAGCCCGGCGAGCGCCACCGCCTCGACGGCGCCGCGCACGCGCGCTTCGATCTCCGCGCCGGGGCAACCGAGCTGGCGAGGCCCGAAGGCGATCTCCTCTTTGACGGTCGCGGCGAAGATCTGATCGTCGGGGTTCTGAAAGACGTAGCCGACCGCCGCAGCCCGCTCTCGCGCGCCGAGCGCCGAGAGCGGCCGGCCGCGCCAGTGGATCTGCCCTTCCCCGCCTTCGAGGATGCCGCCGAGCAGGCGCGCGAGCGTGCTCTTGCCGGAGCCGTTGGCGCCGATCAACGCCACCATCTCGCCCTCGCGCACCGCGAAATCGACGCCGCCGAGCGCATCCTGCGCCTGGTCCTCGTAGCGAAAGCGAACGCCGCGCGCTTCGAGCACGGCCGCGCCCTCCCGTCGTGACGGAGCGGGATCAGAGCGCCTCGCGCGCCGGCCCCCGGCGCGAAGGCGCGCGATCACGCTGTCGACGTCGAGCGGCCAGACGGACAGCTCGAGTCGCTCACAGACGATCGCCAAGTCGGGGGGGCGCACGCCGAGCGCCGCCAGCTCTCCGGGACGAGACAACACCTCGCGCGGCGTGCCCTCCACGGCGATGCGTCCTCCGTCGAGCACGATCCAGCGGTCCGCCGCGATCAGCGCCTCGAGGTCGTGCTCGACGACGAGAAGCGTGGCGTGGGCCGCGCGCAGGCGCGCGAGCAGGGCGAAGAGCTCGCGACGGCCGGCGGGATCGAGGTCGGTCGACGGTTCGTCGAGAAGCCAGAGCTCGGGCTCCAGGGCCAACACGGCGGCGATCGCGAGCCGCTGCTTCTCGCCGCCCGAGAGCGTCGTCGGATCGCGCCGCTCGAAGCCGCCGAGGCCCACGGCGCCGAGCGCGCGCTCGATCCGCCGGCGCATCACCCGTGGATCGACGCCGAGCTGCTCGAGACCGAACACCACTTCCTCCTCGACGCTGGTCGAGAAGAGCTGCGCCTCGAAGTCCTGGAAGATGAAGCCGACGCGGTCGGCGAGATCGCGCACGTGCAGCTCGTCGGCGGTGCGGCCGAGCACGCGCACCCCGCCGCGGATCTCGGCGGGCTTCAGGCTCGGCACGATGCGGTTCGAGCACTTGAGAAGCGTCGATTTGCCGGCGCCGCTGGGGCCGACGACGGCGACCATCTCGCCGCGCTCCACTCGCAGCGTAATGTTGCGCAGCGCCGGCGCGGCCGCGTCCGCATAGCGCACTTCGACGCCCTCGAAGGCCAGCGTCTCTTCGCTCACAGGGAGAGGAAGCACACGAAAGCGCCGACGATGAACGGCAGCAGGCCGGCGCCGATCTCGAAAGCGCGGCTCGGTGAGGAGATGCCGAACGCCTGCACCCACGGCGGGGTCCAATAGCCGGCATAGATGAGGTTTCCGGCCACGTGGCCGCCGAGGGTGAAGGCCACGGCCGCCGCGAGGCGAAGCGGCTTTTTCCGCCGCGCGCGTCGACCCGCGACGAGGTTCGTGTAGAGAAGGCCGCTCGTCTGGACGCGGGGGTGGAGTACGCGCAGCACCAGCGGCGCGAGCACGCCCGCCGCCACGAAGTTGTTGAGCAGCACGACGTTGCCAAGCACAGGAAAGGGGACGAAGCCGAGCAGGTTCAAGCCCCAGCCGACCACCAGCGCGCACGCCGCGGCGGCGACCAGGACCACGAACAACATGCGTGCGAGCATGGCCGGGGAGCGCGGCGTCGGATCGCCCCCGCCGAGGGCCTCCCATGCGCGGTAGGGCACGAGGCCGTAGAGGAAGTTCCCCGCGAAGCCGAACACGTCGCCTGGCCCGATGCCGCCGAACAAATCACCGATGAGATTGCCGATCGCGCTCCCCCACGCGGCGGCGGGCCCGAAGAGCAGCGAGCAGATCACCGGGACGGCGTTGGCGGGACGAAACTCGGTGATGCCGGGTATGATCGGCATGACTTTGAAGGGAATCAGGATCGAGGCGTAGAGCGCGGCCGAGATCGCCGTGAACACGACCATCCGTGTATCGCCCCACATGTCGCGGAGCTCACGCATTCTTTCGGTCCGATCCGCCGTCCTTGCGAGCGCGGTGCGTTTGCGGCAATAATGCGGCTGCGTTGGGGTCGAGGCGCCGTCTGCGCCCTAACATCGTCGATGAATGCGCGTCAATCACTGATCTCCGGCGGCAGCCTCGAGGACAAATCCCGGCCGACGGGCTTCGGACAGTCGCGTATCGTGCGCCTCGAGGGCACACTGGCCGCGGCGCTGGTGACCGCGGCGCTCGCCTGGAGCTGGCTCCGCGGGCTCGGGCTCCTCGGCCACCTTTGGGCCTCGCCGTCGGACCTGTGGATCGGTCTCGCCGCGGCCTCTGCGCTCTGTCTGTCGCTCCCGTTCTTCACCTCGGCGTGGGCATCTCGCGTGCTCCTGCTGCGCGAGATGAAGGGCGTGTGGGACGATCTGCTCACGCCGTTCGGCAAGAGCCTGACGCTCTCGGAGATCTCCACGCTTGCCGCGCTGTCCGGCGTCTCGGAGGAGATCTTCTTCCGCGGTGCCGTGCAGGGTGAAATCGGCATCGCCGGCGCGAGCGTGCTGTTCGGCCTTCTCCATCCACTGAACTTGAGCTACGTGATCTGGGCATCGACCGTCGGCTGCGCCTTCGGCGTGCTCTATCAGGTGACGGGTAGTCTCATTCCGCCGATCATCTGTCACGGCGTCTACAACTTCGCGGCCCTGCTCTATCTCCGCTACTGGTATCTCGGCGAGAGCCGGGACCAGCTCTTGCTCGCCCGGTGAAGCGTCCCTCCTTGCTGAAGGGCGCCGCGGCCCTGCTCTCGCTCGTGCTCGCCGCGTGCTCGGCGGAGGTCGTGCAAAGCGAGCAACATTACTACGACAGCGCCGCGAAGGCGATGGAGAAGGAGTCTTACGACATCGCCATCCAGGACTACCAGAAGCTCCTCGAGGAGTATCCCTTCAGCGACTACAGCGAGGAAGCGCAACTGAGGATCGGGCAGGCGCAGTATTTGAACAAGCAGTACGCCGAGGCGATTGCGTCGTTCCAGGACTTCCAGCGCATGCACCCGACGAATTCCAACCTGGTTCTCACCGAGTACTACACGGCTCTAGCGTACATGGACCAGATGGGCGCGCAGGATCGCGACCAGCGCGCCGCCGAGAATGCCGAAGCGCACCTTCAGTCCGTGCTCGCCCGCTATCCCGACAGCCCGTACGCCGCGGAAGCGAAGAAAAAGCTCAAGGAATGCCGCGAGGGGCTCGCCAACCACGAGTACGCGATCGCCAAGTTCTATCTCATCTGGACCAACCCGGTCGGGGCCGAGGCACGGCTGCGGCGACTCCTCGAGAACTATCCCGACACCGACGTCGCAGGCGACGCGCTGGCCCGGTTCGCGCGCTACTTCCGCAAGCGCGGGGACGTCACGCGCTCGGCGCTCGCCTACGCCTCGCTGATCTCGCAGTACCCCAAGAATCCGGCGACCGCCGAGGCGCAAAACGAGCTCGACCAGCTCAAGTCCAAGCAGATCTCGATACCCGATCCGCCGCTACCGGCCCTGGTCGAAACGCTCGGGAGACCTTCGATCGCCGAGGCTCCGCGCCCCGCCGAAGCCTCGGCCCGGACCGCCGCGACCGCGCCGAGGGCCCCGCTGCCGGAGCCACCCGCCACTCGCAATTGACGATTTGCGATGGTAGCTTGACCCCCTTGTATCCTCGGCGGGACAAGGGTGTGAGCGGCCATGGCGTCGTCGTGATCGGCGTCGGCGCCCTGGGTACGGCCGCGGCAGGTGAGCTCGCCTCGGGGGACATCGCGCGGCTCGGGCTCGTCGACGGGGACCGGGTGGAGCTCTCGAACCTACACCGCCAGCTTCTTCACGGGCCAAACGACGCCGGCCGGCCGAAAGCGAAGGTCGCGGCCGAGAAGATCGGCGTCCTCCATCCCGGAGTACGGATCGAGCCTCGGAGCGAGCGCTTCTCTCTGCAAAACGCAGAGGAGATCCTCGAAGCCTACGACGTCGTGATCGACGCCACGGACAATGCGGCGGCGAAGTTCGCGCTGAACGACGCCTGCGTCGAGCGCGGCATGCCGCTCGTCCACGCCGGCGTCGTCGGCTTCAGCGGCCAGCTGCTGACGATCGTGCCGGGTGAGACCGCGTGCCTGCGCTGCCTCTTCCCCGAGGCGCCGGACGACGACGAAGTCGCGTCGTGCAGCCACGCGGGCGTTCTCGGCCCGCTCGCCGCAATGATCGGCGTGCTCGAGGCGCGCGAAGCGCTCGCGCTCATCGCCGGGAACGAGGTGCGCAGCGCGGGGCGCTTGCTGACGATCGATGCGCGCGCGCTTCGCATGCGCGAGGTCCCGCTCCGTCGCTCGGCAACGTGTCCGGTCTGCGCGCCTCGCTCGGGCCCTCGCTGGATCAACGCGGCGGCGACGGGTCAGAGCGAATCCAAGGAGACACGATGAGCACGGTGATCGGACTCAAGTGCCGCGAGTGCGGCACCGAGTACCCGAAGGCCGCCGTCCACGTCTGCGAGACGTGCTTCGGCCCTCTCGAGGTCGTCTACGACTACGCGGCGGTCGGACGCACCCTGACGCGCCAAGCAGTCCAATCCCGCCCGCGGAATCTGTGGCGCTATCGCGAGCTCCTGCCTTTGGACGGAGAGCCCAGCGTCGGCCTCCACTCCGGGTTCACGCCGCTGGTGCGCGCCGATCGGCTGGCGCGGGCGCTCGGGGTGCGCGAGCTCTGGGTCAAGGACGACTCGGTCAATCACCCGACGTTCTCGTACAAGGACCGCGTGGTCTCGGTGTCGATCTCCAAGGCGATGGAGCTCGGCTTCGACACGGTGTCCTGCGCTTCGACCGGGAACCTCGCGAACTCAGTGTCCGCGCACGCCGCCCGCGCGGGGCTGACTTGCTACGTGTTCATCCCGCACGATCTCGAGAAGGGGAAGGTGATCGGCTCGGCGATCTACGGGCCGCGCGTGGTCGCCATTCAGGGAAACTACGACGACGTGAACCGCCTCTGCAGCGAGATCGCCGACAAGTACGGCTGGGCATTCGTCAACGTCAACCTTCGCCCCTACTACACGGAAGGCGCCAAGACCTACGGCTTCGAGATCGCCGAGCAGCTCGGCTGGCGGCTCCCGAAGCACGTCGTCATCCCGACTGCTGGGGGCACGATCCTCCCGAAGGTTCACAAGGCCTTCAAAGAGCTGCAGGAGATCGGCCTCGTCGACGATCCGATGCCCGCGATCTACAGCGCGCAAGCCGCCGGGTGTGCGCCGGTCATTCAGGCGCTGCACCGTGGCGCCGACCTGATCACGCCCGTAAAGCCTGCGACGATCGCCAAGTCGATCGCCATCGGCAATCCCGCGGACGGCTACTACGTGCTGCGCGCCGTGCGCGAGACCGGGGGCTGGGGCGAGGCTGCGACCGACGCGGAGATCGTCGAGGCGATCCGGCTCCTTGCGCGCACCGAAGGCATCTTCACCGAACCGGCGGGCGGAACGACCGTGGCCGTGACCCGCAAGCTGATCGAGCAAGGCCGCATCCCGCGGGAGGAGTCGATCGTCGTCTGCGTGACCGGCAACGGGTACAAGACCCTCGAGGCGGTCGACGGCGCGGTGGAGCGGCCGTTCACCATCGGCTCGCGGCTGGCGGATTTCGACGCACTCTACACCCAACTCGGCGATACGCCTCGCCGGCGAGCCGCGCTTCAGTGAACTGGCGCACGCCGCTATAACGACCCGCAAGGAGGACGCGAGCGAATGGCCAAGGTTCGGATTCCCACACCGCTGCGCAAGTTCACGGGCGGAGCCGACGAGGTCGCCGCCGATGGGGCCACCGTCGCGCAGGTCGTCTCCGACATGGAGACGCGCTATCCCGGCATCAAGGAGCGCTTGTGCGAGGCCGATGGGCGCGTTAGGCGCTTCGTCAACATCTACGTGAACGGCGACGACATCCGCTTCCTCGCCAACCTCGAGACCACCGTCGCGAGCAACGACGAAGTCTCGATCGTGCCTGCGATCGCCGGCGGGCACTGAGCCCCACCCCATGCCCAGCGCCACGGCAGACAGGGCGCGCCCGCAGCCGGCGACCAGCGAAGCGCCGTCGGTCCTCGATCTCATCGGCAATACGCCGATCGTCGAGATCCGCACGGTGACCCGTGATCTCCCGCGCGCGGTGAGCGTTCTCGCCAAGCTCGAGGGCTTCAATCCCGGCGGCTCGGTGAAGGATCGCCCGGCGCTCAGCATGGTGCAGGAAGGGTTGAAGAGCGGCGCGCTCCGTCCCGGCAAGACGATCATCGACTCGACCTCGGGAAACACCGGCATCGCGCTCGCCATGATCGGCGCCGCGCTCGGCTATCCGGTCGAGCTCGTGATGCCGGAGAACGTCAGCCTGGAACGCAAGAGGATCGTCGCCGCCTTCGGAGCCAAGATCACGTTCTCGAGCGGCCTCGAGGGCTCGGACGGCGCGATCCGTCTGTGCCGCACGATCTACGAGGCCGGGCGGGATCGCTACTTCAAGCCGGATCAGTACAACAACGAGGCGAACTCGCTGGCCCACTTCCGCACCACGGGACCCGAGATCTGGCAGCAGACCGGCGGGCGAATCACACACTTCGTGGCGGGGCTCGGCACCGGCGGCACGATCATGGGGACCGGACGGTTCCTGAAGTCGAAGCGCCACGGGGTCCAAGTCGTGGGCGTGGAGCCCGACGATGCCTTCCACGGGCTCGAAGGTCTCAAGCACATGGCGAGTTCGATCCTACCGGGGATTTTCCATGAGGCAGAGCTCGACCGGAAGATCGCGGCGTCGACCGAAGAATCGTACGACATGGTCTATCGCCTCGGGCGCGAGGAGGGCTTGGTGGTCGGGCAATCCTCGGGGGCGGCCATGCTGGCCGCCTTGGCGCTCGGCCGCGAGCTTCGCGAGGGCGTGATCGTCGTGGTGTTCCCGGATTTCGGGGACCGCTATCTGTCGACGAATCTGTGGATCGGCTGGCAAAAGCTCGGGCCCACGGAGCCGAGGCCGTGAAGGCACTTCGTCCGAACGCACGCGGCATCGGCCGCAACGTGCGCGAGAAGGTCTACCTGACCTATCCGGCGAAGCTGTTGAAAGAGCCTGTGATCTATCAGCTCGGACACAAGTTCCGCGTGATCACCAACATACGCGGTGCCAACATCTCGGCAGAGCTCGGCCTGGTTGCGCTCGAGATCGATGGACCGGAGAGCGAGGTCGGCGCCGCGATTCAGTGGCTGTCCGAGATCGGCGTGAAGGTGGAGCCGATCGAGAAGAACGTGATCGAGTAGGCCTCCTCGCGCCGTCGAGGGCCTCTCGGGCTGCCTCGAGCCGCGGTTGCATCGACCGGGCCTGCCAGACATAACCGACCGGATCACCTTCGAATGGAGACTCCGTGATGTCCATCGATCGCCTCGACTTCGGCATCTTTCTCGCCCCCTTCCATCCGGTCCGGGAGAACCCGACCCTGTCGCTGCGGCGCGATTTCGAGCTCATCGAGCGGCTCGATGAGCTCGGCTACGACGAGGCCTGGATCGGCGAACATCATTCCGGAGGCTACGAGATCATCGCCTGCCCGGAGGTCTTTATCGCCGCTGCCGCCGAACGTACGCGCCACATTCGCTTGGGCACGGGGGTGGTCTCCGTTCCCTATCATCACCCGCTGATGGTGGCGGACCGCATCATGCAGCTCGATCATCAGACGCGCGGGCGCGCGATGTTCGGCATCGGACCCGGCGCGTTGCCCTCCGACGCATTCATGATGGGCATCGACGTCGCCCGTCAGCGCGACATGATGGACGAGGCAATCGCCGCGCTCGTGCCGCTGCTGCGGGGCGAGCTCGTCGACATGGAGACCGATTGGTTCAAGCTGAAGAGCGCGCAGCTCCAGCTTCGCCCGTACACCCGGCCTCACGTCGAGATCGCAGTCGCCTCGCAGGTGTCGCCGGCAGGCGCGCGGGCGGCGGGGAAATACGGGCTTTCGCTGCTGTCGATCGGCGCCACCTCGCAGGGCGGGTTCAACGCGCTCGCTTCGAACTGGGAAATCTGCGAAAGCCGCGCGGCGGAATTCGGCAGCACCGTCGATCGGAACCGCTGGCGCCTCGTCGGTCCTTTCCACGTCGCCGATACGCGCGAACAAGCTCGCGAGGACGTCCAGTTCGGCCTCGAGGCGTGGATGGACTACTTCCGGCGCGTCGCGGCGCTGCCGCTCGCCCCCGACGGCTCGATCGACGACGCCGTCGACGCCCTCATCGCCACCGGCCTCGCGGTGATCGGCACGGTCGACGACGCCATCGCGCAGATCGAGCGACTGCAGGCCCAATCCGGCGGATTCGGCTGCCTCCTACAGATGGCCCACGAATGGGCCGATCGCGCGGCGACCCTCCGAAGCTACGAGCTCTTCGCCCGCTACGTCATGCCGCGGTTCCAGGGCTCCACCACGGGCACCACGCGCTCACGTGACTGGGCCGCGGAGAACCGCCCGACGTTCATCGGAGCGGCGATCAACGCAATCCAGAGCGAGATCGTGCGGCACGTGGAAGAGAGAGAGGGAAAGCAACGCAAGGCGGGATGAGCGCGGCTCGATGCTGACGGATTCCCAGATCGAGCGCTATTCGCGGCAGATCGTGCTTCCCGAGGTCGGCGGCCGCGGGCAAGAGCGCCTGCTCGCTGCCCACGCCGCGATCGTCGGGCGCGACGAAGCCGCGCTCTTCTGCGCGGCGTACCTCGCCGCGGCCGGTGTGGGCAGGCTTTGCTTGGATGGGCTCGATCCACGCGCGCCGCTCGCGACCGTGCTGGCGCTGCGCACCCGGAACACCGACTGCGCCATCGATTTCGCGCCGGCCGAGCGCTCGGACGTGACGATCCTGGTCGGTGAGGTCGTGCCGGCCAGTGCCGCCACGAGCGGCGTCCTCGTCTGGGGCTGCGACACCGCCGGCGGAATCGTCGCGGCGCGCTTCCCGAAGGGCCGGGGCTGCATCGCCTGCCTCGCGGCGCTTGCGCCCGCTGGAGACGGGCGGTCGCCGTCCGCGCAGCTCCTCGGTACCCTGCTCGCGCTGCTGGGCTTGCGAGCTCTGCTCGAGATCGACCGCGATGACCCCCCTGAGCTCCTGCGTTTTGCCGGCGACGGCCTCTCGCTGACGACCGTGCCTTTTTCTTCGCGCCCGGGATGCCCGAGCTGTTTATGAACGTTCGATCGATCGAGGAGAAGGAAATGACCGAACCCATCGCCCCGCATGGCGGGACCCTCGTCCAGCGATTCGCCGATGCGGAAGTGCGAAGGAGCTGGCTGGCGCGAATCGCGAGCTTGCCGCAGATCACGCTCACCCGGCGCGAGATCTCCGATCTCGAGATGATCGCGATCGGCACGTTCAGCCCGCTCGAGGGCTTCATGGGCGAGGCCGACTACGAGTCCGTGGTCACGCGCATGCGCCTCGCCGACGGCCTGCCGTGGACGATCCCGGTGACGCTTGCGGTGTCAGCGAGCGAGGAGCGGCGTTACAAGCCCGGCAGCGAAGTCGCGCTCGTCGAAGATGGCGGCACGCCGTTGGCCATCCTTCACATCGCGGAGAAGTATCGACCCGACAAGAGGCGCGAGGCTGCGGAAGTCTACCGGACGACCGAAGAGGCGCATCCCGGCGTGAAGGCGGTCTACGACCAGGGCGAGTTCTATCTCGGCGGCAAGGTGACCGTGCTCGATCGGCCGAGCGAGATCGAGTTTCAATCGCACCGGCTCGATCCCCTGCAGACGCGCGCGCTGTTCGCCGAGAAGGGCTGGCGGCGCATCGTCGCGTTCCAGACGCGCAACCCGATTCACCGCGCGCACGAGTACCTGCAAAAGTGCGCGCTCGAGAGCTGCGACGGACTTCTCGTGCATCCGCTCGTCGGCGAGACCAAGGGCGACGACATTCCCGCGGTCGTGCGGATGGAATGCTACAAAGCCCTGCTTCAGGACTACTATCCGGCCGACCGCGTCGTGCTCTCGGTGTTGCCGGCCAACATGCGCTATGCGGGCCCTCGCGAGGCGATCTTTCATGCGCTGATGCGCAAGAACTACGGCTGCACGCACTTCATCGTCGGCCGGGATCACGCGGGTGTCGGCGACTACTACGGAACGTACGACGCGCACCGGATTTTCGACCACTTCTCGACGGAAGAGATCGGTATCACCCCGCTCTTCTACGAGCACACGTTCTGGTGCCAGCGCTGTGAAGGCATGGCCTCGACGAAGACCTGCCCGCATCCCAAGGAGCACCACATCGCGCTCTCCGGCACCAAAGTGCGCGAGATGCTTTCGCGGGGCGAGCGGCCGCCGATGGAATTCTCGCGCGCGGAAGTCGCCGATATCCTGATCCGTGCGATGAGGCAGTCGTGACCTTCGCCGATCGCTACCGCGCGCTCGTCGAGAGCTCGGCGCAGCCGGCGAACGGTCCGGTCGCGGACTGGCGCCTGCTGCATCTGCCGGGGAATCGGCCCCCCTGGATCGACTCCGGGCTCACCGTGGCGGAAGGCGACGATGCGACTTGGCTCGCCGCGGGCAAGGTCGTTCTCTCGGAGGAGCTCGGCTTGTGGGGCGGTCCTTGCTTTCACCTCTGGGCACGGCTCGGAGAGCACGGGACCATCTTCAAGGGAACGCGCGACACGTTCACGTTCCGCGCCGCAGCTCGCGGCTCGCTCCACTTCGCGACGTATCAGGGCGAATGGGGAACGCGCGAGGGCGCGCTCGCCACGCCGCTCGAAGCGTACCAGGGCGTCGGCGGCGGCATCGACGTGGTGGTCATTCGCTGGCGCGGCTCGGCGTCCGAGGGCTTGAGGCGGCTCGCGGAGCTTTCGCCGCAAGACCCGCTGGTCGCTTCCGAGTGCCGCCGCCTCGCTTCGCCCGTCGCCACGCCAGCGGGCTGGGAGTATCTCTGGTTCCTGGGCGCCGGCGAGATCTTCGAGGCGCGTCCCCACGACGGTCGCACTTCGATCTCCGTGCACACGCACGAAGACGTCGGCATCCTGCAAACGCGCGCGAACCTCGAGCTGACGCCCGACACGACGATCTCCTGGCGCTGGCTGGTCTCGAAGCTTCCCGCTCGCGAAGCCGAGAATACGATCCCGACCCACGATTACCTGTCGCTCGCGGTCGAGTTCGACACCGGTCTCGACCTCACCTACTACTGGAGCGCTGCGCTCCCCGCCGGCTCGTTTTTCACGTGCCCGCTACCGACCTGGGCGCCGAGGGAGACCCACATGGTCGTCCGCTCCGGCGCCGAGGGGCTCGGGGTCTGGCAAAGCCAGGAGCAAAACCTCTACGAAGACTATTCGCGCGCGCTCGGCGCTCCGCCCAAGCGTATCGTCGGAGTCTGGCTGATCGCCGTCAGCCTCTTCCGCCACGGCGAGGGCATCGCCGAGTTCGCTGACATCGAAGTCGGCACCCACGCGCGACGGCACAGAGTGCTCTAGTCGGCGGCGGTTCCAACCCTCGTCTTCGACTCGTCACGGCGCTGGTCAAGTCGCGATCTCGCCCTCGACCACCGTCACCGCCTGGCCGCCGATTTCCGACCTCCCGTTTGTGTCCAACACGCGGACGCGGACTCGCCCGTCGCGTCCCAGCTCGGTGCCTTGCGTGGCGAGATACTCGCGGCCCGTTCGCCCGAGCAATCCATGACGCGCGAGGTAGGCCGGCAACGCGGCGTTGGCGCTACCCGTCACCGGATCCTCCGGGACCCCGAACAGCGGCGCGAAGCAACGGATATGGACCGCGAATTCGCCACGAGCGACGAAGGCGAAGGCCGCGATGCCACTGAGCGAGTGTTCCCGGCTGAGCTTCGCCACCGCCGACAGGTCGGGCTCGAGCGCCGCCACGTCGGTCGTGTCCTCGAAGTGGACGAACAGCCACGTCGGCCCGTTGCGCAACGCGGTCGGCGCCGGGGACGCGGCGATCTGACGTCCGAGCGCCGCCGACGTCGATGCCCTCAACTCGGGGAGCTCCCCGACGAATTTCGCTTCCGGCGCCTCGACGTGCACCCAGCGTTGCAGCCCCTCACCCTCGACCCGCAGTGGCAGGTTTCCGGCTCCGCATTCCTGTACCAGTCTTCCATCGTCCGTCACCACGACCCGCGCCTCGAGGACGGCATGGCACGACCCGATGGTCGGATGCCCAGCGAAGGGTAGTTCGTGCTCGGGGGTAAAGATACGCAACCGGTACGCGGGCTGCGCCACCGTCGGCCTGAGGACGAACGTGGTCTCCGAGAGGTTCGTCCACGCCGCGACCCGCTGCATCTCCTCCGCCTCGAGCCCGTCCGCGCCCATCACCACGGCGACGGGGTTGCCGAAGCAAGGGCGCGAGGTGAACGCATCGACCTGCTTGAATTGGTAAGTCGGCATCGTATCCGGCGGCGCGCCCTCGCACGCTGACGGCTCCGCTCAGCTCGTCGCCTCGCGCGGGCAACCCAAGGACTAATCGTCGGCCGGTTTTCTCCGCCTCCGTTTCGGCGCTTGCGGCCTGGCCGGCGTGGTTTCCTGGTCGCGCCCCTCCTCCACCCCGCCGATCAACCCTCGCATCCACTCCGCCTGGGACTTGAGCGTCTCCCCGACGGCGCTCGACCATAGGTCGAGGAGCTTCTGCGCATCCCCTTCGTGCCCCTTCTCCGAGAGCAGGCGCTTCATCCGGCGAATCGTCACCTCGGCCTCTTCGAGACGCGCGCGCAGCGCCTCGTAGCGCTCGAGCAATTCGACGTAGCGCGACCGCGGCACGACGCCGATGGTCGACCACAAATCCTCGCTCCACTGCGCGAGCTTCTCGGCGCTCGGGGGCGCTATTCCCGCCGGCAGCCAGCCGGCGATGCGCTGCGCGAGCTTTTCGGGAGTGAGCTGTCCCTCTGCGAGACCGCGAAGCGTTCCCTGCGCCGCACGGGTGCCGTGAGCAGCCTCGGCGAGGAGCCGGAACCAGGCTTCGGCAAACTGCAAGCCTCGGTCGTCGGTGGGCATCACGACTCGAGGAGCCCGAGACGCTCGAGAGCCGCGAGCAGCTCGGCAACCGAATCGGCCACGCTCAAGCGATCGGTGCGCAGCACGAGCTCCGGCCGCTCCGGAGGCTCGTATGGATCGTCGATCCCGGTGAAGCCTTTCATTTCCCCGGCGCGTGCCTTCTTGTAGAGCCCCTTCGGATCCCGCCGCTCCGCTTCGTCGAGCGGACAATCCACGTAGACTTCGAGGAACGGCAGCTTGGCGTCGTCGTGAAGCTTGCGGACCTGGTCCCGGTCCTGCCGGTAAGGACTGATGAAGCTCGTGATCGTGATGATGCCCGCGTCGCTGAAGAGCTTGGCCACTTCGCCGATGCGCCGGATGTTCTCCGCTCGGTCCTCCGCCGAGAAGCCGAGGTTGCGGTTCAAACCGAAGCGAATGTTGTCGCCGTCGAGCCGGTACGCATGCCGGCCCCGCGCGAGCAGCACCTTCTCGAGCGCGACGGCGATCGTCGACTTGCCACTCGCCGAAAGGCCGGTCATCCACACCGTCAGGCCCTTCTGCCCGAGATTCGCTTGGCGCTCCTCCCGTGTCACGTCTCCCTCGTGCCAGGTGATGTGAGTCGCCTTCTGTACGGTCATCCAGCTCTCCTGCGGCTTCGGTCGTTCGCCATTCTTACAACAGCGACCGCCGCTAGCGAAGCCCAGGGCGCGACGCGAAGGCGCCGAGGTCGGCGAGGGCGGCGACGACGTTCGCGACCCCGATGCGCCGAAGACACTCGTAGTGGCCAAATCGGCAAGTGCGATCGAGACACGGACTACAGGCGATCTGCTCGTAGAGCACCCGGGTCCGCGGACCGAGCGGACCGGTGCGCAGCGGTCGTGTGGAGCCGAAGATGCCCACCGTCGGAATCCCCAGGGCGCCAGCGACGTGCATGGCCCCCGAGTCGTTACCTGCAAACGCGCCACACAACGAGAGGAGCGCCACCAGATCGCCTACGTCCGTCTCGCCGGCTGCGACCAGCGCGCCGGTTCGGCTAGCTGCGGCGATTTCCGCGCATCGAGCACGCTCCGCCGCCGTGCCGACCAGCACGCACTCGGCGCCGTCGCCTTCGCCGAGCTGATCGATGAGCGCGGCATAGCGATCCGCTGGCCACTCCTTGGCAGGCCCGTATGCTGCGGCCGGAGCGATAGCGATCAGCGGGCCATCGCCGCGCCGGCGCTCTGCGAGCCAAGCTCGCACCTTGGCCGTTCGCGCGGGGGCGGCGGTGATGCGGACGTCCTCGACGGATCCTTCGATGCCGAGAGTCGCGCGAAATAGATCGAGGTAGTCGTTCGCCTGGTGGCGCGCGGGAGCTACGGGCGACGTCTTCAGGGCATCGGTCAGCAGCCACGATCGACCCTGGGCCGCCGCTCCCGCCCGCCGCGGCACCCGCGCCGCGGCCATCCACAAAGCCGCCTCGAAGCTGCGCGGCAAAAGAACCGCGAGATCGAAAGCTCCCGCGCGGACGGCACCGATCACCTTCCATCGGTCCGCCAAGCCGCGAATTCCCGCGCCGATGCGGTAGGAAATCACTTCGTCGATCCCCTCGACGCCTTCGAAGAACCCGGCGAGCTCTTGCTTGACGAGCACCGCCAAGCGCGCCTCCGGGTACGCGCGACGTACGCCCCGCAGCGCAGGTAAGCTGATCACCAGATCGCCGAGCCAGTTCGGCTCTTTGACGAGCACCCGGCGGGCTCTTCGGCAAGCGGGCGGCGGCATGGTCACGGGCGGCGCTCGACCAGCGACGACGAGCGCCCCTTGTAGAGGAGACGCGTGCCCGGCATGCGCGACAGACGCTGCAGGTCGCGCTCGCGTGTGCGCAGCACCAGCAAGAGCCGGCGCCTGCCGACGCGCCGCTCGAGCTCGGCGATGTTCTTCACGATCGCCGGCCCCGAGCCCTCGAGCGAGACCCCGAAATCTAGCTCGCGGTTGCCCTCGACGAAGAGGGGAATGCGCTGCAGGTAGAACGGCACGTTCGGGAAGTAACCGCTGTAGAGCACGACCTCGTCGTCGGGGCGGAGCTCCTTCTGGAGGATGTCGACGACCGGCCACGTGGTCAGCTGACGCTGAATGGGCGATGCCACGAGCACCACGACACACTCCAGAGCGGCGACCGACGCGGCCACCGCGGCGATCGGACGCAGGCTGTGGGAGCGCGCCAACGCCAGAAGCACTGCCGCAGCGGCCAGCAGAGCCGAAGGCACCAACGCCACGAGATGCGGCGGCACCGTCGCGGGCGACGCCCATACGGCGTACGGGACGGCGAGCACCGCGAGCAGCAAACACGCGGCGATCGCGTATACGCTCCGGCTGACGGCCGCAGACGCGGCACGGTCTTCGAGCCAGTCGTCGAGCGCATCGCCGAGTAGGATCGCCATCGCGGGGAACATCGGCAGGATGTACGGCACGAGCTTGCCGCGCGCGATGCTGAAGAACACGAGGACTACACAGGCCCAGATCGCCACGAACCGCGCCGCGCGGCCCCGCGCCGTCTGCTCGGAAAGGCGGCGGCCGATCGCGGGAGCAAGGGCCACGGCGATCGGCGTCCACGGCAGCCAGCCGGCGAGCACCCAAGGCAAGTACCAGAAGAACGGCTCCCGATGCTCGTCGCCCGCAACACGCAGTAGGTGCTCCTTGTAGACGTAGAAGTACACAAATCCGGGGTAGCGGATCTCGACGAGCGCGAACCACGAGAGCACGATCGCGAGGAAGACCGGCATCCCGATCCAGAAGCGCAGGGAGCGCAGGTCGCCGAGGCTGCGCTCCGACGCGAGGTACCCGAGACCCACCAGGCCGCAGAGCACGGCGGCGACCGGTCCCTTGGTGAGCGTGGCCGCCGCGGCAAGCAACCAGAAAGGCAGGAAGCTGCGCTTCTCCGTCTCGGCGAGGAACCAGCTCACGAGCGCGCCGGTCACGAGGACGCTGAACAGCATGTCGGTGATCACCACTCGCGCGAGCACGAGGTAGAGGCCGCTGGTGGCCAGCACGGCCGCCGCCAACACGCCGGCGCGGCGACCGAAGGCCCGACGGGCGAAGAGACCGGTGACCACCACGCCGACCGCCGCGGCAAGCGCCGAGACGAGCCGGGCGCCGAGCTCGTCGACACCCACGAGCCCGCACGAGGCCGCGGTCATCCAGAAGAAGAGCGGTGGCTTCTCCAGATAGGGAACACCGAACAACCGGGGTACGAGCCAATCGCCTGAAGCGAGCATCTCGCGCGCGCCTTCGGCGTAGCGACCCTCGTCGCGATCGATCAGCGGCAGCTCGCGCGTTTCGAACAGCGCCAAGCCGAGCGCGAGCGCGCCGAGCATGAGGATCGGCCAAATCCCGTGAAATCGCACGGAAGCGGCACCCTCGTGCGGCTCGGCATCGACCGAGACGGCATCGGCGGCGTTCACGCTCCCCGAACAGTGGCGAATCGATGATGCAACTGCAAGAAATCGCCGGGCGCGCCTTCGATCGGCGACGTGCTCTCCAGCGCCGCCGCCTCTTTGCCGAAGAGCGGCCGTTGCCGGCCCGCGCGATTTGACGGTCCGCAGGGGCTCGGATAGCTTTGCGAGCTTCGGGGCGTAGCGCAGCCTGGTAGCGCACCTGCTTGGGGTGTAGGTGGTCGGCGGTTCAAATCCGCCCGCCCCGACTACACTTAGCTCGTTTCGGGAAACCCGGATACTACGCAGATGCTACGGGGCGGGGCACGCCGGGTCGGGGCCACAGACCCCACACCCCAGCCCGGTGCCGATTAGGGGAGTCCGAAGCCGCGTGTAGCGGCGCAGGACGGCAAGGAAGGCCATTCCTCCACGCCCCCCATGCCACT
>JBEVNX010000193.1:0-21233 GCA_040507895.1 Binatia bacterium | reverse complement strand
CTCGTCGCCGAGGCCGATCGCCGCGGCCTTTTCGGCCAGCACCTTGGCGTTGACCAGGGCCGCGCGCCGCTTCGAGAGCTCACCCTCGTCCGCGCGCGGGAAACGGCTCATCAAGAGATCGGAGATCGCGAGGGCGAGCACCGCATCGCCGAGGAATTCGAGCTGCTCATTGTTCTCCCCGGCTCGCGCCCGCGCGGATCGGTGCACCACGGCCAGCGCGAGCAGCTCGGGACGCCGGAACGAGTAGCCGACCCGCGCGCGCAGCGTCTCGCTCGGACGAGTCACGCCGCCTCGTCCGGTCGAATCGTCGCGGCGATCCATCCGCCGCCGACGACCTGGTCTCCGCGGTAGACGACCACGGCCTGCCCGGGCGCCGCGGCCAACACCGGCTCGTCGAAGTCCACGCGCGCGCGTCCGGCGCCCTCCAGCGAGACGCGCGCCGACGCCGGACGATGGCGATACCGTACCTGAGCAAAGAGCCGCTCGTGCCGATCGGCCGGCTCGCCCGTCCACGACCACCCGCTGGCGACGACGGCCGCGACGCGCGGTGGGTTCGGACCGACGACCACGCGGCCTTCCCTTGCATCGAGCGAGCGAACGAACATCCGAGCGCCCGTCGCCACGCCGAGGCCGCGGCGCTGTCCGACGGTGAAGGACTCGATTCCGTCGTGGAGTCCGAGCGTGTGGCCGGCTTCGTCGACGATCTCGCCCCGGCCGCCGCCCATTCCGCGGGAGCGCACGAGGGCACCCGGATTGCCGAAGCAGAGGTCCTGGCTGTCGGGCTTGGCGGCGACCGGCAAGCCGAGCGCTGCGGCGCGCCGACGTACGTCGGCTTTGGTCCAGTCGCCGAGCGGAAAGAGCGCTCGCGCGAGCTGCCGAGGGGCGAGAGAAAATAAGAAGTAGGACTGATCCCGCGAGGAGTCACGCGCCCGGCACAGCGCCACTCCGGCCGCAGTCGGCTGCAATCGAGCGTAGTGCCCGGTGGCTACGAAATCGGCGCCGCGCCTGACGGCCCAGTCGACGAGCCTGCCGAGCTTGAAGTCCCCATTGCAGGCTACACACGGATTCGGCGTACGCCCGCGCGCATACTCGGCGACGAACGGCTCGACGATGACGCTCTCGAAGGCTTGGCGCTGATCGATCTGCGTGTGCGCGATGCCGAGCGCGCCGGCCACACGCGAGGCATCGCGGTGATCCGAGCAGACTCGGTCGTCCCGACGTGACGAGTCCCAAAGCCGGAGCGACACACCCTCGACCCCGTAACCAGCCTCGAGGAGCAGCGCGGCGGCGACGGAGCTGTCGACGCCGCCGCTCATCGCCACCACCGCGAGCGGACGACCACCCATGGCGGCTCCTACTCGTCGTCTCCCGCTGCGCGGCGAAGCTCGGGAGCTTTCGGCTCGGCCGGCGGCTCGCTGCGACTCGACAGCTCGGCGACCTTCTTCTCGAGCCGCTCGACCTGCTCGAGCACCGCCCCGAGCGCACGGCTCACGGGATCGGGTAGATCCGCGGAGTCGAGGTCAATAACCGGCTTGCCGCTTTCGGTGTGCTTCAGCCCGCCGGTCCGCACCACCTTGCCGGGGATGCCGACGACCGTGGAATGCGCCGGCACCGAGGTGACGAGCACCGAGCCCGCTCCGATGCGGCTGTGCCTTCCGACGGTGATCGGCCCGAGCACCTTGGCGCCGCTGAAGATCGTCACGGAGTCTTCGATCGTCGGGTGGCGCTTGCCGCGGTGCGTGCTCGTACCCCCGAGGGTCACCCCTTGGTAGACCGTCACGTCGTCACCGATCTCCGCGGTCTCGCCGATCACCACGGCCATGCCGTGATCGATGAAGAAGCGCCGACCGATCTTGGCTCCCGGATGGATTTCGATGCCGGTGAGGAAGCGGCCGAGGTGACTCACGAACCGGCCGGCGGTCCACAGCCCATGCGACCACAGCCAGTGCGCCGTACGGTAGATCCACAGCGCATGGAAGCCGGGATAGGCGAGCACGATCTCCCATACCGAGCGCGCCGCCGGATCGCGCTCGAAGATCGTCTGCACGTCCTCGTGCAGCTGCGCCCAGATGCCGACCGTCTCGTGGCCAGTCGTTTCGCTCATCCGCGCCTTCGGGTGGCGTCGCGCTTGGCTTCCTCGCGCCGCTTCTGGTCCGAGTAGAGCTTGTAGTCGATGGAATCGACGAGGGCCTGGCGGCTCGCTTCGATCACGTTGTGCGACAAGCCGACCGTACCCCAGCGCTCGTGCTCGTCTCCCGATTCGATCAGTACTCGGACCTTGGCCGCCGTGCCGCCGACGCCGGGAAGCACCCGCACCTTGTAGTCGAGCAGCTCGACCGAAGCGATTTGCGGATACGCTTTCGTCAGCACCTGCCGCAGCGCCTGGTCCAGGGCGTTGACCGGGCCGTTGCCGAAGGCCACGGCTTGCTCGCGCCGGCCGTCGAGGAGCTCGACGGCGACCGATGCTTCGGACGACGGCAGCTCGTTGCCCTTGTAGGTCTCGTCGATCACGCGAAAGCCGATCATCCGGAAGAACCGCAGCTCGCCGTGCAAGGCCCGGTGCATCATCAGCTCGAACGATGCCTCCGCCCCCTCGTACTGATAGCCGGCGTTCTCGAGCTCCTTCAGCTGCGCGAGCAGCGCTTGCACCTTCGGGTCCTTGGAATCGACGCGCACGCCGAACTGCTCGGCCTTCTCGAGGATGTTGGCCTTGCCGGCGAGGTCGGAGATCAGCACGCGCTGCGTGTTGCCGACGGCCGAAGGGTCGATGTGCTCGTAGGTGAGCGGGTTCTTCCGCACCGCGGCGACGTGCACCCCGCCCTTGTGCGCAAAGGCGCTCTGGCCGACGTAGGCCTGATGCTTCTGGGGTGGAAGGTTGGCGAGCTCGTAGACGAAGTGGGAGAGCTCGGTCAGTCGGCGCAGGTTCTCTGGGCCGAGCGCATGGTGTCCGAGCTTCAGCTCGAGCCCAGCGATGATCGACACCAGGTTGGCGTTTCCGCAGCGCTCACCGAATCCGTTGATCGTGCCCTGCACCTGGACGGCGCCGTTCTCGACCGCCGTCAACGAGTTGGCCACGGCGAGCTCGCAATCGTTGTGACAATGGATGCCGAGCGGGCGGGCGACCGACGCGGCCGCCGCGCGGGTCGCCTCGGCGACGAACCCGGGAAGGCTGCCGCCGTTGGTGTCGCACAGGACGATCGTACTCGCGCCGCCGGCTGCGGCGGCGCGGAGGCAATCCAGGGCGTAAGCGGGATCGTCCCGGTAGCCGTCGAAGAAGTGCTCGGCGTCGAAGATCACTTCCCCCGTGTGCTGGCGCAGATGCTCCACGGAGTCGTGGATCACCTCGAGATTCTGCTCGCGGGAGATCCGCAGGTCCTCCCGCACGTGGAGCTGCCAAGTCTTGCCGAAGATGGTGATGGCCGGGGTCTCCGCCTCGACGAGCTTGCGCAGATTCAGGTCATCGGCCGCAGCCGTGCCCGCCCGGCGCGTCATCCCGAACGCGGCGATCCGGGCATGCCTGAGCTTCAGCTTCTTGGCTTCGCGGAAGAACTCCTCGTCGCGCGGATTCGAGCCCGGCCAGCCGCCCTCGATATAGTCGAAGCCGAGCTCGTCGAGGCGCTCGGCTATGCGCAGCTTATCTGCCAGCGTGAGCGAGACGTCCTCTCCCTGACAGCCATCGCGCAGCGTGGTGTCGTAGAGACTGATGTGCGTCTTCTTTGTCGCTGGCTTCATCCGCTTCGCGCTTCGGGGCGCGCCTCTTCGCTCGCACGAGGCGCTATGAAGGCATCGTGCAGCGCGCGCACGGCGAGCTCCGCGTACTTCTCGTCGACCACCACCGAGATCTTGATCTCGGAGGTCGAGATCATCTGGATGTTGATGCTCTCGGCGGCGAGCACCTCGAACATGCGGGCCGCCACTCCGGCGTGGCTCCGCATGCCGAGGCCAACGATCGAAACCTTGGCGACATTCGGGTCGCTGGCGACGCCGTGAGCACCGAGCGCGGCCTCGTCACGCTTGAGGAGCGAGAGCGCCTTCTCGTAGTCCCCGCGCGGCACCGTGAACGTCAGATCCGTGGTGCCGTCGGCCGAAGCGTTCTGGATGATCATGTCGACCACGATACCCGCGGCGGCGATCGGGCCAAAGACCCGCGCGGCGAGGCCCGGGCGATCGGGGACACGCAGCAGCGTCAGCTTGGTCTGGTTGCTGTCGTGGGCGACTCCCGACACCATGACGTCTTCCATTCCTTTGTCCTCCGTTACGACCATCGTGCCTTCGCAGGGTTCGAAGCTCGAACGCACGTGGACCGGCACCCGGTAGCGCTTGGCGAACTCCACGGAGCGGATCTGTAGGACCTTGGCGCCGAGGCTCGCGAGCTCGAGCATCTCGTCGTACGAGATGCGCTCGAGCTTGTGCGCGTGCGGCACGATGCGCGGATCGCTCGTATACACCCCGTCCACGTCGGTGAAGATTTCGCAGACGTCCGCCGACAACGCGGCTGCCAGCGCCACACCGGTGGTGTCCGATCCCCCGCGACCGAGGGTGGTGATGTTGTTGTCGCTGTCGACACCCTGGAAGCCGGCGACCACTGCGATCGTGCCCTGGTCGAGCGCAGCGAGCAGGCGGTGGCGGTCGATCGAGCGGATACGTGCCCGGCCGAAGGCCGAGTCGGTGGAGATGCGCACCTGATGGCCTAGCAGCGAGACCGCCTCGAGGCCTAGATCGCGCAGCGCAAGGGCCAGCAGAGCCGCGGACACCTGCTCGCCGCTCGCCACCAGAGCGTCCCTCTCCCGCTCCGAAGGATCGCGGGCCACCTGACGCGCGAGGTCGAGGAGCCGGTTCGTCTCGCCGGCCATCGCGGATACCACGACGACCAAGCGATGACCTTGCCGGCGGTACCACGCCACGCGCTTGGCGACCTCGCGGATCCGCTCGATCGTGCCGACCGAGGTGCCGCCGAATTTCTGGACGATCAGCGCCATGAGCGCTCGAGCACTCCGAGGATCGCCGCGGCCCGCGGGCCCTCTCCCTCGAGCCGTAGCGACCGTCGGTCGCCTTCGCCGAGGGCGATCTCGACCTCAAGTGTCCATGCCCCAGCCCGTGCGCGGAGCTTGCGGTGCCACTCCACGGCGGTCACGCCGCTCGGAGACAGATAGTCCGTCAAGCCGATCTCTTCCTCCTCTTGCAGCGAAACTGGCTCGCCGAGCCGGAACAAATCGATGTGATTGAGACGCAAGCGTCCCTCGTGCTCGGCCACGAGGGTGAACGAAGGACTATAGATGACATCCGGGTCGATATCGAGGCCTCGCGCCAGGCCCCGCACCAGCTCGGTTTTGCCCGCCCCGAGGTCGCCGGACAGCCCGAGCACGTCGCCCGGCTCGAGGAGACGGCCGAGTGCTTCCCCGATTCGGAACGTATCGGCCGCGGAGCGGCTTTCGACTTCGAAGAGCATCCCACCCTAACGCTTCCGCCCCCGCGTCCCTCCCGAATCGCCAACAGCGCGAGCGGCGCCGAACAACCTCGCTTGCATCTCCAACAGAACGGGAGGCAGCTCCTCGATCACGTCGGAAGCGAGGAGACCGGCTTCGCCCCGGCGCCCGGCCACGCGGTCCGCGGCGGCCCCGTGCCAAAACACAGCGGTTTCCGCGGCTTCCGCCACCTCTAGCCCCTGGGCCAGGAGCGAGCCAATCATGCCCGCCAGCGCGTCGCCCATCCCGCCGCTCGCCATTCCAGCGTTCCCGGTCGGATTGATCGCCACCAGCCCGCTCGGTGAGGCGATCACCGTTCGGGAGCCCTTGAGCACGACCACGACGCCATAGCGCTCCGCCAGAAACCGCGCCGCGCCAACTCTGTCTCTTTGGATCTCGGCTGTCGAGCAGCCCGCGAGGCGGGCCATCTCGCCCGGGTGAGGCGTCAGCACGATCGGGCCTCGCCTTTGCTCCAGGCAGGAGAGATCACCGGCCAAGCAGTTGAGCCCATCCGCGTCAATCACGAGCGGCACAGGGGAGGACGTGATGAGCCATCGGGTGAGTGCCCGCGTGGCCGGCGTCACGCCGACCCCAGGCCCGAGCACCACGGCGTCCTTGCCCTCAAGCGCCGCCAGTAGACGAGCCGGTCTCTCGGCTTCGAACGTCCAGGCGCCGTTCTCGTCCGCCAGTGGCTCGGTCATCAGCTCAGGAGTCGCCACCAAGACGCCGCTCAGCGCCGGCGCCGGAGAAGCGAGCGTCACCAGACCCGCTCCCGCCCGCAACGCGGCACGTCCGCAGAGCAACGCGGCACCGCTCTTCCCGAGAGCACCGGCCGCGATCAGCACGTGCCCGTAGGTTCCCTTGTGGCTGTCGCTCACCCGAGGCGGCAACGCCGAAGCGACCGCGTCCGGCGTGAGAAGCCGCCCGCGAGGAGTCGCGGCCGCCAGCGCGCCCGGGTCGATGCCGATGTCCGCCACCACCACCTCGCCGGCGAGGCCGGCCCCAGGGTGCACCAGAAGACCGAGCTTCGGGAACCCGAAGGTCACGGTCACGGTCGCCTGCACGGCCGCCCCCAGCGGGACGCCGCGATCGGCGTCGAGGCCGGAAGGCACGTCCACGGCCAAGATCGGGGCGGGAGCCACGTTCAAGGTCTCGATGATCGCCCGCGACGGCTCGTCGATGCCCCCCCGAAGACCGGTGCCGAAGAGACCGTCGACGAGCACCCCAGCCCGCGCCGTCGCCTCGGCCAGCGCGAGGATCCCGCCGGGTCCGAACTCCGTGAGCGAGCCGCGCATGCGCTTCCACCGGGAAAGGTTCTCGAGCGCGTCGCCGCTCAGGCCCGAGGCTGACGCGGCGAGGAACACGGACACCGGCACTCGCCGGCGGCGCAGGTGTCGAGCGACTACGAGGGCATCCCCTCCGTTGTTGCCCTTGCCGGCCACGACGACCACGCCCCGCCGCAGCTCGCGGGCGAATCGCTCACGCAGCACCTGCGCGGCGAGCGAGCCGGCGCGCTCCATCAGTACGCCGCCGGGTGTACCGCTCTCGATCGTCAGTGCATCGAGACGCCGCATTTCCTCGCCGGTGACCACGAACAAGCGCCCGCGCTCTGCGCGCGGCGCCCAAACGACCTGCGGATCCCGGCGCGGCCTCAAGCGTGTCGTCGCGCTTGATCGAGCGCGGCGCGCATCTCGCGCACGGCGCCTTCCATGCCGACCAACACGGCGCGGGCGACGATTGCGTGTCCGATGTTGAGCTCGACGATCTCCGGAATCGCGGCGACCGGCTTGACGTTGTCGAGGCGCAAGCCGTGGCCCGCGTTCACTTGCAAGCCGCGTGCGGCTGCCTGGCGCGCCGCCGACCGCAAGCGTGCGAGCTCCGCCTCCAGCCGGTAGGGATCGCGCGCGTCGGCATACGCGCCCGTGTGAAGCTCCACGACCGTCGCGCCGCTCTCCGCCGCGGCTTCGATTTGACGCGGGTCGGGATCGATGAACAAGCTCACGCGGATCCCCGCCTTGCGCAACGCGACGACCAGGTCGCCCAGCGCCGCTCGCTGGCCGGCCGCATCCAGCCCGCCCTCCGTCGTGAGCTCCTCACGCCGCTCCGGGACAATGCAGGCGTCATCCGGTCGGATCGCCAAGGCCTTGCTCCGCATTTCCACCGTCGCGGCCATCTCGAGGTTCAGCTTGCTCGTGACAGCGGCGCGCAGGCGCTCGACGTCGTGGTCGTTGATGTGCCGGCGATCCTCCCGCAGGTGGACCGTGATGCCGTTCGCCCCGCCCCGCTCGGCCAAGCGTGCCGCCTCCACGGGATCGGGATAGCTCACCCGCCGCGCCTGACGCAGCGTGGCCACGTGGTCGATGTTCACTCCGAGGAGAATCTTCTGCGCCAACGTTCCAGCCCAGGAGCTCGACGGGTTCCCAACTAGCGAATGCCGACTTCCTGCTCGAAGGCCGTGACGATGTCTTCGGCGAGGCGGCGGATGACTTCACCGTCGTCGCCTTCCACCATGACTCGGGCGAGCGCTTCGGTGCCCGAGTAACGGACGACCACGCGGCCACGCCGCTGCAACTGCGATTCCGCCGAGCGGATCGCATCCTGGACGGCCTGCAGATCGGAGATCGAGCGCTTCTCGCTGACGCGGACGTTGAGCAGCACCTGCGGCGTCCGCTGCATCACTTTGCGCAGCTCGGACAGCGGCCGCCCGTGTTCGACCATCAGAGCGAGAACGAAGAGAGCGGTGACGAGACCGTCTCCCGTCGTGGTGTGGTCGAGAAAGACGAGGTGCCCGGATTGCTCGCCCCCCACGTTGTAGCCACCGCGCCGCATCTCCTCGACGACGTAGCGGTCCCCGACGGGGGTGCGAACGACGCGACCGCCGAGCGCCTCGATCGCAAGATCGAGGCCGAGATTGCTCATCACCGTCGCGACGACGGTGTTCTTCGCGAGCGCGCCCTGTCTCAACAGATCCGCCGCCGCCATCGTCAGGATCTCGTCACCATCGACGACGGCACCGGTCTCGTCGACGAACAGCGCCCGGTCGGCGTCCCCGTCGAGCGCGACGCCGAGATGACAACCCTTCTCGACCACCGTCTGCGCCAACCTCTCGGGGTGAAGCGTGCCGTAATCTCGATTGATGTTCTCCCCATCCGGCTCCACGGCCAGCGCCGTGACCGCGGCGCCGAGCTCGTACAGAACTTCCGGCGCGACGCGATACGCGGACCCGTTCGCGCAATCGACAGCGATGCGCAGGCCGTCGAGCGTTCTGTGGCGCGGGAACGCGCCTTTGACGAAGACGTTGTAGCGGCCGAGCGCATCATCGACCCGAAACGCCTTTCCGATCTCGGTCGCCGTCGGCCGCAGCGAATCGATCGAGTTGTCGGTGATCAGCCGCTCGATCTCGAGCTCGAGCTCGTCGGGCAGCTTGAATCCGTTGGCGGCGAAAAACTTGATTCCGTTGTCTTGAAACGGATTGTGCGATGCCGAGATCACCGCTCCCGCGTCGGCGCGCAGGGACCGTGTGAGGAACGCGATGCCCGGCGTCGGCATCGGCCCGACGAGCAGCACGTCGACCCCCATCGAACAGATGCCCGAGGCCATCGCCTGCTCGAGCATGTAGCCGGAGAGTCGAGTGTCCTTGCCGATGAGAATCTTGTGGCGGTGGTCCTTCTTGCGGAAGACGTGCGCGACCGCGCGACCCAGAGACAGCGCCAGTTCCGCCGTCATCGGGTAGACGTTGGCGACACCGCGGATTCCGTCGGTGCCGAAGAGCCTCCTGACGCCGTTTGCGCTCATCGCGATCGGGTCTCCTTCGTGCGTTTGGGGCGTGCCGGCGTCGGCTCGGCCGGCACCTCGACGGTGGTCTCGGGAGGTCGGATCTCCAACACCTCGATCCCCTCGGGTACGGTCGCCTCGATCCGTTCCGCATGATAGCCGGCCGCGAGGCCGTCGAGATCGACGTAGAGGTTCTCCGAGGAAAGCCGCGCCGCGCGCACCAGACGCTGCGGCCCACGCACCGTGACGTCCACGCTGCGCGGGCGCAAGCGGTATTGCGGAGGCGGGTTTCGCGCGCCGATCTCCACGTTTCTGAAGTCTCGCGTCGTCACGATTTCCTCCAGCTCCCCGCGCACGATCACTCGCTCCGGCGACAGCCGCAGGAGATCGGCAGGACGCTCGAGCACGACCGTTTCTTCGAAGTTGCCGGTTGTCGACGGAAGATGCAACGGGCCGGTGGGCACGTTACGCAACGCCCCGACCTGGCTCTCCGGACCGCTGACGACCACGCTCGCGGGGCGGATCTCGCTTTTCGCGATGCGATAGCCGGCCGGCACCGCCGCGGCCAGGTTG
This sequence comes from Binatia bacterium, assembly GCA_040507895.1. Taxonomy (GTDB): domain Bacteria; phylum Desulfobacterota; class Binatia; order JACPRU01; family JACPRU01; genus JBEVNX01. Next base: position 11,421 of record JBEVNX010000193.1, on the reverse strand, counting down.
GCGGCGACCGGCAACGAGCGCTCCACCATGCGATCGATCTCGAGGGTCACTTGCACCGGCGACAGCTGCGTCACCCGCACGCCACGAGGCAGATTCAGCATGTCGCCGTCGATCTTGAAGGAGGTGGGCCCGGTGCTGACGTTGGCGAGGTCGAGACGAATGCGGTCGCCCCTCTCGTCGATTGTGCCGAGAATGGTGCGTGGGCCCCGCAGTCGCACGCTCACCGAATCAGGGATCGGATTGGTGATCACCAGGTGCGTCGGCAGATTGCGGAGCTCGAGCGGCACGAAGATCGAGCGGTCGGCCTCGCGGGCGCCGAGATTGACGAATCCCCAGAGCGCCACGGCGAACGCGATCGAGGCGAGCTTGAGCATCCAATTGTGGACCACCTTGCGCACGATCGCCTCGCGCAGCGAACGCCACTCGATCCGCCTCCATATTCCCTTGAGCGGAGCCACCTCGGGATCACACGGCAAAGAGTTGCTGCAGCGTGTTGCGCAGCGTACCGGCGTCGAGGTCGCGAATGATGCGGCCTTCGCGCACCAGCGAGACCTTGCCTTCCTCTTCCGACACCACGACGACTGCCGCGTCGGTCTCCTCCGTGAGCCCGATGGCGGCGCGATGGCGCGTGCCGAGCGTCTTCGACACGTTCGGATTCACGGTCAGCGGCAGGAAGCAACCGGCGGCGGTGACTCGCCCCTGCTGAATGATGACCGCGCCGTCGTGGATCGGCGAGGTCGGCAGAAAGATCGACTGCAGGAGCTCGCGGGTGACCTTGGCCTCGATTCGCGTGCCGACCTCGATGTATTCGCTCAAGTTCACGTCGCGCTCGAACACGATGAGCGCCCCGATCCTCTTGGCCGCAAGCAACACCGCCGAGCGTACGATCTCTTCGAGCACTTGCCCCTGCGCCACGCGCTCGGCGGCCGAGAAGGAACGGCCGGCCCCGACTTGGGTGAGCGCGCGGCGGATGTCGGGCTGGAAGATGATGACGATGACGAGAATGATCGAGGCGAGGAAGTTCGAAAGCAGCCAGTTCAAGGTGTGGAGCTCGAAGTACTGCGAGGCGAGATAGGTGGCGAGCACGATCAGGAAGCCGATCAGCATCTGCGCGGTTCGCGTGCCGCGCACCAGGTTGATCATCTGGTACGAGATGAATGCGATGATCGAGATGTCTACGACGTCGGCGATGCGAAGCGGGAAGGCCATGCCGCTTACCCTCGGGCCGCTCCCCAGATCGCGCACGCGACGCGCAGTGCCCGGGCCATCGGCGCCACGTCGTGCACCCGGACGCCACGCGCGCCGCCGGCCACCGCGATCAGCGAGGCGGCGATGGTCCCGCCAACGCGCTCCTCGGGGGGCTGGTCGAGGAGTCGCCCGAGAAACTCCTTACGCGAAACGCCCACCACGACGGGGAAACCGAGCGCAGCGATCTCGGAGGTGTGAGCGAGCAGGGCCAGGTTGTGACGCAACGTCTTGGCGAATCCGATGCCGGGGTCGACCGCGATCGCGCCCCGCGGAATCCCGGACGCGAGCGCCGCCTCGATGCGCGCCGATAGAAATCGCTTCACCTCGGCCACCACGTTTCGGTAGCGCGCGAGCTGCTGCATCGTCTGCGGCGTCCCACGGCGGTGCATCAGGATGATCCCCGCGCCGTGCTGTGCGACCACGCGCAGCATCCGCGGATCCACGGTCGCCCCGCTGACGTCGTTGACGATCGTGGCTCCGGCCTCGAGCGCCGCAGCCGCGACAGCGGCCTTGGTCGTGTCGATGGAGATCGGCGCCAGCCCGCAGATCCGCCGGATCACCGGCAAAACGCGCCGCAGCTCCTCCGCCTCGCCGACCGGTGAGGCACCGGGTCGCGTCGATTCGCCGCCGACGTCGATCACGTCGGCGCCGTCGGCCGCCAGGGTCCGCGCATGCGCCACCGCGCACGCGACGCGATCGAAGCGCCCGCCGTCGCTGAAGGAGTCCGGCGTGACGTTGAGGATTCCGAGGATCGCCGGACGGCGGAAGACGGCTAACGGCGTGCCGTGGCGCGAAGGGCCGCGGCGCGCTCCTGGTCGCGGTGGAGTAAGGGTCCCGACCGCCTCCACCTGGCCATTACGAGGCCGCCGCAGCGACCGGCTCGGGCGACTTCAAGTCTTGCGACGCGCCGAACTGCTTAATGATCTTCTCGATGTCAGCGCCGTCGAGGGATTCCTTCTCGAGCAGGACCTCCGCGACGCGGTGCAAAACCCGCAGGTTCGCGGTGAGCAGGCCTTTGGCCCGCTCGTACGCGTCCTGGATGAGGCCTCGAACCTCCTTGTCGATCTCCTCCGCGGTGCCGTCCGAATAGTCCTGCAGCTGCGTGAAGTCGCGGCCGAGAAAGATCTGCTCCTCCTTCTTGCCGAAGGTCATCGGTCCGAGCCGCTCGCTCATGCCCCATTCGCAGACCATCTTGCGGGCTAGGTCGGTCGCGCGCTCGAGGTCGTTGCCGGCGCCGGTCGTCATGTGCTTGAGGCAGAGCTCCTCGGCCACCCGTCCCCCGAAGAGGATCGCGAGGTTGTCGGTGAGAAACTCCCGGGTGTAAGTGTGCCGATCGTCGATCGGCACCTGCTGCGTGAGCCCGAGCGCCATCCCGCGCGGAATGATCGTCACCTTGTGCACCGGGTCGGTGCCGGGGATTAGCATGGCCACCAGTGCATGCCCCGCTTCGTGGTACGCGGTGTTGCGCCGCTCCTCGAGCGACAGCACCAAGCTGCGGCGTTCGCTCCCCATTAGCACCTTGTCCTTCGCAAGCTCGAAGTCGATCATCTCGACCCGGTCTTTGTTCTTGCGCGCGGCGAGCAACGCCGCCTCGTTGACCAGATTCTCGAGATCGGCGCCGGCGAAGCCCGGTGTCTGGCGGGAAAGCAACGAGATGTCCACGTCGGCCGCCACCGGCACGCGGCGCATGTGCACCTTGAGGATGCCCTCGCGCCCCTTCACGTCCGGCCGCGGCACGATCACGCGGCGATCGAATCGCCCCGGGCGGAGCAGCGCGGGATCGAGCACGTCGGGCCGGTTCGTGGCTGCGATCAGGATTACGCCGTCGTTCGATTCGAACCCGTCCATCTCGACGAGCAGCTGATTGAGGGTCTGCTCGCGCTCGTCGTGACCGCCGCCGAGGCCAGCGCCGCGGTGGCGGCCGACGGCATCGATCTCGTCGATGAAGATGATGCAGGGAGCGTTCTTCTTGCCTTGCACGAACAAGTCGCGCACTCGTGAGGCGCCCACGCCGACGAACATCTCGACGAAGTCCGAGCCCGAGATCGAGAAGAACGGCACGCCCGCTTCGCCCGCTATCGCGCGAGCGAGCAGGGTTTTGCCGGTGCCGGGCGGGCCGACGAGCAGCATGCCCTTCGGAATACGACCGCCGAGCTTGGTGAACCGCTTCGGATCCTTGAGGAAGGAAATGATCTCCTCGAGCTCCTCCTTCGCCTCGTCGATACCGGCCACGTCCTGGAAGGTAACCTTGTGCTGGTTTTCGGTCAGCAGCTTCGCACGGCTCTTGCCGAACGACATCGCCTTGCCGCCGCCGACCTGCATCTGGCGCATGAAGAAGATCCACACGGCGATGAGAGCCAGCATCGGCGCCCATTGGATGAGGAACAACATGTACCAGGGCTCGCCGTCTTCCGGTTTGGCCGCGATCTTGACCCCCTTGTCACGCAGCAGCTTGACCAGGTTCGGGTCTTCGGGCGCGAAGGTCTTGAAGCCCTTGCCGTTCAGATAGTGCCCGCGAATGTTCGGGCCCTGGATCGTCACCTCCGAGACGTCGCCCTTTTCGACGGCCGTGAGGAACTCGCTGAAGATGACTTCGGGATCGCGCGCCTCCTGGCGGTTCAACAGGTTGAACAGCAACAGCACCATCAGCCCGAGAACGAGCCAGAGCGCGACGTTGCGGGATACTTGGTTCAAATCTCCTCCACCGCTCTTCACAGCTAACACATAGGTATGGGGGCAGCAACGCGTCGCGCCTCTACCACGAGGAGCCGCTCGCTGCGCTCGCTGGCGAGCGCCTCCTCGCTCCGGACCAGGCCGGGAACCCAGAGGATCCGCCCGCGCCCCGTGAGCAGCGGCCACACCGATCGTTCGGCTCGCGGCACCTTGGCATCGACGAACACGTCTTGGAGCTTCTTGGTCCCTCCGAGGCCCAGCGGTCTGATTCGATCGCCGGGCCTCGGGCTACGCACCTCGAGCCGCCGGCCGTCGAGCTGAGCGAGATCGAAGACCGCTCGCCAGCGTGCCGGCACGGCTCCGCGTTCGGCGCGGCGGACCTCGAAGCACCAGCCCTCGACGCTCAAGGACCCTTCGCGCGGCAACTCGCGCACGAACCGGCGACGGCGAACCGGCGGCAGGCCGCCCCAGCGGAGCCGGCCGCGCACGCGCGTCACGAGACCTCCAGGCAGCGAGATCCGCGCCCCGTCGCGGCCTTCGCACGCGATCGTACGCACGCGCTCGACGTGCTCGAGGCCCACCGCACGAAGGCCGCCGCGCTCGGCGGCGATCCAGAGGCGGACGATTCGTCGCTGCAACGCCGCGGCTAGGTACCGCAGGCGCGCGCAGTCGAGGCCCGCCGCGGAGCGGATGTGGCGCAGTCGCGCTCGTGCTGCAGTCTCGAGCACCGCGTCATCGTCGCGAATCAGATCCGCCGCTCGCCCGAGCGCGGCGTGAATCGCGGGATTGAGCTCGCGGGCGAGGAGCGGCAGCACGCGGCGGCGGATGCGGTTGCGCGTGAACCGCGGGCTCGCGTTGGTGCGATCCACGCGATGGCCGAGTCCGCGGCGGCGCAAGAAGCGGAGGACGTCCTTGCGAGCGACGTCGAGCAACGGGCGCACGACGCCGTCGGCGCGCTTGCGCGCGATGCCCGCGAGGCCAGCCGAACCGGCCCCTCGAGCCAGTCGATGGAGCACCGTCTCCGCCTGATCGTCGAGCGTGTGGGCGGTGGCGATCGTCCGGTAGCGATTTCGACGGGCGAGGTCGAAGAGCGCGCCGTAGCGCGCCTCGCGGGCCCGCTCCTCGAGGTTGGCGCCGCGCGTGACACGCGCCTCGGCCACGTAGAACTCACAGCCGAGGCGAGCGGCCAACCGCTCGACGAAGCGGCGATCTCGCAGCGACTCGAGTCCCCGCAGGCGATGGTCCACGTGGCCGACGCCGATACGCCATCCTCCAGGGTTCAACTCGAGCAGCGTGGCGAGGAGCGCCACCGAATCGGGCCCGCCGGACACCGCGACCAACACCGACTCCCGCGGCGACAGCAGGTGATGGCGTGCGATCGTTCGTCCGACGATGTCGAGGAGCCGATCCTTCATCCCGTTCGAAAGGCTCCTCCGCCGCGCCGCGCTACGCAAGCCTCCGTCCTTGCCGGGAGCGGCGCCCCGTGGCATGGCTCCCACTTCCCATGCTGGCGCGCGGCTTCGTATTGTCGCTCCTCCTGGCCGGCCCCGTCATCGCCGCCGGCTCCGAAGATCTCCCGAAAAACCTCCCTGCTGGCGGCACAGACCAGCGGCGCGCAGTGCTGCAACTCATGCGCCAGAACAAGGAGAGGTACGGCGACGATGCTGCGCTTCTCCAAGGGCTCCTCTTGACGCACTCGTTAAAAGGCAAAGCCGTGCTCTCGAGCGAGTCGACGATTCTCGGCTTCGAGGAGGTCGGCGGAAAAAAATACCTCGCCTTCCGGGTCGCGAGCGGCGTCGTGTTGAACGACAACGCGCTCGACCGCGATCAGCGACTCGAGCGCATGTGGCACTTGGTGCTCGAGCGCACTCTGCTGCAATATTCCAAGTTCAGCGCTCCGGCCGATGGCCTCGCCGTGGAGATCCACTACAATCACCGGCCCTACGAGCAGATCACCGACCTCTACGACGACGACGACGAAGGCCTGGTCGAGCGAGCGAAATTCTACATGCTGTCGCCCGATCTGGCGGACTTCCTCGCGCGACGGATCGGCCCGCAAGATTTCCTCACGCGCTCCCGCGTGCTGCTCGACGATCAGCTCGTCAATCTTCGCCTGACCGAAGTGCAGTTTCCTCCCAGGCCGGCCGAGCAGGCCGCCGAGAAGTGAGCGCGCGCGCCGCCGGTAGGCCGGGTGCGCTTCGATACCTTCGTCGCCTCCGCGCGCTGACGCTCAGTCCTCGACCCGCAGAACGACCGCCGCCGCGGTGTCTCCGGCCGCGCACCCCGTGAACAGGCCGATGCCGCCGCCCCGTTCGCGCAGCGTTTCGATCAGCTCGACGATCGCGCGCGCTCCGGTCGGCGCTTGCGGATGACCGTAGACGAGGCTGGAGCCGTAGTGGTTCATCTTCTCGATCGCCACGCCCGAGTGACGCGAGAAATACACGTCGTTCACGGCGAACGGATTGTGTGTGGTCACCGCGTCGAGCACCTCGAACCCGATGCCGGCAGCGGCGAGCGCTGCGCGCGCGGCCGGCAACGACGCCTTTGGCATCCGGCCCTTCTCGACCCGCGTGGTTCCGAAGGCGAGGATGCGGGCCACGCCCTGAGCGCCGAGCGAGAGCGCGCGCTCCACGCTCGTGACGATCACGCCGGCGGCACCGTCCGCCGGGTGCGTTTGCGTGCCGTAGGTCACGACGCCGCCGGGTGCGACCGGCTTCAGCTCCGCGAGCGCCGCACGGCTGGTCGGGTGGACACCCACGTCGCCGTCTACGATTCTGCTCTCGCCGCGCTTGGCGGGAAGCTCCACCGGCACCATGTAGCGGCGCTGAAACGCGCGGTCGTCGGCAAGCGAGCGTGCGTACTGCTCGTAGCGCAGGGCCGTCACCTCGTCGATCTCCTCGCGCGAGATCCTTTCCTCCGCGGCGACGGCCTCCGCGGTGTCCACCATTGCTTTCCCAGCCCAGGGGTCGAGGCGGAAGTTGTCCATCACCCAGTTCTCCGCGATCGGCGTACCGCCCGGCGAGGATGGGGAAGGGTACGTCAGATGCGGTCCGTTGCTCGTTCGGTCGGCGAGGACGACTAGGCGCACGCCCTGGTCGCCCGCCTCCATCGCCGTGGCGGCGTACGCGACCGCCACCGCCGACGTGGCACAGGCCTGAGAGATCATGGGTCCGCTGATGGAAGTGCCGCCGAGCCGTGCCGCGACCGTCGGCGCGCCGTAGAAGATTCCCGGCTGCGGAATCGTCCAGCCTAGCACCAGCTCGGAGATCTCCGAGATCGGCAGCTCGCGTTCGTGGAGCGCGCGGCGAGTGACCGCAACCGCGAGGTCGACGCTCGATGTCTCCGCGAAGGGTCCCTGCCAGCGCACGAAGGGCGACGACCAGGCGCCGCCGAGCGGGATGCATGCCTTCTCGTATCTCATTCCCCTCGCCGTCAGGCTTCGTTGAAGCGCACGTACTCGAAATCGACGGGCTGCGAATTGATGCCTCGAGCCGGGGCTGCGATCCAGCTCGCAAACTTGCCGGGCTCTGTAACCGGATGAACCATCAGGCTGCGCACGTAGGCTTCATCGTCGTCGGACGGCAGCCACTCGCGCTCGTGATGGCGGAAGTCCTTTTCGCTCACCTTCTTCCCCTCGGGATCGAAGAACACGCCCGCGAAGGTGCCCACGCCGCGATGGAAGCGCTCGGACGGCAGTCGAAATTCCACACCGAGGTCGGCGACCACGCGGTTCCACTTGTCGACCGCTCCCTGGCAGTCCTCCTGATACGCTTTGCGCGTTTGCAGGTTCACCGCCAAGCGAGGAGCGACTTCGCGGTCGACGATCCGGCCGTCCTCGAAAAGCTCGACGGACTCCGCCCCCTCGAGCAACGCGTGGTCGGGATACGAGTCTTCCTTCGGTCGTCCCTTGAGCCCGCCGCCGAAATAGTTCGCGCCGTTCGTCGACACTTCGGAGCCGAAGAGGTCGAGCGAGACCGTGTACCAGAAGTTCAGGTAACGCTGCAGCACGTCGAAGGGGATCGCGCCTTCTCTTCCTGGATCCTTGCCTTGGCGTACGAGCTCCGCGGTGCGCTGCGCGATGCGCGCGATCCCGGTCTGCCCGACGAACATGTGATGTGCTTCTTCCGTCAGCATGAACCGGCAAGTGCGCGACAATGGATCGAACGCCGACTCTGCCAGCGAGAGCAGCTGGTACTTGCCGTCGCGGTCCGTGAACGTGGTGAACATCATGAAGGAAAGCCAATCCTCGATGGGCTCGTTGAAAGCTTGTAGAATGCGCGGTTTGTCCGGGTTCCCCGACCGGCGCTGCAGCAGTCCCTCGGCCTCCTCGCGACCGTCACGGCCGAAGTACGTGTGCAGCAGGTACACCATCGCCCACAGGTGACGACCCTCCTCGACGTTCACTTGGAAGAGATTCCTCAGATCGTAGAGCGAGGGGCAGGTCTTGCCGAGCTGCCGTTGTTGCTCGACCGAGGCGGGCTCCGTGTCGCCCTGCGTGACGATCAGCCGGCGCAGCGGGTTACGGTACTCGCCCGGCACCTCGTTCCATGCCGGTTTCCCCAGGTGGTCGCCGAAGCCGATCGTGCGGTCCGGCTCGGGGTCGGCGAGGAAAATGCCCCAGCGATATTCGGGCATCTTCACCATGCCGAAATGCGCCCATCCGCTCGAATCGACGGAAGTCGCCGTGCGCAAATAGACGTCGCTAGATTGGAAGCCGTCCGGTCCCATCTCGCGCCACCAGTCGAGGAAGCCGGGCTGCCACTGCTCGAGCGCACGCTGCAATCGCTTGTCCGACGACAGATCGACGTTGTTGGGGATTTTCTCCTCGAAGGAGACCTTGCTCATCGCGTACGTCCTTTCAGGTGCGCCGCCAGTCGAACTCGGGCCGTTGACCGGCCTTTCCGTAGACCGTGAGCGCGCCCCTCTCACCGGTCGAGTTCGGTCGCGTGAAGATCCAGTTCTGCCACGCTGACAACCGCCCGAAGATCTTCGTCTCCATCGTCTCGGGCCCCGCGAAGCGCAGGCTCGCTTCCATGCCGGTCAGCGCGTCTGGGCTCATCGCAGCACGTTCTTCGACCGCCAGCCTCACCTCGTCGTCCCAATCAATGTCGTCGGGCGCGAACGTGACAAGGCCCGCGTCGAGCGCTTGCTCGGGACCGAACGGGCCTTGGCGTGCGAGCAGCGCGGCAACCCGCGCTTCGTCGTCCAGGAAGCGGGCTCGCAGCCGCGATAGGCCCGAGCTCATCGGAAGCAGGCCGCCGTTCAGCGCCGAGAGCTCGATCGTCGGCGGCACCCCCTCGCTCGTCGCCAGCATGTAGGAGCGATCGGCGGCCAGCGCGAGCTCGAACAGCGAGCCCGCGAAAGCCGAGCCTGGCTCGATCATCGCATAGAACGTGCGAGCGGTGAGATCGATCCGTTTCATCACGCGCTTCTGGAGGAGGAGCACCTCGCGGACCAGCCAGTGGTCGCGGTGCTGCGCGACCGCACGATCGACGGCGACCACCGCCTTTCCGTCCCCGCTCGTTCGCAGCAGAACGAGGCCGATCTCCGGCTCGTTCAACCGCAGATGGAGGATCGTGTCGTCGAGCTCGCGCCAGGCTGCGATGGCCCACGCCGACGCGCCGGCGCGGAGGAATCCTTCGGGATCGCTCGGTTCGGCTCCTGCCGGAGCCCGCACGGTGAGCGTCGCAACCCGCTTTCGCCGGTCGATCGCGAGCGATACGTGGCGACACTCGACGCCGTCGGCGGCCTCTCGCCGCTCGAGCGGCGGAAGCTCCACGCCCTTCGCATCCCTCGGCCGATCGCTCTCGGAGGCGAGCGACGCGGCGCGCTCGGCGACCCGCGCTTCGAAGCGCGAGCGCGGCACCAGCTCGTCGATCAGCCGCCATTCGACGGCGCGCTGCCCGCGCACGCCCTCGGCGGTCGTCGAGAAGAAGTCGGCGTGGTCGCGACGAACGCGGCGCTTGTCGACGACGCGCGTGAGGCCGCCGGTGCCCGGCAGCACGCCGAGGAGCGCCACCTCGGGGAGCGAGACGGCAGAGGAACCGTCGTCGACCAGCAGAATCTCGTCGCAAGCGAGCGCGAGCTCGTAGCCGCCGCCCGACGCCGTGCCGTTGAGGGCGCAGACCGTGCGGACGTGCGAACCCGCCGAGAGCTCCTCGAGGTAGAGGCGCGTTTCGTTGGTGAACTTGCAGAAATTCACCTTGAAGGCGTGAGGGCTCTGACCGAGCATGAAGATGTTGGCCCCCGCGCAAAACATGCGATCCCGCAGCGAGGTGACGACCAGCGCACGCACCACCGGGTATGAGAAGCGGATGCGCTGAATCGCATCGGCCAGCTCGATGTCGACCCCCAAGTCGTAGGAGTTGAGCTTCAGCGAATACCCTGGGTCGAGCCCGCCGTCTTCGCTGACGTTCATGGCCAGCGTCGCGATCTCGCCGCGAACGTCGAGCCGCCAGTGGCGATACCGCGAAGGGTCGGTGTCGAAGCGAACCGACTGCACCCAGGCACTCTAACCGAGGGCGGTCACTAGGTCAAGATTTATTCTGCTTGCTACTACTGCGATACTAGCATTATATTACCCCTATCTATGGACCCTCTCTTGAACCGCCTCGGCCGCGTGATCCGCCGGCGCCGCGAGGAACGCCGTCTCTCGATCTCGGACCTCGCTGCACGCGCCGATCTCTCCTCGCGCTTCGTCACCGAGATCCAGGCCGGCCGCGGCAACGTCTCGATTCTTCGCCTCGCCGCCCTCGCGGCCGCGCTCGGCACCACGGCCTCGCAGCTCGTCGCGGCCGCGGAGAGCGAGACGACCCCGCCTCGCATCGTCTCTCTCCTCGGTGTACGGGGTGCCGGCAAGAGCACGATCGGCGCGAAGCTCGCCGCCCGCCTCGGGGTGGAGTTCCTCGAGCTCGACCGACTGGTGGAGGGCGAAGCCGGCTTGTCGCTCGCCGATCTTTTCGCCACGCACGGCGAGGAGTACTTCCGCCGCCTCGAAGTCGCTGTGCTCGAGCGCCTGCTCTCGGAGCGCCGTAGTGCCGTGCTCGCCACGGGAGGAGGAATCGTCGACAACCGTGAAGCTTGGGCGCTCCTCGCGCAGCACACGACGACGGTGTGGTTGCGCGCCAGCCCCGAGGCACACTGGGAGCGAGTCATCCACCAAGGCGACGCCCGCCCGATGGCCGGCCGTCCGGCCGCTAAGGCGGAGCTCCGCCGCCTGCTCGCGAGAAGGGAGCCGCTCTATCGCCGCGCGCGCCATCATGTCGATACCGCGCGACACGGCGTCGACGGCAGCGTCCGCCTTCTCGCCACCCGTCTCGAGCATGCCGCGACTTCGTGAGAGAGCCGAAGGGCCCGCCTTGTCGTCGCTTGGGGCTTGGTATACTGCTTCCCGGCTCGGCGGCGTAGCTCAGGTGGCTAGAGCGAGGGTCTCATAATCCCTAGGTCCGTGGTTCGAGTCCACGCGCCGCCATTGATTTCTCGCGGAGTTACACGCTTCGC
>JBEVNX010000180.1:0-9670 GCA_040507895.1 Binatia bacterium | reverse complement strand
CACCTCACCGACCACGCAGACGCTCGATGCCATCAACCGATCGACCGGAGCCTTTTCCCCCGTCGTGGCCGAAGCGCTCCACAACAACACGCATGCGGCCGCCACCCCCGCGTACCCCCATCCCTTCACGACGGCTTCCATAGCTTCCACGCCGCTCGCCCCGGACGCAAGGAGCTCGGGTGTATCCAATCGGCGGCTCGTCCATCGTGCCGGATCGCCGCGAACTGTCGAGGAATTCCACGGCGGGCGCTTCGCTGAATCCCTTCGCAGCTCCGTACCTCCGCGAATTTGACAACGTGGTCCGGAAGCGCCTAAGCAGCCCGAGAATCGACAATCGGAGGTGCTGATGGGCCAGCAACGCGTTTCGAGGGTGGCGGTTTGCCTGCTCGCGGCTCTGAGCATCGGACGCGCGGCTCCCATCGAGGCGGAGGATCTGCCTCCGCAGCTTTCGTCTCCTGAACAGGACCAGCGAGTGATCCAGCAGATGCAGGAGGGGGAGGCTAAGGCAGCGACGAAGGCGGGGGAGGATCTGTACCGGCGGGGGGAGTACGCGCTGGCCGCGGATCAATTGGATTCCGCGCTGGCGAAGGCACCTGGAGACCCCGAAGCGCTGATGTTCGCGGGCCTGGTGGAAGTCCGTCGCGACCAGCCGGGGAAGGCCGCCGCAGCATGGGGGCGCCTGCAGGAAGTGACGACCGACGAGCGCCTGCGTCAGGACGTCGGCCGGATGCGCACGATCCTACTTCGAGAGCAGAGCGAGCGAGCGGCGCGCGAGGCCGTGGCGGCGGAGCAACGGCTGCGAGCGGAGCCAGGAGACGCGCGCACGGTGGCCGTGGCGACGTTTCGCAACGCAGGCAGCGCCGAGTATCAAGCGCTCGGCAAGGCGCTCGCTGCGATGCTGATCGACAACTTGAGCGCGCTGCCGGGGATCCGGGTGCTCGAGCGGGAGCAGGTGCAGGCGCTCGAAGAGGAAGCGAAGCTGTCGGGCACCGGTCTCGTCGAGAGCGGTACGGCGGTGCGCGCGGGCAAGTTGCTGCGCGCCGGACGAGTGACGGCGGGTAGCCACGCGAACTGGACGGCGAGCCCCATGCACCTTCGCCTCGATGCATTGTTGGTGGACGTGAATGCGGGCACGACGATGGCCGGAGCGAAGTCGGAAGCGCTGGCGAGCGAATTCTTCAAGCTCGTGCCGGCGGTGGCGACGGCCTTTGCCGGGGCGCTGAATCGGCCGGCGAGTGGACTGGAAACGGCAGCGCGGCAAAAGCTCGAGGAGGAGCACACGCACAACCCGGACGCCGCGCTCGCGTTCGGACGGGCGCTGGACGGGCTCGATCGTCACGATGCGGAAGCCGCACGCCAGGCATGCAAAGAGGCGGAAAGCGCGGATCCCAATTTTCAACTGGCGAAGTTGAAGTGCGCGTTCGTGCCGTTGACGTGGCTCTCCATGCAGGGAGTGGCGAAGGCGATGGAGCCGACGGCGCTCGCGATGGCGGGGGTGGGCGCGGCGACGACGTCGCTCACGGTGCCGATCGTAGCCGGGGTCGGGGTGCTGGCGGCGGGAGCAATAGCGGGAGGGGTGTACGCGGCGACGAGCGGAGGCGGCGGCGGAGGAGGAGGAGGGGAGAACGGAGGCAACGTGCCGCCAAACAACGCCCCGCAGATCACCGCCGTGAGCGACCGCACCGTCAGCGCCGGTCAGACGGCGGCGATCGATGTGACATGCAGAGACCCGGACGGCACCGCCACGACGATCACGAATCCCAATCCACCGCCCGGGAGCACCTTCAGTCAGACGAGTGGCAATCCAGCGACGGGGCGCTATCGGCAGCGGACCAACGCCAGCGAAGTAGGGCAGAGCTTCGCGGTTCGCTTCGACTGCTCAGACAGCGGCAGCCCGCCCGGCTCGACCTCCCAAGGCGCCACCATCCGTGTCGTTCAACAGGCGCCGCCGACGCCGACGCCGCAGCCGCAGCAGCCGACGCCGGCTCCCTGCAGGCAAGTCGGCGCCGACTGCAACAGCGCGTCTCAGTGCTGTGGTGGCCAGTGCACCGAGACCTTTGCGACGCCCAACAATGACATCTGCTGCCTCCCGGAGGGTGCGAGCTGCAACCCCGACAACGATCTCTGCTGCACCACCCCCCGCTCGATCCAGCCCTGCGATTGTCCGCCGGCATCGGGGGGGCCGGGGCTCGTCTGCTGCCCCCCGATTACCTGACCGGGTTCACGAGATGTCATCGGCTGAACCTTGCGCATCGACCTGCCATGCTCCATGACGGCGCCATGAAGCGACCGCTCGTCGTCGCCCTCGCGCTCTCCCTCGGCGCGGCGACGAACGCGCGCGGTGCTCCGCTCGATCTCACCGCGTGCGTGCGCTTGGCGATCGCCCACAATCCGGACGTGCAGGACGCCGCCGATTCGGCCGTATCCGCCGTTCTCTCGCGCGACGTGCCGCTCTCGGAGTACCGCTTCAAGCTCGTGCCTTCGGTGAGCGGCGGTCTCCAGGGGAGCAACAACACCAATCAGTACTACGATCTCGACGTGAGCCGCAAGCTCATGGCGACGGGGACGCAAATCGACCTCACCGGTGGCACGAGCGTGTACTCCGCCGTGCCGCAACTGAGCGTGCCTTATCTCAGCGAAACGCGGATCACGGTGACGCAGCCTCTCTGGCAAGGACGCTCGCGCCTCGAGAACAGCGATCGACTTGACGATGCGGAACGCCGGGTCGGGGCCGCCAAGAACGCGCTCGCCGGCGCCCGCGAAGACCTCGCGCTGCAAGTGACGCGCGGCTTCTACGACGTCGTGCGGGCTGAGGCGCTCGTGCGGATCGCCGGGACCTCGCTCGACCGCGTCTCCGAGCTCGATCAGATCGGTCGTGCCAAGCTCACCATCGGTGCGGTGTCCAAGATGGACGTGTTCCGCACCGAGCTGCACGCCACGCGGCTCAAGAACGCACTGGTCGAGCAGCAGGCCAAGCATGAGTCGGCGCTCGACCAGCTGCGTGGTCTGCTCGGCCTCGGTGCCGATGTGCCGTTCGAGATCGATGCGCGCGACGCCGGCGTGTCGCCGGATCGGCCGGAAGCGAAGCCTCTCGAGGGAATCGGTATCGCGCCGCCGCCGGGGGCTCGTGTGGAGCAAGCCGTCGAGGACGCTCTGGAGAAACGGGTCGAAGTGACCGAAGCGCGCGAGCAAGTCACCGACGCGGAGCGCAAGGCTGTTCTTGCGCGCTACAAGATCTGGCCGGCGATCAGCCTGCTCGGCTCTTATGCGCGTCTAGGCACCGGCGACGACTTCGAAGAGTCTTCGCACCTGAACCGGACGGAGTGGCTCGTCGGCGTGACCTCGACGACGCCGCTCGACCGCACCGAGGAACGCGTGGCGGCCGCGCAAGCGGAGCTCGCGCTGCGCGGTCGCGAGCGCCGCTTGCGCGCCGTTCGCGATCAGACGATCCGTCAGGTGCGGGAGGCGTGGCGGCAGCTCGAGAGGGCGCGCGCGGCGCGCACGCTCGCCGGCGAGATCGTGGAACAGGCCAAGAAGCAGACGGAGCTCGCCCGCTTTCGCTACGAGAAGGGCATCACCGACAACTTCGATCTCATGCAGGCCGAGAGCGAGCTCGCCGAAGCACGCGGCGGACAGGTGCTGGCCGCAATCGACGAAATCCTCGCCGCCGCAGCCGTCCGCCACGCGACCGGCACGCTCGAGGAGGCTTTCGGCGTCGCCGACGAGCGCCTCGATGGAGAGCACCACTAGACGCAACATTTCGCTGTTTGCGGCGGGCTCGGTCGTGATCGCGCTCGCGATCGCTTCACGCGGACGCGACGCGGTGAGGAGCGGCCGGCCCGTCCCGACGGCGCTGGCGGCGCGCGGCGACGTCGCCGTCACGCTCGTCGAGCCGGGAACGCTCGCCGCGGCTCGTTCGGTGACGCTCTCGTCGGAGATCCGCAGCAATCGCGCGAAGATTGTCACGCTGCTCGCCGACGGCACCTGGGTGAACCCCGGCGACGTCGTCGTCGCCTTCGATAGTACGCCGTTCGAGGAAGAGCGCGACAAGGCGGCCGCCGACGTTCGCGACGCCGAAGCGGCGGCGAGCCGGGCCGAGCAGGAGCGCAAGCTGCAAATCACCAAGGCCGACCAAGCGCTCGAATCGGCGCGCCACGCGGCGAAGATCGCCAGTCTGAACCTCGAGTCCTACGAGAAGGGCAACGGCGCGCTCGGCGTCCGAGAAGCGGAAGTGCGCGCGGCCGACAGCGGCAGCGAGCTGGAGCGTGCGCGGCGCGATCTCGGCGACATGGAGCAGATGTACGCCAAGGGCTTCGTCAGCGAGGGCGAGCTCACTCGGCAGCGCTCCAAAGTCGCGGACGTCGAGCGTATGAGCGGACTCCAGCGCGACCGCCTGAGGGCGGCCCGCGAAGTGATCTTTCCCCGCGACCTGGAGCGTGCGAAGAGCGAGGTCGGCGAAGCGAAGGACGAGGTGACGCGCGCCGAAGCCATCCTCTACCACTCGCACGAATTCTACGACGCGGCCGTCCAAGCCGCGGCTCGCAAAGTCGAGAGCGCCCGCCAGGCGCTCGCGCGCGCCGAGGACGAGCTCCGCAAGACCACGCTGCGCGCGCCGCTCGCCGGCTTCGTGGTTCTGCAGGACATCCCGCTCGACAGCGGGCGGCGCAAGCCTCAGGTCGGCGATTCGATGTGGAGCGGACAGCCCATCGCCACGATTCCCGATCTCTCGCAGTTGGTGGTGCTGACGCGAATTCGTGAGACCGAT
This sequence comes from Binatia bacterium, assembly GCA_040507895.1. Classification (GTDB taxonomy): domain Bacteria; phylum Desulfobacterota; class Binatia; order JACPRU01; family JACPRU01; genus JBEVNX01. The sequence goes on along the minus strand of JBEVNX010000180.1, from coordinate 4,905 downwards.
CTCCATCGCATCCGGGAGGGACTGCTCGCCCGCCTCGACCTCGAAGCGTATCCCGACCTCGTGATGAACGGGCGAATCGATTTCATCGGTAGTCTCGCCGAGGCGGGCACCGACTCGCCCTGGAAGTTCTTCTCCGTGCGACTGCTCGTCGACCACAGCGATGCGCGACTGCGTCCGGGCATGTCCGTGCGCGTCTCTTTGCTGCTCGACGAGGCGCGCGGCGTGATCGTAGCCCCGATCGATGCGGTCTTCTCCTGCGCGGGTCGTAGCTGCTGCTACGTGCGGCGGGGCGGCGAGGTCTGGGAGCAACCGGTCACGCTCGGCGTCGCCAACGAGACTCACGCGCAGGTGAGGGAGGGTCTCGCCGCGGGGGACGAGGTGCTCCTCGTGGTGCCGAGCTCCGGAGTGCGGCGGCGCGACGCGCCTTCGCCGAGCGCATAGTGGACGCTCACGGCGCGACATGATGCCGCTTCTGTCGCTGGCCGGCGTCTCTCGGGTCTACGCTCGAGGCTCGCGCCCGGTGCACGCGCTCGATGACGTGACGCTCCACATCGAATGCGGCGAGTTCGTCTCCGTGACCGGCCCTTCTGGATCGGGAAAGTCGACGTTGCTTCACGTCCTCGCGTTGCTCGACACGCCGACGGCCGGTCGCTACGAGCTTGCCGGCGCAGACGTCGCTCGGCTCGCCGACACCGAGCGCGCGCGGCTGCGAAATCGGCGCATCGGCCTGGTGTTCCAATCGTTTCAGCTGGTGTCGCACCTGACCGTCGTCGAAAACGTAGAGCTTCCGCTCGTCTATCGTGGCGTGGAATCGCGGGCGCGCCGCGCGAGCGCGTGCGCCGCGCTCGAGCGCGTCGGCCTCGCCGCGCGTCTGTCGCACCTGCCCGACGAGCTCTCGGGGGGCGAGCAGCAGCGGGCCGCGATCGCTCGAGCGGTCGTCGCCGAGCCCGACGTGCTGCTCGCCGACGAGCCGACCGGCAATCTCGACGCAGCCGCGACGCAGACCATTCTCGAGATCTTCGAGAACGTGCATCGCACGGGAACCACGGTCGTGGTGGTGACGCACAATCCTCGCGTGGCTGCGAGCGCGAGGCGCCGCTATGAGATGCGGTGTGGCACGCTTCGCCCCGTCGCCGCCGCGCAGGACGGGGCGTGAGGGTCGGCGACGTCATCGAAGATGCGGTGCGGGGCGTGCGGCTCTATCGCGTCCGCTCACTCCTCACCGCCGTCGGCTTCGCCGCCGGAACCGCGGCGGCGATCGCTCTGTTCGCGATCACCGGAGGGGCGCGCGCCGAGATTCTTCGCCGTCTGGGGGAACTCGGCATCGATCTCGTCGCGATTCGTCCGGTCGGCGAAGCTCGCCGTACCGATCCTCCGGCGCTGACCTACGGCGACGTGGAGGATCTCCGACGCTCGCTTCGATTCGTGCGCGAAGCTGCGCCGGTGCGCGCCATCGCGTCGAGCGTCCTGCTGCCGACCGAGCGTGTATCCGTGCGCGCGGTGGGTACCACACCGGAATTCTTTCACCTCCGCCGCCTTCGCTTCGCCCGTGGGCGGTCGTTCACCGCGCGGGAGGTCGCCCGCGGCGATCGTGTGTGCGTCCTCGGTGCGGCGGCGGCGCGACGGCTCGTGCGCGGCGGCGAAGCTTACGGCGCTCTCGTCAAGATCGGCGGAAACTGGTACCGGGTGGTCGGCGTGCTCACGACGGAGGTCTCGGGTGCACCGGATTCATCTGGCGAGCAGGCGAACCCGGAACGAGAGGTGTACCTGCCGATCACCCACACCTTCGCGCCCGACGCGTTTCGACGGCAAGGGTTGGCGGAGGCCTGGCTCGCGCTCGCTCCGAGCGTCGAGGCGGACTCGGCGGCGCCGGTGATCGAGCGCGCACTCGAGCGGCGGCACGACGGTCGGCAGCACTTCGAGGTGAACACCGCCGCGCGCTTGGTCGCAGAGCATCGCGCGACGCGCGGCCTGCTGAACCGACTGCTGCTGCTCGTCTGCTGCGCCGCGTTTCTACTCGGCGCCGTCGGGATGACGACTGTCTCGTGGCAGAACGTGCGCGACCGCAGCCGCGAAATTGCCATCCGTCGGGCCGTCGGCGCGCGCCGCGGCGAGGTGCTCGCGCAGTTTCTGTTCGAGGGCATCGTCGTGGCGGCGGCCGGTGCGGCCGCGGGTGTCGTGGTCGGAGTCGCGGGCTCCGGCATCGCCGCCTGGGCGAACGGCTGGCCGTGGATGTTGTCGCCGCTCGCTGCCTTGGCGAGTATCGCGGCCGCCCTTGGGGTCGCCGCGGCTGCGACGCTCTACCCGGCGGCCTACGCCGCCGCGCTCGATCCAGTCGCCGGGTTGAGATTCGAGCGATGAGCGAGTCTCGGCGCCTCGGGCGTTACGAGCTTCTCGACGTCCTCGGGCACGGAGCGATGGGTGTCGTCTACAAGGCGCACGATTCGTTCCTCGATCGCATCGTGGCGGTGAAGACGTATCGGCAGGACGTGCCGATCACCGAAGACGTCAAGCGACGTTTCGAGCGCGAAGTGCGCACCGCCAGCAAGCTCAATCACCCGAACATCGTCGTCGTCTACGACGGCGGCCTCGAGCAGTCGGTGCCGTATCTCGCCATGGAGTTCGTCGAAGGCCCCACGCTTGCGGACGAGCTCGCTCGGCACAACCGCTTGCCGCTCGACCGGGCGCTGTACATCGTCCAGAAGATCGCCGACGGGCTGGCATACACGCACGCGCGGGGCGTGGTGCACCGCGATCTGAAACCGGCGAACATCCTGCTCGCGGGCGGCATGGAGCCGAAGATCGCCGACTTCGGCGTCGCCAAGCTGATGTCGTCGGCAAGCGCGACCGCGTTGACGGCTGCCGTCGGAACGCCGAGCTACATGGCGCCCGAACAGATCGAGGGCCACGGCGTTGACGCCCGCAGCGACGTGTTCGCGCTGGGAATCCTCGCCTACGAGCTGGTAACCGGCCGCCAGCCCTTCGTCGGCGAGGGCTGGACGGCGGTGATGTTCCAGATCATGAACGTCGAGCCCGAGCCGCCGACGGCGATCGATGCGAGTTTGCCCGCGGCCGTCGACGGCGTGCTCGCCCGCTCGCTCGCCAAGAACCCGAACGCTCGCACTCCCGACGTCGTCACGTTCGCCAAGGAGCTCGCCGAAGCGCTGACGCCCCGCGCCGCGCCCCGAGTGCCTGTCGAGCACCGCGAGGTTCTCAAGAATCCGGAAGACTCGTTGGATGCCGGCGCGTTCGAGGGCATCCGCGATCTCGCGCCGCCTCCGCGCGAGCGCTCGGGCCGCCAACGCTCCAGCTTGGGCCCGGTGTCGGCGGTGGTCGTGCTGCTCGTCGGCGTGCTAGCGGTGGTGTTTCATCTGCGCAGCGCGGAGCGCGACGCCGCGCTGCTTTCGCAAGCGGAGGCGCCGATCGCGATGGCGACCTCCGCGCCACCAACGGAAGCTCCCGCGCTTGCGCCGACGGCCGTTTCCACCGCGGCGCCCACGGAGCGGCCACCGACGCCGGTGCCGACCGCGCGCCCGACCGAGAGGCCGACGGAGCCGCCGCGTGCCGAGCGCACGGTCGAGCGGCCGAAGCCGACGGCGCCGGCGGTGGTCGCGAGACCCACGATCGCGGTGGCGGCGCGCGTCGAGCCGACGCCGGTCATCGTGCCGCCCCCGCGGGCGAAGAACCCGACCATCGACGTGATCTCCGAGCCGCCCGGCGCCGAGGTGCTCGTCGACGGCTCCGTCAAGGGTCGCACGCCGCTGCGCATCTCAGACCTAGACCCGGGCAGCTACCGCTTCGAGGTGCGCAAGGAAGGTCGTTCGTCCTACCGGCAAACGGCGGAGCTCGAAGCGGACGCCGACTACACCATGAAGGTTTCGCTGCCGATCATGGTGAACTCGCTCCGTGTGCTTTCCCAGCCGGACGGAGTCGACGTCAAGTTGAACGGCGTCCCCAAGGGTCGCACGCCCTTGACCCTCAGCCAGCTCCCGGACGGACACTACGAGGTGACCGGCGAGCTCGACGGCTTCGAGCCGCAGACGCTCGGCGTGAATCTCAAGGACGGCGAGCTTCAGGAAGTGCGGTTCACGTTCGGACCCCAAGCGTCGGAGGGCCACTGACCCCGGAATCCTTGACTGATCGGCGGAAAACCCCGTAGAGTGCGCTCGACCCGAAGGAGAAGGAGGAAGACTAATGGGCACGGGTAGGATCTTCGGGAGCATCGCCATATTCGCATCGATCGTCGCTCTCGCGACGTGGAGTGGATGCGGAGGGGGCTCCAACGATCAGGGAGTCTCGCTCCGCTCCCTAGGATTCTTCGCGGATGCGACAGGGAGCGCAGGGGATGCCGGCCGCTGTGCGTCGCTTCGCGATACCACGATCATTCCCAACGACCTGAATGGCGACGGCAGCCTGGACGGCGGCTTCCTTGGGCTCGAGAACTCCATGCTGCAAGGCGTCAACGTGGACCACGTCGATCTTTCGTATTTCATCAACGGATCGAACCTGGCGATCCCGAACGACGTGTTCGCCCTCTCGGTGCGATTGGGCCCTGTGAGCGGCGCGGAGCCCAACTCGAACCGAGCCTTCTCGCAGATCGCGATCGTCGGCCCAGCGATCATGAAATTCATCAACGACAACTCGAGTCGGCTGCCCGATCTTCCCTTCTCTCTCGTGGCCTCTGCCACCGCGGTCGGCACGGCGGACAACAGCGACGACTTCCGGACGAACCGATCAACGTATCAAGTCGTGTTCACAGCCTTGTCGGGTGGCTGCGCCAACCCGACGCCTACGCCAGGGGAATCGCTCGAGGGTGGAACTGGGACGGGGACGGAGGGGTGACATGAAAAAGCCACTCGTGATGGTGATGTCGTCGGGCGTCGCGGTCGGAGTGGGCCTCGCGCT
>JBEVNX010000143.1:0-14631 GCA_040507895.1 Binatia bacterium | reverse complement strand
CGGGAAGATCGGCGGCGCTCGGCGGGCGTTCGGCGAGCTAACGGAGATGGTCGCCAGGACTCACGGCGGAATCGCCCCGCGTCGTGGGCATCGATGAGATGCGATGGATGCCCGTGAACACCCTCACGTGGGGATCTTCACCGCAAGGCGCTCGGGCGTCGCATGCCGAGCTGGGAAGGCGTATGCCTGTTGAAGCCGAAGGAGGAGGGTCAGTCCATGCCCAAGTGCGGAGAGATCAGCGACGTTTCCGGCGTTTACCGCTCGGCATGCTGTGGCTTGGAACGTTCCGTGCCGGAGGGCCACAGATTTCCACCATGCCAAAGCCCAAGTGGTGGAAAAAAACCGAGCAACCCATGCTTCCACGCGAACGCGAGATGGACCCTCATTCGTAAGGCGCCGCCGAAGTGATGGCCGTCAAGCTCCGCGAGACGAACGGGAGTACGATGCCCAATACCCCGGTGCGCCGAAGGAGCCGCACCCGCCACTCGGGCAGGCGCGCCCCGCCACCAGCGCCCTCTCCGGCGTCCAGCTTAGCTACTGCGTCAGGTCGACCTTCATCCCATTGCTGCCCACCTGTAAAACAGTCTCTGGATCAATGGAACTCGCCATGGAAGCGGCAAACGGCCACAGTGTTATCGTGACGCCCTTGTCGTTCTTCAGCTTCAGGTGGCCACCCCCAAAGGTATCGTCGACACCAACCACTTTGTACGCGCCTGCCACGTCGGCAAGGTTCTTCACGTTGCTCACGGTCCCTGAGACCCGAGCCGTTCCGGTAATGGGTACCTGGAGCCCGCTTAGGGAACACCTCTGGGTCTTACCTTGAAAGAAGATGACACATCCGATCCAGTTGGCCTGCATGGGGTCGGACGTGTTAGAGGTCTCCGCCGAGATCGACCCCGATGTTTGGGCATGCGCTGTAACGGGGATAGCACTGCCACACAACACCATTCCTAAAAGCAGACCAGACAACCTACCAATCGTGGGAACCATGCGAACCTCCTTCCTTATCCACACACATACACTGGGCAATGCCTCGTCTCGTGTTTCATGATCGCGGCCTCGGTGGAGTCGATTGTTACGAAGCTCGTACGTAACCGTTGCCCGAAAGGTATATCCCCACCTCTCCCCCGGAACGCCGGTCTTACGGCGCACACAAGGCGTCCGTCAACCGGCTCGGGGTGGGTGAAGTGATGGATGTTCCTGTCGCCGCAAGACACGCAGCGTTGGGCACGGTCTCCGCGATTGAGCTTGCTCCATCTTGATTGGCGAATTCTGAAAGGCTCCTCTCCGATTTGCAACCGGATGTTCCCTGATCCCTCGGGCCCTCGGATCAGGCAATCGGTCAGGAGATTCGACCCCCGGAAAGTTGTCCTGGGTCGCCATCCCGTTTCAAAAACATGCACCTCCAGCGCGACTTTCCGGTGGGAGGCTCCAGCAGTTTTCAAGACCGTGCCTTCAACCGCTCGGCCACCCCTCCACGACAGGTTCGATTCAAGCGGGTAGAAGCCCCGAGCGGCGTCCCTGAAGGCGCAGCACGCCGTGGCACTCGACGGCGCTTGCTCCAGCTGTCGCTCCATAGACTGTCGTGTGGCCTGACTAGCTCGTGACCGAGCTTCTGATCGGCGAGATCGGTTCGTCGGTCTGGCGCAGCAGGAACTCCGATGGCGGGGCCCCGGCGCGGAGTCTCGCGAGCCAGTCGTCCGGGTCGTATTCGACGCCGATCGGATTGGCGGCGAAGTGCGGGCCTGCCATGAACGCGTTTGCCTCCTCGTTCGAACCGTAGCTGTCGACCTGGAACTCCATCTGATTGCCGTCGGGATCGGCGTAGTACATCGAAACCGTAACGCCGTGGTGTATGCACCAGTAGGGCCTGATGCCCTGCTCCTTGAGCTGCGCATAGTTCTCGAACAAGGCGTTGAGAGACTCATAGGTATAGGCAACATGATCGACGCCGATCCCGCCGCGGCGATCCTTCTCCGGCCTTTCTGGCTGCACGACGTCGAGGTTCACGAACGCGAACCGGTGGTGCTCTTCGTCATAGGTCAGAAAGGCCAGCGCCGGGTTCTGATGTTGGATCCTGGCGTCGAACACCGTCTGGTACCAGCGCAGCATCTGATGGAAGCGGCGGGTCCGGTAGACGACGTGGACGAACTTGACGGGTCGGATGCGAGGCATGAGCTCTCCTTTGCGCTGAACGAGGTGAGTTTCCCGCGGAACTCCCGCTTTTCGGCGTCGCCCTGCTTCTTCGGGCGCAATACGTCGGCAAACGGACATCCGTCAATCGCGTGGTGGATCTCGATGGGAGTTCCCCGTTTGCACGCCGCGAGCCGGCCCGTTATGTCGCCAACGGAGGTACGTTATGCCGAGCATGCAATCGAACGGCCTGGAGATCGCATACGAGGAGATTGGTCCTCGCAACGGACGTCCGCTGGTGCTGGTGATGGGCCTCGGCGTCTCTCTCGTCTTCTGGGAAGACCGATTCTGCGCGATGCTCGCCGAGCGCGGGCACCGTGTGATCCGCTTCGACAACCGCGACGTCGGCCGCTCGACCAAGCTCGACGCGCTCGGTGTGCCGAACGTGTTGGAGGCGATGAGCGCGCTCGCGAGCGGTAAGACGATCGCTGGGCCGTACCTCCTGTCGGACATGGCGCGAGACACCATCGGCCTCATGGACGCCCTGGGGATCGAGCGCGCGCACGTGGTCGGCGCGTCGATGGGAGGCATGATCGCTCAGACGATGGCGATCGAGCATCCGCATCGCCTGCGCTCGATGACGTCGATCATGTCGTCGACTGGGAGCCCGAGCCTCCCGCTGGGCAAGCCCGAGGCAATGGCGTTGTTGGTGCGACCGCCGGTCTCCGAGCGCTCCGCGTACATCGATCAGGCGGTAGAGGTTTGGCGCGTGATCGGCAGCCCGGTTTTTCCCCTCGACGAGCAGCGCGTGCGGACGCGTGCGGCCGCGCACTTCGATCGTGGATACCACCCGCCGGGCATCGCCCGGCAGCTCGTTGCCGTCGTCGCGTCCGGAGATCGGACGGCGACGCTCGGAACGGTCTCGACACCATCGCTCGTGATCCACGGCGTGGACGATCCGCTCGTCCCGGTCGAGGCCGGGAAGGCCACCGCAGCGGCCGTTCCAGGCGCGAGCCTCCTGCTGATCGAAGGAATGGGGCACGACATGCCGCCTGAGACCTGGCCGCGAATCGTCGACGCGATCAGCGAGCTCACCGCCAAGCAGTAGGAGTGCATCCCCCAGAAATGCGGGCCGGTGGAGGGGATACGACCTCGTAGCGAGCGGATCGGTGTCTACCGCTTACGATCGGCCGTGGTTTTGACTCGAACGATCCAGCCCTGCGATGCGAATCGTCGACTTCCACAATCACATGGTCACCGAGGAGGTCGTCAGGTTCCTCGTCGAGGAAGGTCGCCACCTCGCGACCCGAGTGGTGGAAGGACCGAAGGGTCGAACGGCCGAGATCGGTGCGGCGAGCACCCGACCGCTCGACGCCCGCATGTGCGATCCAGCGGCGCGGCTCGCCGACATGGACCGCCTCGGCATCACGATCCAGGCCGTGTCGGCAACCCCCTTCCTCCTCTACCCCGCCGCGCCCCCCGATCTGGCGTTGACCGTGGCGCAGGTCAACAACGAGTCGCTTGCCGAGGTCGCGCGCCGTCATCCGGATCGGTTCGCGCCCCTGGCTTCCGTGCCGCTTCAAGATCCAGAGCGAGCGGCCGCCGAGCTCGAGCGAGCCGCAAATCTCGGGCTCCGCGGCGTCGAGATCCCGCCGTCGACGCCGGAGCTGGCGTTCGACGATCCTCGTCTCGAGCCTTTCTGGTCTGCGGCAGAAGCGCGCCGTTTGCCGGTCTGCATCCATCCCTTCGACGCGTCTCCGACGGGGCCGTTCGCCCGTTACCAGCTTTCGCCGCTCGTCGGGAACCTCTACGACACGGGGCTCGCGGCGACTCTCCTCATTCTCGGAGGCGTGCTCGAGCGCCATCCCGCGCTCGAGGTCGTCCTCTATCACGGCGGCGGCACGTTTCCTGCCGTGCTCGCCCGTCTGGACAAGGGCCACGAGCTCTTCGACGTCTGCCGGGCGCACGCGCCGAGGCGCCCGTCCGCATACGCCGAGCAATTCTTCTTCGATACGATCGCCTTCGATTCGCGATGGCTTCGTCACCTAGTCGAACGCTTCGGGGTGGCGCACCTCGTGCTCGGAAGCGACTATCCGCTGCCGCTCGGGCCGCAGAATCCCGTGGCGGAGGTCCGGGCGCTGGCGCTCCCGCGCAACGACGAGCGACAGATTCTCGGCGGCAACGCGTGCCGCCTGCTCCGCATCGAGGACTCGGGAGGAACCCACGCATGAAGCTCGCAGGCCGTGTCGCCATGATCACAGGAACGAGCCCCAACATCGGCGGCGGAATCGCTGAAGGCCTGGCCGCGGAAGGCGCCGCCGTCGCGTGCGTCGATCTCGATCCGCGCAACGCCGAAGACTGCGCGGCGGCGATTCGCGCCCAGGGGCGCCGCGCCGTCGGCGTCGTCGCCGACGTCACGGTCGAAGCATCGGTGGCCGAGGCCGTGCGGCGGGCCACCGGCGAGCTCGGGCCCATCGACGTGCTCGTCAACAACGCTGCGATCTTCGACCAACAGGGCGTCCTCGACATGGAGCACGCGCGCTGGCGGCGCCAACTGGCCGTCATCCTCGACGGGACGTTCCTCTGCACCCAAGTCGTGGCCAAGCAGATGGTCGAGCGCGGCCGTGGCGGCGCGATCGTCAACGTCATCTCGACCGCGGGCCATCAGGGGCAGCCCCGAAACGTCGGCTACTGCACGGCCAAGGCGGGGCTCTTGAATTTCACGCGCTCCGTGGCGATGGAGCTCGTGAGCTACGGCATCCGCGTCAACAGCCTGACGCCCACGGCCACCGACCCGCGCGAATCGCTCGAGCGAGCCGTGCGCTGGGGCCGCGAGCGCCCTTCGGATGCGATCGTGGACGTCTTCGAGAGCTTTCGCCGCAACGTCCCGATGCAATCGCTGCCGACGCCGACCGACTACGGGAGAGCCGTCGCGTTTCTCGCTTCGGACGACGCCCGGTACATGACGGGAGCCGACCTCCGCGTCGATGCCGGCGCAGTGGCGCGCTACTGGGCGTGGAGCCCCAGCGAGTCGGGAGCGTAGCAAAAGACCTGAGCGGTCCACCCGCCGCAGGGCGTCGAACCCGCTTTCCGCGGGTCATTGACACGGCGCCGCCCGCGCTGTACTTAACCGTACAGTTATTTAACTAGAGGGTTCACTCCGATGACGGATCGTCTCAGCACCACCTTCGCCGCCCTCGCCGACCCCACTCGGCGTGCGATTCTCGCTCGCTTGGCCACAGGCGAAGCTTCGGTCACCGAGCTCGGCGAGCCGTTCGCGATGAGCCTCCCCGCCGTCTCCAAGCACCTCAAGGTGCTCGAGCGCGCGGGCTTGATCGCCCGCGGCCGTGAGGCCCAGTGGCGGCCCTGTCGGCTCGAGGCCGCACCCCTCAAGAACGCGATGGAATGGCTGAACCGCTACCGGAGCTTCTGGTCCTCGCAGCTCGACCGTCTCGCGGCATTCGTGGAGGAGGATCCATGTCCACCAAGCCGAGTCTCACGATCCGACGGCGGCTCAACGCGCCGCCGGCGAAGGTCTACGCAGCCTGGACGGATCCGCAGAAGGTAAGGCGCTGGTGGGGCCCGGAGGAGACCGACGCAGCGGTGCACGTCGAGGCCGACGTGCGTGTCGGAGGGCGCTTCCGCGTCGCCATGCGCGGCTCCGGCGGCGAGCGGCACGACGTCAGCGGCGTCTATCGCGAGGTGGTGCCGGACGAAAAGCTCGTTTTCACCTGGGCGTGGCATACGACGCCGGAGCGCGAGTCGCTGGTGACGGTCGCGCTCGAGAGCGACGGTGACGGGACCGTCTTGAGGCTGACCCACGAGCAATTCTTCGACGAAGCGGCGCGCGACGGCCACCTCAAGGGCTGGAGCAGCGCGCTCGACAAACTCGAAAAGCAGTTCGTGTAGAAAGCAATCGCCTGCTCGATCAGGCTTGCGGCAACAGCACTGGCTTCACCACGTCGCCCGATAGTGACGCTCGCTCCGCTTCGTCGATCTTAGCGAGCGGGAACTTGCCGATCAGGCGGTCGAAAGGGAACCGCCCCTGTCGCCAGAGCTCGATCAGCTGCGGGATGAAGCACTGCGGGACCGCGTCGCCCTCGAGAATCCCGACGACCGTGCGCCCGAGCTCGAGCGAGAGCGGGGGAAGCACGAGATCGGCGCCGCGAACGCCGACCAGGCCGCAGACGCCGAGCGGCCGCAGCGCCATGACCGCGCCGACGATCACCGACGGAACGCCGGTCGTATCGAAGGCGTAGTCGAGGCCGCCGGCGGCGAGTGCGAGGATCTGCTGCGTGACGTCTCCCGCCTTGCCGTCGATGGCGTGGGTGGCGCCTAGCTCGCGAGCGAGCGCGAGCCGCGACGGATGGAGGTCGACCGCTACGATGGTCGTCGCTCCCGCGACGCGCGCGGCCATGATCGCGGCGAGGCCGACGGCGCCGGCACCGTAGACCGCGATCGACGACCCGGCGCGCACGCCCATCGCGATCAGCACGGAGCCGGCGCCGGTCTGAATACCACAGCCGAGGGGGCCCAAGAGCTCGAGGGGCAGCGAGCGGTCCACCACCACCGCGTTGCGGGGGCTCGCGATCGCGTGCGTCGCGAACGACGACTGGCCGAACCAGCGCGCCCCGATCGGCTTGCCGGCGGCGTCCGTGGCGGGTGAAGAGCCGTCGAGGTTTCGGCCGCTCAAGTTCCGGGGAAGAAAGGTCTCGCAGTAGGCGGGATGTCCGCCGCGGCAATTCCTGCAAGTCCCACAGCAGTCGAAGGAGAGCACCACATGATCGCCGGCGGCGATGCCTGCGACTCCACTACCGACCGCCTCGACCACACCGGCTCCCTCGTGGCCCGGCACCAGCGGCAACGGCGCGAGGGTCGCGAACTCCGGAGCCCGCGGCACCATGTCGGTATGGCACATGCCGACTCCCGTGATCCGCACGAGGATCTCGCCCGACGCCGGACCGGCGAGATCGAGCGATTCGATCGAATACGGCGCGTCGCCCGCGCGAAGCACCGCGGCGCGAATCTTCAGCGGCTGACCCCCGCGGGGACGATGTGAAGCGGCGTGCGTCCCTTGAGATCGACCTCGAGAGTCGCCCGGCCGTGCTCGTCCGCACGGAACGCCGCCGCGGCACCGCCCCGAAGCTCGTAGCCGGCTCCCGGCTTGAGCCGCTCGACCCCGACCGTTCGCAAGCCCGCTCCGGCTCCGGGATAGAGCACGAGCTCGAGATCGTCGCCATGACTGAACGCTTTGGCGACGAGCACGTCGGGATAGTGCGCGTCTGCGAGGATCGGCCCGCTGAACACGGACTGCGGCGGCCCGACGACGAACGACTTGCGGAAATCGCCCGTGCGCATGAGGCCACCCTCGACTCCCCATACGTTGGCGAGGTTCGAGCCCTTCGTGTAGCAGGCGACGCCGTTTCGAGACAGGCCGCAATCTTGATCCATCGAGCGCTGCGCGGCTTCCGCGAGCTCGTCGTCGCCGAACTCGCGCGCGCTCATCAGGATCGCCACGTAGGCGAACAGCGATCCCCGCCGGTAGTTCCCGGGGTCGATCTTGTCGATGAACGAGAGCAGCTCGGGCGGCAGCGTGAGCCGCGGCTTGCCTTCGGCGTCCTTGCCGATGAAGAAGCCGAGTTCCTTGCGGCCGATCGCCCACAAGCGCCGGCCGAGCTCCGGCGAGAACACGTTGGCGAAGAACGCGAACCCCGCTTCGCCCGAGTAGAAGGGCATCGCCAGGCCCGTCCAGTACGAGCGCAGGCCGTACAGCGACCCCTTGCCGTCGGTGAACTCCTTGTCGAGCATCTCGAACCAGCGCGGCAGAGCTTCCTTGACGTACGTCGTGCCATAGAGCCGGTCGTGCACCGCCACGGCCGACATGCCGTACATGTTGCAGATCGGGTAGACCCAGTTCGGCTCACAGGGGAAGAGACAGAAGTCCGAGCGCTTGAAGTTGTCCACCACCGACTGAATGATCGTGTGATAGTCGTGCCGGTAAGCCGTGCGCTCGTTCAGCCGGAAGGTGAGCGCTCCGGGCTCGGCATAGCGCCGATCGCCCGAGTTCAGCAGGTACTGGCCGACGTGCATGCCGTACCAGCCGGTGAGCATGATGTTGTCCTTGCGCGCGGGATCGAAGTCGCTGAAGTTGAAGTGCCCCCACATCGACTCGTAGACCCAGTAACCCCACACCTTGCGCTGCAGGTAAGTCTCGACGACGTTTCGCTGCGCCTGAGTCAGATAGCCGTGAAAGCTCGGCGTGTAGTGACACTGCGCGAGCCCGAGGGCGAACCCGAGGTGATTGATCTGATAGCGGAGAGCGGCGGGCTGGAACTGATCGATGATGTCGTATCCTTCGTACTGCCCGACCGGCTGTAGCGCGCGGTCGAGCACGTAGCGGACCGAGGCGAGCTGCTCGGGAGTGAGCTCTCGGCTTCCGGGCGAGGGCTCCGCCACCACGCGCTGGCCTACTTCTGCGAGAGACGCCCCAAAGAAGCCGCGCCGCATCTCGAGCCGCTCGCGATCCTTCGCGCGCTTTCGCGCTCCGCGATACTGGAACACGCCGAACGCAATCGCCGCGCAGAGCGGCGCGAGAACCAGAGCGGGCGCCCAGATCGCCTGACCGACCATCAAGCCGGCCAGCGCGGCGGACCCGAGCCAGACCGTCAGCGGGGCCACCACCATTCCGGCCCAGAACCATGCGACCACGGAGAACCAGAACGCCGCCACCGTCAGCGGGAACAGCAGCATCGCCCAGCCGCCGACCGCGAGGAATCCGGCTCCGGGCATGAACAAGCCGAGACCGAACGCCTGCCACCCCGGCGCCATCCCAGTGAGCGTCGGCAGGATCGCGAGCACGCAGAGCATGCCGTAGACGATGGCGTTGCGTCGGTGACGAGACGCCGTCACCGGGCCCTTCGTTCCGCTGCGAAGCTCGAGCTCGCCTGGCGCTACGTGTGGCTCTTGGAGCGTGGCGCGCGGGGCCTCCGACACTTCGTCCTCCCAGGCGAACGGCGGGGTCAGAGAATCAGGGATCTCCTTGATCGGGCTCGGACCGCTCATGATCAAACCTCCCCCGGGGGGGTAGCTTCCCGGATCAACCGTGTGCTGGGTGAACGTCTGAACGGGACGGCGCCGCCTCGAGATCGACCGCGCTGTCGTGCTCTACGCGCTGGAGGTCTACGTCTTGATAGTGGCGGCTCCCGACCTGATTGACTCGCTCGGCGTGCTGCACGCCGTGACCGACGTGCTCGAGGAATCCGTAGATGGCTCCGAGCACGATCACCACCTCGAGAGCAGCGGCGAAGGCGAGGCTGCGGAAGGACCAACGGCCGAAGACCCACGGAAGCCGTGAGGGCGGTGGGTCAAGTCGGCGCGCGGTTGCCGGTTCGAGCCGCCACTCCACGGCTGGATTCCTTTGCGCGGAATCCGCTTCTGCGCCGAAAAGAGTACGCCGAACCGCGCCAAGCGCGATGAGCAGCTGCGCGACTATGCAAGCGGCGAATGCACAACAGGGCAAGAGCCGGAACTCCTCGGGGGAGCCTACGAAGAATCGACGACAAGAGCAACCCGCAGCAGCCCCGCGGGTTCCCGGGAGGCTTCCTTAAGCGCCGTCGACCGTCAGCGAGACGCGAGCGCGCAGGTCACCAGCGCCTCGGCGCCGGTGCCGTGCTCCGTCCGCACTTCGACCCGCACGTCGGCCAACTCACGCGAGCCTTCGCGCTTGCGGGCCGCGACGTGCGCGCGCGTACGGATCGTATCGCCGACGCAGACGGGCGCGAGCATGCGCAGGCGCCGCTTCAGGATCGTCGCCCTTGGTCCTGCCCAGTCCGTCATCACGCGGTCGGTGAAGCCGTGGAAGAACATCGTGAGGAAGGCGTCACGCACCCCCTGCGCGCGCGCATAGTCGCGGTCGTGGTGTCCGGGGAAGTAGTCGCGCGTCGCGGCGGCGTCGTGAATGCAAAGGCGCAGCGTGACCGGCAGCACCACTTCGGGGAGCGAATCGGTAGCCGGAAAGCTCTCGCCCGGCACTGCCGCAGTCACGCTCGGGGTCGCCGTTTCATCGCTCGTCTGGTAGCGGAACAGTACGTTTTGGTGGCGGGCGACCGTCTCGCCCCGCTGGTTGCGACAGGTCACGTCGCTGGCGATGAAGTGCCCGGAGCCGAGGGCAGTCTGCTTTCGCGGCGTCACGTCCGCTACGGCCTCTTCCACCGACAAGTGATCGCCGACGAGAATCGGGGCGAGGAACTCGCTCTCGGTGGAGACGTTGATGATCGTGTTCCCGGGAAGCGGCGCCTGGGTGGACACCGTCGGCGGATACTCGAGTGCATCCGGCCGCCAGAGCGGCGGCATCGACCACACGAAGAGCATGCCTGGAGGAGAAGGGATGGCGCCGTAAAGAGCGCGCGCGAACGCTTCGTCCCAATAGAGCGGATTCCGGTCGCCGACGAGTGCGCAGAAGTGCTTGATCGTCGGCCAGTTGACCTCGTCCTCGCAGACGCGCGGCGGAAGCCTCCGCCCGATCCAGGAACGTCCTTCCGCCTCGTCTCCGTATACCAGCGCGAGGCCGGTCTCCGTCTCATCGAGAAGGCTCATGAGCGCTCCCCGCCGCTCGTCGCGATCGGCCGGAACAGTGGGACGCGGAACCATTCTGCCCGCTCTTCGAACATCACCTCGACCGCGAGATCGATCTTCACCTGCGCCGGCGAGATGCCGACGACGTTCGTCATCATCTGCGGGCCTTCGTCGAGCCGCACCACGGCGAGCACGTACGGCGTTTCAGCCGCGTAGGACTCGAAGGGCGCTTGATGGAGGACCGTGAACGTGACCACCCGACCACGACCGCGCGACTCGACCCACTCGAGATCCGTTTTCCGTCCCGCCCGGATCTCGGTGGCGGCGATGGCAGGCTCGCGCGTCATCGAAGGCCGCCAGGAGCTCCAGCGAGCTCGAGGACGAGGCGATGGAAGAACTCGAGCGCCGGGCGCAGGCTGGCGATCGGGATCCGCTCGTCGACGCCGTGCGCGCGCCGGCCGTCCGCCTCCGTGAGCGCGATGGGATTGAGGCCGTAGGCGGGAATGCCCTGGGCGCGGAGGAAGCGAGAGTCCGTCGTGCCGAGCGCGAGGATGGGAATCACCGGCGCGGCGGGCCAGGTTTCCGCCGCGATCTTCCGTACCGCCGCCGGCGCGGGTCCTTCGACGTCGGACGAAGGACCACTGCCGAACGGCTCGAGCCTCTCGACCGCGAGGCCCGGATCTCCGAGCACGCCGGTCAGGGTGCGCTGCACGTCGTCGATGCCTTCGTCCGGAAGGATGCGGCAGTTGGTGGTCGCCTGCGCCCCGGCCGGGAGCGCATTGGCGCGCGTTCCACCCGCGACCAGCGTCGCCACGCAAGTCGTGCGCAGCGCAGCGCCGAGCACGGGGTGCTTCTCGATCGCACCGAGCGCCGCGGGTGGAATCGAGCCTTTCGACGCGGCTGCGGTGCGCAGCGCCGCCGCCAGCGGCGGCGGCTCGACGGCCGCTCGAGCGCGAAAGTAGGCGCGAGTGACGGGAAGCATGCGCGCCGGGAAATGATGAGCGCCGAGGCGCTCGAGGCCGCGGGCCAGCCGGTAGATCGCGTTGTCCGGATGGGGAATCGAGGAGTGGCCGGTGGTGCCCTTCGCGGTGATGCGGAAATCCTGGTAGGTCTTCTCCCCGACCTGCAAGCCGACGAAGCTCGCCTGTCCGTCGTCGCCGAGCCGCACCCCCCCGCCCTCGTTGAATGCGAAGTCCGCTTGCAGCGACTGCGGGCGGTTGGCGAGCAGCCAGCGCACCCCCGCGCCGCCCGACTCTTCGTCTCCGGTGAGCGCGAGGATCACGTCGCGGCGAAGCGGGGTGCGGGATCGCTGGAGCATCACGATCGTCTCGAGCTCTATGAGGGCCATGCCGAGGTCGTCGTTCACGCCGCGACCGACGAGGAATCCATCGCGCGCGGTGACCTCGTGAGGCGGGCTCGTCCACGGCTGCCCGTCGGCCCCCACGACGTCGAGGTGCGCGAGGAGAAGCAGCGGCCTTTCGCTGCCGTCGCCGGAGAGTCGCGCGATGAGGTTCTTGCGCCCAGGCGCGAACTCAGTGACCTCGTACGGAATCTTCTCCTCGTCCAGGCGGGCCGCGAGGATGTCGACCGCGCGAGCTTCGTTACCCGGCGGGTTGGTGGTGTCGGCTGCGACCAGCTTGGCGAGCAGCGCCCGGAAGTCGGCGAGCGACCCGTCGTAGTCCGCGCTACCCGCGAACGTCAGCCGGGCGACCGCCAGGATCGCGCAGGTCGTCAGCAGTCGGCGCATTCATCCTCCATCAGGCCAACATCAGGTGCGCGAGCGCGAGTAGCACACCGACCAAGCCGCCAACCACAGCACCGTTCAATCGGATGAACTGCAGATCGGCGCCGACGCGGCTCTCGATCTGCTCGACGAGCTGATCGTCCGTGAGGCTCTCCAGGTTCTCGCGCACGGTGACGCCGATCTGATGATGGTGCTGGCGGACGAGATCGACCGTGGTCGAGCGCACCCAGCGGTCGAAGGCCGCGCGATGCTCGGCATCGTCGAGATACGACAAGATGCCGCTGCGAAGCTTTTCGTCGACGAGCTTCGACAGGCGACTGGTCGGGTCGTCGAGCTCTTCCTCGATCTGTCGGCTCAGTCGAGAGAGGCCCTCGCGGACGAGCGGCGCCGTCTCGAGGGACTCGAGCAGCGCCGCCCGCACGCGCTCCACTTGCGCGATCGCCTCGGGCTCTCCCTGCGAGAGCCGGTCCGCGAAGCGCCGCAATCCGCCGACGACGAAGCGCCGAAGCGGATGCTCGGGATCCTCCACCGCTGCGGACAGCTCCGCAGAAGCGTAGCCGAGCGCCGCCTCGACGATCGTCCGCTGCACGACCTTTCGGCGGAGCAGAAAGGGCACGACTCGATGACCACTCTGCCGCAGCGCCCGAGCCGAGCGCATCGCCCACCAATGCAGCTCCTGAGCGGTACGCGGCCGCTCGGCGAGGTTCTTCAGCGAGAGCGCGAGGGAGCGAAGCGCCTGGCCGGCTGCGGGGCTCTCCGCCGCGCGGGCCAGCCAGTGGCCCGTGCTGGCTCCGACCGGCAGCTCGCGCAGCTGGAGCACGATGCCACGCTCGGCAAACGCGACGATTTCTTCTTCAGTCAGCACGCGCGCGAGCCGCCGGACGAGGTCGCGGACCGGCTCACCGAGGCGCGCAACGTGGCTCGGATCGCGCAGAAACTCGACGACCCATTGGCTGGGAGCCACTCGCTCAAGGCGTCGCGAGATGACCGCCGGCGAAAGCCATTGGTTCTCGACCGTCGAGACGATCCCCTGGATCAAGCGGGCTCGTCGGTTCGGAATGATCGCCGTGTGGGGGAACGGAAGCCCGAGCGGATGGCGGAACAGCGCCGTGACCGCGAACCAATCCGCCAGGCCGCCGACGACGGCGGCTTCGAAGCCGGCGGCGACCACCGTCAGCCAAGCCCGCACGGACGGCACCGCGCCGGAGAGTAGAATCGCTCGCGTCAGCACCGCACCGCAGACGGCGATCAGCAGCGAGACGGTGCCGACGTGGCTTCGCCGAGGCACGTCGGCGGGCTCGGGTTGCATCGGTGTCCAGTGCCTACGAGAAGCCGTCCGGGGACGCAAGGCTATTTCCCTCCGCGCCGCAGCGTCGTAAGAACGAAGCCATGGAAGATTGGCTCGCTCAGGAGATCGTACGGAGCTCGCCCGACGCGATCGTGTTCGCCGACCGTGAGGGCATCATCCGGGAGTGGAACGCGGCAGCCGAAAGGATGTTCGGCTACGCCGCGTCGGAAGCGATCGGCCGCTCCCTCGACATCATCATTCCGGAAAATCTTCGGGCGCGGCACTGGACGGGCTACCACCAAGTCATGCACACGGGGATCACTCGCTACGGCACCGAGGTGCTTTCCGTTCCCGCCCTGCGGAACGACGGCACGCGGCTGTCGCTCGAGTTCGGCGTCGCGCTCGTCCGCAGCCCGGGCGGGGAGCTCGCCGGCATCGTCGCGACCTTGCGCGACGTGACGGAGCGATGGCGGCGCGACAAGGAGATCCGCGAGCGCCTCGCCCGGCTCGAGAAACGGACGGCCTCATGAAGATCAAAATCGGCTTCGGTCTCGGCACCACCGCAGGCGCGGGCCTCGATGCCGCCCGGTTTTGGGAGATCATCGATACCTGCGAGTCGCTCGGCTGGGACTCGATCTGGTTCTCGGAGCGCGCGAGCGGCGGCACGTTCGGTCCGATCGCCTCCCTGGCGGCCGTCGCCGGCCGCACCCGGCGCCTCAAATTCGGCATGAGCGTGATGGTGTTGCCCGGTCGCAATCCGGTACTGCTCGCCAAGGAGCTCGCAACCATCGACGTGCTGTCGAACGGACGGCTGGTGGCGGCCTTCGGTCTCGGCGTCGAGGACGTGCGCGAGCAGGCCGTGTTCGCGGTCGATCGCGCCGAGGCCGCCGGG
>JBEVNX010000134.1:0-6892 GCA_040507895.1 Binatia bacterium | reverse complement strand
GTCGATGCCTACGCGGGGCAGCTCGCTCACCAACGTCCTCCACACACGCGCTCGACGGCGCGCCGATAGACGCCGAGGATACGCTCCCAGCTACACTCGGCCTCGACGAAGCGACTGCCCTGCTCGCCGAGCCGCTGGCCTTCCTCCGAGCGTACGCGGTCGAGGGCCGCGGCGAACTCTTCGTAGCTCGAGTAGGTGAGCCCGCCTCCGCTGCGCGCGCACTGGCCCGCCACGGCGCGGCTCCGCGCATTGGCGACGACCGGAGTGCCGAGCTTCCAGCTCTCGAGCATGACCAGCGAGAGGCTCTCGAAGGGCGAAGGCTGCACCGTCGCGGTTGCTTCGGCGAACGCCTCGAGCTTTTCCTCCTCCGGCAGGTAGCCGAGCGCCTTCACGCCCGCGAGCTCCGGCAGCTTCATGCGGATCTTACCGAGGAGAACCAGCGTGAGATCGATGGCCCTCGCCGCGCGGTAGCGCGCGAAGAATTCGAGCAGCTCGGGAATGCCCTTCCAGACATCGAGCCGGCCCGCGTAGAGAACGTATTCGCCGAGCCCGTGACGACGGCGGAAGCTGCCGTCACGAGCCGGCGCGGCGACTTCGACGCCAATCCCGCCCACCTCGCCGTCGCCCGCGATGCCGAACGTCTCGCGCGCCAACTCACGCTCCTCCGGCGTATTCCAGACGAAGGTCCGCACCACGTGGAAGAGCCCGCGGAAGATGTCGAAGCGCGCCGGCGGCTCGTCGTGCAGCGTCGGCACGAGCACGCTGTTGCCGGCGACGAGCGGCAGGCCGAAGTAGGTCGGATAGTATAGGTACGTGAAGAACACGAACGCGTCGAAGCGCCGCTCGTTCTCCTTGAGATGGGCGAGCAGCTCGGGCGTCCGCGGCCCTTGCCGGATCATCCACGCGATCTCGTCCTCGACCGTATGCGCCGTCCGATAGAGCCGCTCGGAGAGCCTTCCGAAGCTGCGCACCCAACGCCGGCTCGCGACCGGGAAGCGACGCACGCGCACGCC
Organism: Binatia bacterium; assembly: GCA_040507895.1. GTDB lineage: Bacteria > Desulfobacterota > Binatia > JACPRU01 > JACPRU01 > JBEVNX01. The sequence goes on along the minus strand of JBEVNX010000134.1, from coordinate 5,879 downwards.
GCGCACCACGCTCTCGCCCAGCGGCAGCTCGTTCTTCCACGTCAAATAGTCGACGGCGGTGGTCGTCAGCACCTCGACGTCGGCGGTGGCATTGAGGCGCTCGGCCACTTCCCGACAAAGCGTCTCCGAGCCACCGTCGACTTCGTCGCCGTAGCGCTGGACGACGAAGGCGACGCGCCGGCGCCCCGCGGGCTCGGCTCGCGACACGCTCACGGCCATATCGAGTCGACGATCTGCTGCAATCGCGGCTGCAGCGACTCGGGCAGAAACGCGCGCACCCGCTCGCGGCCCGCCGCGATCAACGACTCGCGCACACGGCCCGGTTCGCAAACGACGCCCGCGAGCTCGGCGATCTCCGGGAAGTCCTTGCGCAGCACGAGCGCGCCGGCGCCGCCGAGCGTCTCCGGGACTGCGCCCGCGGAATACGCGATGACCGGAACCCCGAAGTGCATGGCCTCGAGGAGCGGCACGCAGAATCCCTCGTGTTCGCTCATGCAGAGATAGGCGTGCGCCAGCCGGTAGTACGTCACCAGCTCCCGCTGCGTGGCTCGACCGACGAGCGCGATTCCCGAGAGACCGAGATCGTGGATCAGCTGGCGAAGAGCCACGGCGTAGATCTCCATGTCCGTGTCGATGCCGACGAGGAACAGGCGGCTGTCCGGGTTGATGCGGCGGCGATAGAAGTAGAAGACCTTGAGGACGTCCTCGATCCGCTTGTTCGGCACGAGCCGGCCGACGTGGAGAAAATTCACGTGACCGTCGCGGTAGGGGCGTTCCAGCCGCGCGATCGGCCGCATCGCGTAACGATCGGGGTCGAGCACGATCGGGAACACGCTGCTGCGTTTGAAGCCGAGGGCTTCGAGCTCGCGGCGGTTGAACTCCGAATCGGCGAGCGCCAGCGTCGCGTGCGCGCGCAGCGCGGCGAGCTCATCGCGCCCGCGGGCGCAGAGCGCCGCCACCTGGGCGTTGACGCCGCGGAAGAACTCCGGCGGAGTGATGTTGTGGTAGACGAGGACCCGCGGATTCGGCAACAGGCGATAGACGTCCGTGACCTCCGAGCCGATCGAGAAATGGTAGACGACGGCCGTGTCCCCGCTCGCATGACCGCGGAGCTCGCGAATCGAGCGCGCCTCGCCGGTGAGCTGTGTGTCGACGTGCTCGGCAAAGATCTCCGAGCCGAGGCCCATGTGGCGCAGCATCCGGCGCAGCGCCAGCGCCTGCTGCGAGATTGCGTCGCCGAACGCGAGGTTCGGCACCAGCTGATGCACGGATCGTGGCAAGCGCGCACCTCTACGGTCCCGTCACCGAGTCATCGCCGCTCCCGCTCGAGCAGCTCGCGCAGCACGAGCAGCAGGTTCCAGTTGAAGTCGCGCTGACGCGAGAGCTGCGCCTCGGTCTGAAACCGCAGCAGCCGTCGCACGAGGCGCTTGACGGTCACGAAAAGAGGACCGACGACCGGCCGGTGCGACGTGATCGGCGCCTCCCGATCGACTTGCCAGGTCACGCAGCAACGGCGGAAGACCTCTGACGCGGCCTCGTTTCCCTCGAAGGTGTGGAGCCGCAGGGCGGCGACGCGGGCGACTTCGTCCCGATCGATCACGCCGCGTGCGTAGCGATCCGCGAGCCGCCCCCGCACGGTCTCCTCGGCCTCGCGGCCGACCTCACCCACGATCCGGAAGGTCGACGCCGGCGCCGTCATCGAGAGTCGAAGATCTCTTCCAAGGCGCCTTCGAAGCGTCCGAGCACGACCGGCCAAGAATAGTTGTCGAGCACGTAGGCGCGACCTTGGCGACCCATCTCGCGCCTCTCTTCGGGATGGCGGCGCAGGTAGTCGACCTCGGCGGCGAACTCGATGGGATCGTCGAAGTAAAGCCCGCCGTTCGAGAGCGTGACGTGATGGCGGGTGACCGCGCAGCGGCGGTTCACCAGAGCCGGGGTCTCCTGCAGCCACGATTCCATCAGCACGATCGAGAACGACTCGTTGACGGAGGGCTGGCAGACGGCGAGCGCGCCGGCACAGGCCGCGCTCTTCTCCGCTTCGCTGAGCCGCGGCAGATCGACGACGCCTTCCGGGCAGGCCGACGGATCGATCGAGCCGTCGCCGGCGACGACGAGCCGCAGATCGCGGCCGGCGGCCCGGCAAGCGCGAAAACAATCGAGAAGCAGCGGTAGGTTCTTTCCCCCCTCCTTGCGTCCGAAGTACAGGAGATAGTCGCCGTCGAGGCCGTGGCGTGCGCGAAACGTCGCCACCCCGTCCGTTTGCGGCTCCACGGGGTCGAACCCGAAGCCCACGACGGGCGCATCGCTGGCGACGCCGAACAAGCGGCGCGCCAGGGAGCGCTCGGGAGCGCTGTTGAACAGCGCGCCGCGCACGCTGCGAAACAGATGCCCGACGATCTGCAAGTAAGCGAACGGCTCGTCGTGGAGGCAAGGGATCAACACCGAGCGGCGTGGATCGATCTGCGAACCGAGCAGCGTGGTACCGAAGAGATACGGAAGGAAGATGAACGCGTCGAAGCGGTCTCGCTCGGCTTCGACGTACGAAAACAGGGCCTCGGAATTGACGCTCCCCGCGGCCCATGCGAGCTCTTCGTCGAGGTCGAGCCGAAACCCGTCGGAAAGGCGCTGCTGCACGGCGAGAAAGCGCCCGACGTCGCGCTCGGTGACCGGGAAGCGGCGAACCGTCATACTACCCTGCCGCTCTTCCCCCGGCTCCAGCACGTTGCTCCACGTGTGGTGATCTCGCGCGCACGTGGTGAGCACCTCGACCGCGAACCGATCGGGGGGCAGCCGCTCGGCGAAGCCTCGCGTCAGGGCCTCCGCGCCGCCGACGATCTCGGCGCCGTAGCGCGGCACCACGAAGGCGATCGACCACCTCGGCTCTTTCATCGGCCGCTTACGTAGCAGATGGCGTCGCACCGAACCATGGTGGCGCCGATTGACTTTGCGCGGGGGCCGTTCCGATAACGCCTGCATGGCCGAGGAGGCAAGCGACGTCGTCCGGCATCTGCTCGCCGAGCTCGCCGCGCGTATGCCGGTCTCGGACGCGGAATTGCGCTACCGCCTCGAGCCGCTGCGCGCCGACCGCAAGCGCGCCGTGGCCGTGCTCATCGATCTGCTGCGGGAGGACGACCGGGCTCCCCGGCTGGTCGCCGCGGCGCTCCACGAGCTGGCGACCGCGGAGGACGCCGGCGCGCTGGTCGCAGCCTTCCGCGATCCGCGCGGTTCCGAGCGGGCGCGCGCGGATGTCGCTCAGATCCTCGCAGGTGTCGCCGCGGACCGGCTCGAGGCCCTGCTCGAGCCGCAGGAGATCCACGAGCTCAGCCTGCTGTCGATCGACACGCTGCTCGACCGGCTGTGCGATCGTTCCGGCATGGCGCAGGTCGTCGAGCTCTACCGCGGCTCGTCGCCGAACGAACGCCGAGCCCTGCTCGACGCGATCGCGGAAGCGACGAATCGCCCGAGCGCGCGCATTCGCCTCGGCGCCGCGCTCGATCCGCTGTTCCCCGAAGAGCCCGACAAGCCGCTGCGAGCCGCGATGATCCGCCGCGTGGCAGATCGCTCCGAGCCGGCGAGCGCGCGCGCTCTCGGACGCTGGCTCGGACGCGTGCACGGCCAGGAGCGACGCCGAGTGCTTGAGGCGCTGCGGCGCCTGGAGCATCTCGGCATGCGGCGGGGCGCGCGCAGCCTCGAGGCTTGGGTGAGCGGGGTCGATGCGACGGGTAGCTTCAACGTCGGCATCTCCTTTCCGGGGCCGCTCGAGCTCCGGGACATCCTGCTCGCCTGCATCAGCGTCGATGCCGGGCTACGCGCCGTCAATGTGATCACCGCCGTCGGAGCCGACACGGCAGGCGAGATCGGGCGAGCACTGGAAGAAGGGCAGGCGATTCCGATCGCGCCGCTCGACGTCGCCGCCGCCCTCCGCCACATCGAGGCCGCCCGGCGGCGTACGATGGAGCTCGGCCGGACGCTCCCCGACGGCTTCGCAGCAGCGGCGCCGTACCTTCGTCGGCCGCTGGCGGTCGCGCGAGCCGCGGATCCGGCAAGCGAGATCTCTTCGCTCCCGACTGCAGCTCACGCAGGCCTGCTCGACGTCCCCGCCTACGCGTCGTGGTTGTTCGGTCATGCCGAGCTGCCTTTGCCGCGGAGCTTCACGACGGACGAGCCGCTCTCCTCGCGTCGCCTGCGGGTGGCCGTGCGGGCCACGCTGCGGAGCCTCGATGGAACGCCGGCCGCGGCGCGGCTGGTGGCGATGCTGCGGCATCAGAGCGAGGTGCACCGGCTCCGCTCCGAGTCCACGCTGGCCGCCCGTAGCCTGGCCGCCGCGCGCGAGATCGCCGAGCGAGGACTTGCTGCCAGCGCCTTCGCCCGGCGCCTGGTCGAGCGGTCCGTGCTCGCGACTCTGGTGCGCGGCCCGAAGACACTGCGCGCCGACGTTCGCGACGTTTTCAAGCGGCGGATCGAACAGAGCTCGGCGCTGCGCCGGCGCGCGGTGGCGGTGCTCGACCTCGCCGAGGTCTTCTATCGCCAGCTCGAGAACTTCAACGAGCGCCGCGCGCCGAGCGATCGGTTGGCGCTCGCCCAGATGGAGGCCATGTCGCTCGGAGCAGCAACGATGTGCGCCGCGGAGCTCTCTCGCGACGCCACCGAGCAGCCGCGTCTACCCGGCATGGAAGGACCGCAGCGCACGTCGACGACGGTCGTGCGCGGCCGCATCCGAGCCGAAGCGACGCGCCTCGGCCTGGAAGCGGCGATCGGACGCGACATCGTCGCGAACACCGGGCTGCTCGAGGAGGCTGCGTTGCGTCTCGCAGCCGCGCTCGTCAGCGCCGGACGCTGGTTTGCGGACGAGGTCTGTCTGCGGCGCTGCCGACGCGCCTGCTTGCTCGAGCCGGAGGCCGACGGCCGCGCTTTGTTCTTCGATCCCCATCATCCGGCGGGCCTCGACTTCGCACCGGGGGACGATGCGCCGGTCCGATCGGCCGGAGCGCTCGCCTTGCGTCACCATCTCGCGCGGCACCTCGAGGACCAAATCGATTCCGCCGCATCGTTCGCGGCCGCCGTCGAGTCCCTCGACCTGCCGGCGCGGGGGGCGGATCGCGCGCGTCGGCGACGCGCGGCGGACCGGCTCGATCGCCTGCGAACGCTCCGCCAGGAGCTCGAGCGCACCGAGGAAGACCCGGCGTGGCTCTATGCGCTCGTCGAGGAGACCGAGGAGGTCGCGCGTGAGCTTTCCATGTTGCACCGAATGGTGCTCGGCTCGAGCGTCGCGCGGCTCTCGCCCGCCCCCGAGCAGTTCGCGGGCTTCGAGGCGTATCCCGAGGCACACGGCGTCTGGCGCCGCTTCGAGCGTCTGCTCCGCCGCCTCGGGCTCATCGGATTGCCGTTGCGCTCGCTGCAAGCCGTCGCAGACCGCTGCGCCGACGCCCGGCCGCTCACCGCACTTCTCGCCGGCGCCGCGGATCGCAGCTCACGCCACCTACTTCACCGCCTCGGCGAGAATGCCGTAGAATTTTGGAATCACACGCCGCGCAGCGCCCTCGCCGCCCGCACGCCGGCTCAGGCCGAGGGCCGAGCCCCGTAAGGGTCCCCGGGATCCTCCCACCGAAAGACGCTACTCGGGCGCTTGGGGCCCGGCTCGGGCGTTTGCTAGGCTGCCGGTTGCGTCGGCATTGACGCAGAAAAGGAGGGACCTTTCATGCGCACGATCGGCGAGATCTTGGCGGGCAAGAGTCTGCGCGAGGTGGTCAGCGCCGATGTGAGCGACACGGTGCTGGAAGCGGTTCGCCGCATGGACGGGGCGAACACCGGCGCCGTCGTCGTACTCGACGGAGATCGGCTCGCGGGGATCTTCACGGAGCGCGACCTGATGCGGCGCG
>JBEVNX010000088.1:0-20847 GCA_040507895.1 Binatia bacterium | reverse complement strand
TCCTCGTCGTCCGCCACCATGAGCGTGAAGCGCGTACCGGCGAGCACGCCGAGGAGGGCGACCAGAACCGCAACCGACTTCAGGTACACTGCCATCGTTCCTCCTTGACGGCGGGCGAATTCAACTCGAGCCCGAGCTGCGGTATTCGATCTCGGCGCGTGTGGTGCTGTCGCGCCCGAACACGCGGAGTTCCAAGCGCTCGGGCCCGCGTCGGGCGGTCCACGTTCCGTGCTCTTCTCGGCCGACCTGCCAGCCGAGCCGGGCGAGCTCCTGCGAATAGAACCCGCCGATCGCCGCTACGGAATCGTCCGTCGTAAGGACTACGCGTTGCACATTGCCCGCTGCGGCCTCGATCTTGGCCCGGCTCGCTCGCGGATAAAACGGCACGGCGGCCGGCCAGCCCTGGGGCTTCGTGGCGCCGCCGAGATCCACGGTGATCGAATCGTGCTGGCGATCAATCGTGACTTTCGACTCGCGGCCCTTCGAGGCGATGACCCTCTCGATCAAGCTCTCCATCGTGCGGTCCCGATCTCGCTGGCAGCCGAGGGTGCCAACGAGCAAGAAGGCCGCCGCGATCGTTCCCCGCTTCATTCGACGGCGCCCTCTCGGATCGACCACAACGCGCCGAGCGCCGAGGCCACGTCGCCCCGCTCCGGCATGACCATCCGATCGCCGAGCATCGAGCCGATCTCCTCGAAGCGGCGACGTACCGGCCCAACGAGCAGGAGCTTGCCCGTGAGTACCGCACGCGCATGCCCTGAAGCTTGCAGCCCGAGAAGCACGGTCCAGAGGACGACTTCGGCAATGAGGTTGAGCAACGCGGCCGCCACGTCCTCGCGTGCTGCGCCGCTGGCGTACTTCGCGAAGTTGGCCGCCGTACCGTCGGCAGGAAGCGCGCCGAGCCCGCCACCGACCACTTCGCCGATGGTGATGTCGAGACGCCGGCGATCTCCCTGGCTCGCCAACCGACTGAGCTCGTCGAGATCGTCGGTACCGAGAAGGGCGCGCGCGAGACCGAGGAGCGTGCCGCCGCCGACACCGTTGCCTGGAGTCACGTGCGTCATCTCCGAGCCGCGCACCGATACCATCGCGGTACCCGTCCCGAGCGACGCGACGAGCGCAGCGCCTCCTCCTCCGAGGCCAATGCCGCCGCGCCCGATGGCGACGATCTCCGAGACGCGGCGAACGGGGTACCCGCACACGCGGCCACCGAGCCGCCTCGATCCGACGCCCGTAGCAGCCACGACGAGCTCACCGTCCGGAGCGCCCGCCCGCTCAAGAAGCGCGCGTAAGGCCCGCTCGGCGCTCGCTTCGGGGCTTTTCGTCGGAACGCTGATGGCGCGTTCCCCGGCCCAGCCCGCGACCGCGTCCGTGGTGGTGATGCCGACGTCCAGACCGCAGTATGCGATCTCGTCGCTCACAGGTCGAGTCGAAGGACGAGCAACCGACCCATACGCTCGGGATCGTAGTCGATCCACTTCGCGGCGGGAACGTCCGACGGAGCGACTGCGCAAAAGCCTTGGCGCGCAAAAAACTGCGCCGCGCGCTCCTCCGTCGTGCAGGCGAACACGCTCGCCAGGCCGCGGGCGCGGGCTTCTTCGAGAAGCCGTGCGAGCAGCTTCGCACCCACGCCCTCGCCCTTGAAACGGCTCACCGTGTAGAGGGCCACGATCTCCGCCATTCGATGTTCCTTGTAACGGTCGCAGAGCAGCGAACCGACCCCGGCGAGATGTCCGGAAGCGATGGTGGCGCCGAATCCCGTGAACAGGATCTCGCCGATCTCGTCGCGGCTCCTGATCTTCAAGAAGCCCTCGCGCTGGCCTCGCTCGATGAGACGCTCGACCTCCCGGAAGTCGTCGATGCCGAGCCGCTCTACGCGGCAGTAGTCTTCGAGGGTGAAAAGCGTTCCCGAACCTTCATAGGTGAATAGCTCGCGTGCCAGTCCGCCGAGCGCACAGAGGTTGATCGAAGGGATGCCGGCAAGGAGCCCTTCGCGGATCGCTTGGATGAGTGAGCGGCGGTGCCCGAGACCGATCCACTCCGCCTGCCCGGCACCGAGCAGCGTCGCCAGTACGCTCTCGTCGAGAAACGACATCGGCCCGCCGACGCCCACCCCGCCTTGCGGATCCACCAGCACGAGCTTGTGCACCTTCAGCCGGGAAGCCAGCTTGACCGCGTAGTCGGCCAACACCATCCACTCCGCATCGGGCAGCTTCACGACTGCGATCGGACCCGCGCGCAGCAGGCTCCAGACCCGCATCAACGATCTCACGTCAGGATCTTCCGCCCCCGCATCGACCACGATGGTTCGTCGGCGCGGACTTTCCGCCTCGGCAGCCAGCGTTTCCGACCGGCTGGCGGCCGCTAGCCGGCGAAATCGCCCTTCCAGGCGTCGCGCCATATCGGCCTCGGCGACCGCCAGCACCAGGCGGACCTCGGCCCGCACGAGTTCGCGTACGGTGCCCAACAGGCTCGCCACTTCGCCTTCTGAAGCCTGGCCGGGAGCGATCGCGAGGAGCAGGGTCTTTTCGTGGAATTCGTCGAGATAGAAGCTCTTTTCGAGGAACTCCTCCTCGCCGATCGAGAGCGGGCGGCTCGCTTGCTCGGCGGCCATTCGAGCGTACATAAATCATCACGGTTGAAATGACCACCGGTGCCCACTAGAAACGCGAAGCGCTCCCCGCCCGGCGTCCTCGGAAGCTTCGTGCGATCCCGTGTGACCATTCTCGTCTTCCTGCTCGCCTTGACGGCCGTGCCGCTGCACGCGGCGACTGCACGGCAGGGTATGGTCGCCGCGGAGCACGAGCTCGCCGCCCGGGCGGGCGTCGAAATGTTCGAGCGGGGGGGCAACGCGGTAGACGCCGCCGTCGCCGCCGCCTTCGCAACGGGCGTCGTGAATCCGTCTTCGTGCGGCATCGGCGGAGGCGGTTTCGCCCTGATCCATGACGGCAGGTCGCACGAGGATCACCTCGTCGATTTTCGAGAGACGGCGCCCGCGCGCGCCCGACCGGAGATGTTCGTGCGCGAGGGTAAGGTGGATCCCGTGTTGTCGCTGCGCGGCGGGCTCGCAATCGCCGTACCCGGCGAGGTGAGGGGGCTCGCGCGCGTGCTTCGCGATTTCGGCACGCTGCCGCTGGCGACCGTGCTGGGCCCGGCGATTCGCTACGCTGAAGAAGGCTTCCCAGTCGGCCGCCATCTCGCCGACGAGTTGTCCGCCAACGCCCAGGAGATTCGCCGTCGCCCCGCGCTTGCCGCCGTCTATCTGCGGCCCGACGGGAGCCCGTACGCCGAAGGCGAGCGTCTGGTCGAGAAGGATCTCGCGGCCACGTTGCGTGCCATCGCGGGCGGCGGTCCTTCGGCCTTCTACGAGGGCACGATCGGCGAGCGGATCGCCGCGGCGGTGGCTGCGGAAGGAGGAATCGTCGACGGAGCCGACCTTCGCAGCTACCGCGAGAAGCTCCGCCGCCCACTCGTCACGCGATATCGCGATCTCACGGTCGTCGGCGCTCCGCCGAGCGCCGGTGGCGCCGTCGTGCTCGAGATCTTGAACGTCCTCGACGGCTACGACCTGCGCGCCGAAGGAGCGCGCGGCGCCTTCGGGCTGCACCGCGTCGCGCAGGCCGAAGCCGCTGCGTTCCGCGACCGTGCTCGATACTACGGCGACCCCGACTTCGTCGACGTGCCGGTCGGCCGCCTGCTCTCCAAGGCGTACGCCGAAGAGATTCGTCGCGGGATCGCGGATTCGGACCCCTCGACGGGCCACGAGGCCGTCTTTCAGGAGCGAGGCGGCACGGCCCATACGTCGACCCTCGATGCACATGGTACCGCCGTCGCCCTGACGTCGACGATCAACACCGCGTTCGGATCCCTCGTGCTCGTACCCGGCACCGGTATCATCCTCAACAACGAGATGGATGACTTCTCGGCGTCGCCCGGCGTACCCAACGTCTACGGCCTCGTCGGGACCTCGGCCAATGCCGTTCAAGCCGGCAAACGCCCTCTCTCCAGCATGAGCCCGACGATCGTGCTGCGTGACGGTGCTCCCCTCTTGGCGATCGGCGGGTCGGGGGGACCGCGGATCATCTCGGCGACGATTCAGACGCTGGTCAACGTCGTAGACTTCGGCATGGACCTCCAGTCGGCCGTCGCCGCTCCCCGCATCCACGATCAAGCGATCCCGCCGAGGCTGTTCGTCGAGCCCACGTTGGACGCCAGGATCGTCGCCGGATTGCGCAAGCTCGGACATGACCTCGTGGAAGCCCGAGACCTAGGCGCGGTGGGCGCCGTCCAAGCGACACCGCATGGTCTGGTCGGCGCCGCTGATCCACGAAAAGGGGGTGCCGCTGCTGGATGGTGACCGGCCTGACACGCGCCTCTTCTGCACCGGTCCTCGATCGATGGTTAGGCCCCACCGCGCTACGACTTCTTACTTGAATGCGCTGATCGTCAATTTGAAACGCGGGGTCTGGCTCGGCACGCTCGCTTCCGTCATGACGATCGGCTGGCTCGCCTCGCGTCGCCTGATGTGGAGGGCGGCAGCCGCGATCGCCCTCACCGCGACGCTCGTCGCACCCGTGCGGATTCGCATCATCGACTCGGCGCGGGATCTCTTCCTTCCCGGCAACCGGTACAGCATCTGGAGCGCCGCCATCGACGTGGTACAGCGCCTTCCGATGGGCGTCGGACGAAGGAACGGAGAGATATTGCGCGACTACCCGAAGGTTCCGTCGCATCACAAGCACGCCCACAACTCCGCCCTGCAGATCACCCTCGAGAGCGGCTATCTCGGGCTGGTCACGTTTCTGTGGCGGATGGGCCGCTTCGGCGCGCTCTCATGGCGACTGCAAAGGGGTCTGCGAGCCGCCAGCGGCGCCCCGCACGCGCTCGCCGTCGCCATCTCGCGAGCTTCGTGGGGCTTCCACGTGGCCGGCCTGGTCGAGTACACTTTCGGCGACAACGAGGTGCTCGAGATCTTTTTCGTAATCATGGGATTGGGGCTCGCCCTGGAGCGAACGACTCCGCACTCCGGATGAAGATCGCCAGCTTCGCGCTGTCCGACGTCGGGCGTGTGCGCCGCGAGAATCAGGACAGCAGCGGTCATTTTCCAGACCGCAATCTGTTCGTCGTCGCCGACGGCATGGGTGGCCACAAGGGCGGCAAGCAGGCGAGCGAGATGGCCGTGGCGACGATCGCGGAGCGCCTGTTGGCCGGGCCGGACTCAGGCAAGCTCGCCGACCGCACCGAGCACCTCGTCGAGGCCGTGCGCGACGCCAATCGAAGGATCGTCGAGCGCGCCTCCCGCGAGAGCGAGTTGGACCGCATGGGTACGACGCTCGTCGCCCTGCTGCTCGAGGAAGATGAGGGGGCGATCGTACACGTCGGCGATAGCCGCGCCTACCGGTTGCGTGATGGCGAGCTGGCGCAGTTGACGACAGACCACACCTTGGTCGCCGATCTGTTGCGCGCCAACGAAATCTCGGAAGCCGAAGCCAGCACCCACCCCTATCGGCACGTGCTGACGCGGGCCCTCGGCGCCGCGGAGGACGTCAACGCGGACGTGTGCCGTCTCGAGGTCCGACGCGGAGACGTCTACGTGCTCTGCAGCGACGGCGTCTCGGGCATGCTCAGCCAGTCGGAGATCAAAACGGTCCTCAGCGCGCACGCGAACGATCCGGAGGCGCTCTGCCGCGAGCTCATCGCGGCCGCAAACCAAGCGGGTGGCAAAGACAACGCGACGGCGATCGCCGTGCGTTGCGCCGCGGACTAGCGATGGCTGTCTCCACGATTCTCTCCCCGGGAGTCAAGGTCGGCGGCAAGTACGAGGTCGTCGAGGTCATCGGCTTCGGCGGCATGGGCGTCGTGTACAAGGTGCGCGAGCAGGTGGGCGCGGTGAGCCGCATCCGTGCCCTCAAAACCGTACTCCCGCAGTTCGCGAGCGACGCTGCCGTCGTCGCACGCTTCCGGCAGGAAGCGGAGAAGATGTGCATGCTCGAGCACGAGAACATCGTGCCGGTGCTCTCGTACAGCGAGGAGGGGGAGTTCCCCTACCTCGTCATGCCGTTCATCGAGGGCCAGACCCTCAAGGAGTACCTGACGACTTACGCCGCGGCACACAGGCGCGGCCTCCCGCTGTCCGAAGTGATCGAGATCGGGCTCGAGCTCGTGCGCGGCCTCGAGGTCGCGCACCGCTTCGTCAACCCGGACACCCGCCGGCCTCAACCGATGGTCCACCGCGACATCAAGCCCGGCAACATCATGGTGCGGGTGGAGAGTCAGAGCGGCGAGCGCGACCTGAAGGTCCTGATCATGGACTTCGGCATCGCCAAGGTGCTGTCGGACCAGGATAGCGGCCATTCGCTGACCGAGGTCATCGGTACCGTCAAGTACGCCTCGCCCGAGCAGATCCGACGCGGCAAGGACATCGATCCGCGGGCTGACATCTACTCGCTCGGCATGGTGCTCTACGAGCTCTACGCGGGCCAGCACATGTTCACCGGCATGTCGGAGCACAGCGTGCTGATGCGCATGATGCAGCGCGACCTGCAGGACCTCGAGATTCCCTTCCCCGAGGGCACACCCGAGCGCTTCCGCCAGCTCATCCAACGATGCGTAGCGGTGGATCGGGAGCGGCGCTTCGCCAACGTCGGCGAAATTCGCACCCTGATGCGGCGGATCCTCGACGAGGATTCGGAACGAGTGGCGACGGAAGCGCAACAAGCGCGCGACTTGGCACAAGCCGAACGAGCCCGAGCCGTCGAGCGCGGCGCCGAGGAATTCGCGTCGCGGTCGTTGGCCGAAGGAGACGAGCTCCTCGCTCAGGGTGATGCGGCGATCGCCAACGGCGGACCGAAACAAGCGATCTCGACGCTACGGACCGCGGCCGAGGTGTTCGCGCGGGCTGCGCAGGAATCGGCGGAAGGCCGCGAGCGAGCCCGCCTTCGAAGCGGCCTCGCGGACCTCGGCAAGCTGCAGGCCGCCGCCGCAGCCCTCGACGCCGAGCGCTTGGCTCCGCAGGCCACTGCCGCCGCGATCGAGGCGATGCGCAGCCTCGAGAGCGCTCTCGATTCAGGAGACCTCACCGGCGGAGGCCGCGCCCTCGCGCAGGCCGAACGCGCCTGGCGCGATGCCGAGGCGCAAGCCAAGCAGCAACAAGAGCGCGTAGCCGCCGTCGCCGACTGCCAGCGTCTCGAAGCGGCCCTGGCCGCGAGCCGCGCCGAGATCGCCCGCCTTCCCGAGCGATTGCGCGGGGATCCGGCGTTGGCGGATTGGGCGCTCGCCGAACGGTGCGCCACCGCGGCCCGCAGCGCAGTCGCCGCCGGCGCTTTCGCCGGCGCCTCGTCCGCGCCGGCCCGCGGGCACGCGCCGCGCGCCGCTGTGGCGGGACGGCGTGCGAAGCTTCTCGCGCATGCCATTGGCGAGCTGTCGCCCCGGCTCGAGGCGCGCCTCGAAGCCCTCGGCCCGTCCGCGGAACTGGAGTTGGCCGCTGGGCTCCATGCGGAGGTCCTCGCCACCGCGGACGCCGCGCGACGCCTGGCGGCGCAGCAAGACCCCAGCTCCGTCGACGCTCTCGCAAGCGCCCTCCAGGCCGTGGATCGCCTCGAAGCGGAAGTCGGAGCCCGCGTCAGCGAGCGCGACCGTCGCCTCGCCGCCGCTGAGCGCAATCGCAACGCCGAGCCGGCCGCTCACAAGGCGCACGAAGTGCTTCAGCGAGCTCGCGCGGCGGTGACAGCCGCCGGAGCGCCGAGTCGCTCCGAAGCGGCGGATCTAGCCGCCGCCATCGCGCAAGCGGATGCGGCCGAACGCGAGATGACACAAGGCGAGTACGCCGCGGCGCTGCCCACCTTGCGCGCATCGGCGGAACGGCTCTCCACCCTGGCCGGCGTGATGGCCGAGCGCGTCGAACGGGCACGGCAGCAGGCACGCCTCGGGGAGCTCCGCGACGAAGCCATCGTCAAGAGCAAGGCGCTCGGAGCGCTCGGTGCGGTTGCACTCGACGCTCCCGAGAGCAGGCGCCTGCTCTCCTCTCTCGCCTCGGCGGAGGAACACTCGGCGAAGGGCGAACGGGCTGCGGCGATCCGCATCCTCGAAGGCGCGCTCCCGGATCTCGACCGGCGGATCGCCGCCGCGCAGGCGGAGATCGAGCTCGCCCAGCGGCGAGCCGAGGCCGCAGCGGCGCGCGCCCGTGCGCTGCAGGCGCTCGCGGCAGCACGGTCGCACGGCGACCGCGCCACCACTCACGCGAGCTTCGCGGCCGCCACGACAGACATCGAGCACGGCGAACGTGCATTGGCGGCCGAGGCGCTCCCTGAAGCGGCCGCGGGTTTCGATGCCGCCGCTCGTGCGCTCTCGTCCGTGGTCGACGAGGTCGAGCGGGCGCTACGAGCCGAACGACTCGAGGCCCTCGGCCGCCGTCGGGCGGCACTCGATGCGAAGCTTGCGTCGCTGCCGCGAAAGCGGCCCTTCGCGCGCCGACGAAAGTCGATCGGCAAGGGTTTGCTGACCGCCGATACCGCGTTGCAGAGGGGTCTCGAGGAGGAAGCGGGCCAGCACATCGCCGAGCTGGAATCGTCGGTCGATGCTCTGCTCCGGGAAGCGGACGCGCAGCGCACCGAAGAGCCGGTCGCGCTGCCATGGAGCGCGATCGCACTCGGCGGCGGTGTTGCTGCAATCGGCATCGTCGGGACCTTCATCTTCCTTTCGCGCAGGGTTCCGTCAGGACCCGTCGCCGAACGTCCGCGGCTCGCACCGACTGCAATCGTCGAATCGACCGCCGCGCCGCCCGTCTCGACGACGCCGCAGCCCCGCCCGACTGCGGCCCCCACGACGGCGCCGACCGCAGCCCCGACGGCGGCTCCCACCGCCGCACCGACGAGCGTGCCGACCGCGATTCCGACCGCCGCTGCCACCGTCGCGCCGACGGCGGTCGCCACGGCCGTCCCGGAGCCCGTGTCACTGGCTGAGGCGCGGCCTGTCGGTCGTTCCGTCAAGCTTCGCGTCGGCACCGAGGCGCGCTTCGAAGCCTCGCTCAAGAACGCCAGCGACGATCTCATCGAATGGCGCCTCGGCGGGGAAACGGTCGGGCGCGGCCGCACCTTCGTGCTTCGCAAGGACCTCACGGCCGCTCCCGGCAAGAAGCGGCTCGAGATCGTCGCCGGGCAGGATCGCCAGCGCACGCCGCTGCGCGCATGGGAGGTTGAGATCGAGGCTCCTCCGCTCGGCTTCGCGGACCTCCAGCCTTCCAGCCGCTCCCTCGAGCGCGCGTCCGGCTCCCGCGTGAGCTTCCGCGCTCCGGTCGCGAGCGCCGACGGCGAAAAGCTGGCCTTCCTCTGGGAGGTCAACGGAAAGCCGGCCAGCGACGCGGATGGACCGACGTACGACTTCCAGCCGCAGGCTCCCGGCGAGTATGTCGTCCAAGTCCGGGCTACGGCTCCGTGGGGCGCGAGCATCGCCAACACCTGGACGCTCTCGGTCCGGCCGCCGATTCCGACTCCCAACGTGCGGCAGGAGGTGGCCAAAGCCGATCCCCGCGCGGAAGCGCAGGCGTGGATCGAGGCCTATTGCATGGCCTTCCAAAAGAAGGACACCGACGCGCTGATTGCGCTCGGGCATCTGTCGGGCCAGAGCGAGGCCGAGCGCTTGCGCGAAGCGCTGTCGTCGATGACGGAACTCCAAGTCTCGTGCAGCAATCCCTCCGTGCGCGTGAACGGCGACCAAGCCGTGGTGAGCTTCGATCGCACCGACCGCTGGGTCGACCCTCGCGGCGCACCCATGGAGCGCGCGCTGCCACGCATCACGAAGAATCTACATAAGAACAACGGGCGGTGGGTCGCCGTGCCCTGATGGCGGCGACGCGCGTCGTCACCGGCCTCGGCGCGACCTTGCGGAGCCCCTTCGGCCGAGGGGATCGTCGACCACAAGCGTTTGGTCGCGACGGGCACCGATCGAGACGATCTGCACGGGCACGCCGGTGAGCTCGGCAATGCGGCCGAGGTAGCGCTGCGCCTCGACGGGCAGGTCGTCGAGCGCCTTCACGGGAGCCAGCCGCTGGAATCCAGGCAGGTCTTCATAGATCGGCTCCGCCGTGGCGAGGCG
Source organism: Binatia bacterium (assembly GCA_040507895.1). Taxonomy (GTDB): domain Bacteria; phylum Desulfobacterota; class Binatia; order JACPRU01; family JACPRU01; genus JBEVNX01. The sequence goes on along the minus strand of JBEVNX010000088.1, from coordinate 10,755 downwards.
CGTGGCGCTGGCTGGCACGTGGTCGAGGGTATCCGGGCCGCACCGATACCCGACGCAGATCCGCAACGGATCGATGCCGGCCAGTACGTCGAGCTTGGTGATCGCGAGCCCGTCGAGCCCGGAGAGGCGAGCGGCGTGGCGCACCACCACCGCGTCGAACCAGCCGCATCGCCTCGCTCGCCCGGTGGTCGCTCCGTACTCGTCTCCGTCACGGCGCAACCGGTCCCCGAGCTCACCGGCGAGCTCGGTCGGAAACGGCCCGGCGCCGACACGTGTCGTGTAGGCCTTGGTGATGCCGAGCGATCGTGCGAGAAGCCCCGGCGCGATGCCGGCGCCGGCTAGCGCTCCGCCCGCCACGCAGTTCGAGGAGGTCACATAGGGGTACGTGCCGTGGTCCACGTCGAGCATGGTTCCCTGCGCACCCTCGAAGAGCACCCGTTTGCCCGCGCGGATCTCGCGGTCGAGGAACAGCGACGTGTCCGCCACGTGCGGGCGCAAGCGCCGCGCGATCCGGCGATAGGGCTCGAAGATGCTCTCGAAATCCAGCGGCTCCTCGCCGAGCATCGAGCGCAAGTAAGCATTCTTCTCCTCGAGATTGGCGGCGAGCTTCTCTTGGAACGTGCGCTCCTCCAGGAGATCGGCGACGCGGATGCCGATACGCGCCATCTTGTCCTCGTATGCGGGGCCGATCCCGCGCCCCGTGGTGCCGATCTTCCCAGGCCCGCGTAGCCGTTCGCGCGCCAGATCGATGGCCTTATGGTAGGGCAGGATCAAGTGCGCCTGCTCGGAGATCCGCAGATCTTCGTCGCGGCGCAAGAAGCCTCGGACGCGCAGCGCGTCCACCTCTTCGAGCAGCACCACCGGATCGACGACCACGCCGTTGCCGATCACGCACACCTTCCCGTGGTGGAGCACGCCCGAAGGGACCAGATGGAGCACCGTCTTCTCGCCGCCGACCACGAGCGTGTGGCCCGCATTGTTGCCGCCGTGAAACCGGACGATGACGTCCGAGCGCTCGGCGAGCAGATCGACGATTTTGCCTTTGCCCTCGTCTCCCCACTGGGCGCCGATGACCACGAGGGTCTTCGGCGCAGGCGTCGCAGCGCGGCTCACAGCTCGACGAGGTGCGCGGACGTGATCGCCGGCATGTGCCGAAGCTCGGTGAGCACGGGCGCCGGAACGGGCTCATCCACGTGGAAGAACGAGATCGCGCGCCCGCTCTCGTCGCGTCCGAGCTCGATGCCCGCGATGTTGATGCCGTGCTTTCCGAGCAGCGTCCCGACGCCTCCGACCACGCCCGGGACGTCGTGATTGTTGAGAATGAGGATGTGCCCCTCGGGCACCGCCTCCATGTAGAACTTGTTGATGCGAACGATCCGCAGCGTCTTCTTGCCGAACACGGCGCCCGCGACGGTGGTGACGTCTCCCTCGCGCTTCACGCGCACCGCGATCGAGTTGAGAAAGTCCGACGGCACGCTCGAGCGTGATTCGACGACTCGGACGCCGCGGTCGCGGGCGATGAACGGAGCGTTCACGTAGTTCACACCGGATTCCATCACCGCGCTGAGCAGCCCCTTCAGTACGGCGGCGGTGAGCGCCTTCATGTCATGATCCGCCACGTCACCGCTGCCTTCGATGTCGACCTCGAGCGGCGCGCCCGGCACCATCTGCGCCTGCAGGGCACCGACTTTCTCGGCGAGCACGAGAAACGGCCGAAGCACGCCGAGCCGCTCCGCGGACAGGTTCGGTACGTTCACCGCGGCGCGCACCTCGCCCCGCGTCAGGAAATCCACCACTTGCTCGGCGATGGCGATCGCGACGTTGATCTGCGCCTCGTCCGTCGACGCGCCTAGGTGGGGCGTGGCGACCACGTCCTCGAGGCCGATGAGCGGATGGTCCTTCGGCGGCGGCTCCTCCGCGAAGACGTCGAGAGCGGCCCCGGCCACCCGCCCCTCGCGCAGCGCGACGGCGAGCGCCGCCTCGTCTACGATCCCGCCGCGCGCACAGTTCACGATGCGCACGCCTTTCTTCATCTTGGCGAACGCTTGCTGACCGATCAGCCCACGAGTCTCGGACGTCAGTGGGGTATGCACGGAAATGAAATCCGCGCGCGCGAAGAGATCATCGAGGCTCGTGAGCTCGATGCCGCTGCGCGCCGCGCTCTCCGGCGTCAAGTATGGGTCGTAGGCGATCACCTTCATCTTCAGGCCTTGAGCGCGATCGGCGACCACCGAGCCGATGTTCCCGATGCCCACGATCCCCAAGGTCTTGCCGCAGACCTCGACGCCCGTAAACTTGCTGCGCTCCCATCTTCCCGCGCGCAGCGACGCACAGGCCTGCGGAATGTTGCGCGCCATGGCGAGAAGCAGGGTCAGCGTGTGCTCCGCCGTGGTCACGTTGTTGCCGCCCGGCGTGTTCATCACCACGATGCCGCGCTTGCTCGCCGCTTCGACGTCGATGTTGTCCACGCCAATGCCGGCGCGGCCGATCACCTTGAGGCGAGTGCCCGCCTCGATGAGGTCGGCCGTGGCCCGCGTAGCGCTGCGAACGATGAGCGCGTCGTAGCCGCCGATGATCCTGCGCATCTCCCCGGGCTTGATGCCGGGACGGTAGTCCAGCTCGATCTGCGTTGCGCTCTCGAGCACCGCGCGTCCCTGCTCGGCGAGCGAGTCGGTGATCAACACCTTGTGCGTTTCGCTCATGACGCTCTCCAATCCGCGCGAACCCTATGCGGTCGGCAGCCCTTCAACCAGCAAGCGCTGCGCGGCCGCCACCCCGCTGCCGAGATCGACGCGCGCTCCGAATTTCACGAGCGCCATCTCGAGAGCGGCGATCGCCGTGATGATGTCGAACTCGCCGAAGTATCCGATGTGCGCGACGCGTACCACCTTGCCTTTCAGGTGATCCTGACCACCGGCGAAACTGACACCTACCTTGTCGCGCAGGTACTTGGTGAGCTTGCCACCCTCGATACCTGCCGGCAGGAAAAGACCCGTCGCAGCGGGGCTCGGCGCTTGCGGCGCGAGTAGGCGCAGGCCCAGGGCTTCACCGGCGGCGCGGGTGGCCGCGGCCAGCCGCGCATGACGGGCAAACACGCTCTCATAGCCCTCTTGCTCGAGCATGCCGAGCACCGCGTGAAGCCCGAATACCAGCGACACCGCGGGCGTGTAGGCGGTCGTGTTCTCGGCTTGGTTCTTCCGCTCGCGCTTCAAGTCGAAATAGAACGCCGGCAGGTGCGGCTGATCCGCGCGCTTCCACGCGCGCTCGCTGAGGGCGAGGAACGCCAGACCGGGAGGCAGCATCAACGCCTTCTGCGATCCTGTCACGAGCACGTCGACCGCCCAGCGATCCATCGGCAGGTCGTAGACGCCAACGGCGGTGATCCCGTCCACGATGAGCAGTGTATCGCGTCCTCGAGTCAGCTTGGCGAGCTCTTCCACGGGGTGAACGGCGGTGGTGGAGGTCTCGCTCGCCTGGACCAGCAGGGCCTTCGCATCCGGAACCCGCCGCAGGGCCGCGCGCACCGCGTCGACCGCGACCGCCTCGCCCCATTCGACTTTCAGCTCCTCCACCGCCACGCCGAAGCTCTGGCAGATCTTGGTCCACCGCTCGCCGAATTTTCCGCCGTTGACTACGATCACCCGATCGCCCGCCGACAGGAGGTTCACGACCGCCGCCTCCATCGCTCCGGTACCGGAGCTGGCCAGCACCAGCACATCCCCGCGAGTCTGGAACAGCGCCTGCAATCCCGTTCGTACCTCCGAAAATACTTTGCTGAATTCCGGCGTGCGGTGGTGGATGATCGGCTCGGCCATCCTCAGGGCCACTTCCGGCGGGACCGGCGTGGGGCCCGGTGTGAGTAGGTATCGCTTGATCACGGCGCCTCCCGTTCGACTCTGCCTCTGCTTTCTCCGTCCAAAAAAAAGCCTGGTGCCCCGCGCTTGTTTCGCGGAGGCCCAGGCGTACGACCCGCTCGAGTCCACCCTTTCGCCGGTGGAAGAAGCGCGCTCCCTCGTGGTCACCCACTTCGCCAGTCGCGTGCTTCCATCTGCACTACTAGCCAAAGGGTCATGCTCCGTCAACGGCGGAGACATCGGCGATTGCTGCCGCGTGCGCGGCGGAAGGCCGAGCTGCGTCACCTCGCCGGCGCTGCCCGACGCCCGCGATCGGCAGTGCGGGGTTTCGCTTCACCGTTCCGACGGTGCAAAAGACGCCGCAGATGCGATCGCGGCGTCTCTCCTGCCTTCGGGTCCCGCGCCGGTGCAGCCGAAAACCGGCGGAATTGACTTCACACAATCGGGCACGTAAGCGGCCAGCAGTGCGCGCCCGGGGAGGATTCATGCGTCGTAGCGTCTCGACCGTCTTGTCGCCAACCTTCATCTGCTTGGCCTTCGCCGCGGCGGCGTACGCCGATCCTCCAGCGGAGCAGTTTTCCGTCCCCTCGTTGGCCGAGCAGCTGCGAGGGCAGTGGACGATCGAGGACGTGGCGCCGAAGCTCGAGTCGCGAGCGTACCTCGAGACTCGGGACGATACCGTGGAGCGATTGTCGCTGCGAGAAGCGGTCGGCATTGCGCTCGAGAACAACCCCGGCATCGCTGTGGAGAGGCTCGGACCCGAGTTCGCCCGCGCCGGTATCGATCTCGCCGACGGGGTCTTCGATCCGACGTTCCAGGCCACCGCCAACGTCACGCGCTCCGTGACGCCAGCGAGATCCGTCTTGGAGGGCGCGCAGGTGCTTCGCGAAAAGAACTACGTATTCGGCGCCTCGCTGGAAAAGCTGCTGCGCTCCGGCGCCACGTTCACGATCGCCGCCGACTCCACCGAGACGGACACGAATTCCCAGTTCTACGGCCTGCGGCCCCAGTATTTGCCGCGGCTGAACCTCTCGATTTCACAGCCGCTTCTGAAGAACTTCGGCATGGACCTGACGGTCTTGCTCGTGCGCTCGGCGGAGGCCAACTCAAGCGTCGCGTACTATCAGTACGTCGCGCGCGCGGTCGGCCTCGTGCGACAGGTCGTCGAAGCCTATTGGAACGTGGTGCGCGCGCGGGAAGACCTGAAGGCATTGCGGGACGGCCTGAAGCTCGCCGAGACGCTCGTGAAGGAGAACCAGGCGCGCGTCCGTGCGGGCACTCTAGCGCCTGTCGCCGTCAAGGAGGCCCAGGCCGAGGCAGCCAGTCGCGAGGAGCGCGTCATCCGCGCCGAGAACTTTCTCGCCACCGCCTCAGACGATCTCCGCCTGCTACTGCAACGGAATCCCGAGGGTGCTTTCGTGCCGCGACCGATCGTGCCGACCGACAGTCCCGAGGTACGGGATGTCGAAGTCGACGAACGGGAGATCCTCGTGGACGCGGTGGAACGACGCCCCGAGGTGATGCAGGCGCGCTACCAGATCGAAAACCAGCGCATCCTCGCCAAGGTGAATCGCAACAACCTTCTCCCCGGACTGAATCTCGACGCGCGCTACGGCTTGAACGGCCTGTCCGGACGCGGCGTCCCGCAGGAAAACTTCCAGGGTGAGATGGTCGTGAGCCCCTTCACCGGGGACTACGGCAAGAGCCTCGATCGGCTCACGAGCAACGACTACAACTCATACCTCGCGGGACTGACGCTCACCGTGCCCCTCAGCAATACGACGGCCAAGGCCGAGTACGTACAGAGCCAGATCGACTTGCGCCGCAGCGAGCTCTCCTATCGCCAGCTTCTCGCCAACGTCACGCTGGAGGCCCGCCGGGCGATCGGCGACGTGCGCTCCAACTCCAAGCGCATCACCGCCACACGCCTCGCCCGCGAGCTCGCCCGAGAGAACCTTGAGCAGCAGAAGAAGCGCTACGACGCCGGCCTTGCCACGACCAAGGACATCCTCGACTTCCAGAGCCGGGTCACCGCGGCGCGGGCCTCCGAAACCCAAGCGTTGATCGACTACAACGTTTCACTCGCGGCGCTGCGCCAAGCGGAAGGAGCCCTCCTCGCTCAGTTCGACGTTGTCGTCGATACGCTGCCCCCCCACCCCACGCCATTGTGGGCCAGGTTCTGAGGGTGGCCTACGTCACGCACCCGGACGCCGAGCAGCTGTTTCGCGAGACGCTGGCGAGCGCCCGCCGCGCGCCGTTTTACGCCGCGCACCTCAAGGAGGTCGGCGCCGTCTCACTCGAAGAGATCGGCCGCCTGCCGCTCACCACCAAGGACCAGCTGCGCGACGCTACGCCGTTCGGCATGATTGCCGTCGCCCGCGAGGAGCTCTGGCACTACCATGAATCCACCGGCACGACGGGCCAGCCGATCGCTTGTTGGTACCGCAAGGAAGAGTTTCCGATCATGGGCGAGGCGCTCGCCCGTTGGTTTCCCGAATGGACGCCGGGGAAAATCTTCCTCGATCGATTTCCTTCGTTCGCGCCGATCTCGTTCTGCATCGAATCGGCGTTGCAGCGCCAGGGGGGGTGCCACATCGCCTGCGGCAACCTCTCCTGGGACGTCCCGTTCCCTCGCGCGCTCGAGTTTTTGCGCACGCTGCGCCCCCAGATCATGGCTTGCCTGCCCCTCGAGATCTTCTTGCTCTGGGAGCTCGCCCGCGACTTGGGCATCGACGCCGGCCGAGAGTTCGACTCCCTGGAGATGGCCGTCCTCGCCGGCGCCCCCGTGCCAGCCGCGATGCGGCGGATCGTCGAGCGCGACTGGCGGGTGACGGTGCGCGAGATCTATGGATCGAACGAGACGCTCTTCCTCGGCGCATCGTGTCCCGAACGCGGCACGCTGCACCTCGACACGCGCCTGTTCGTAGCCGAGGTGCTCGATCCCGGCACGTTGGCCCCCGTCGACCCGGGCGTGCCCGGAGTCTTCACGCTCACCCACATCGGCCCCAAGGCGATGCCGCTCGTGCGCTATCTCACCCGTGACATGATCCGCGTGATCCCCTGTGGCTGCGGGCGGCCGGAGCCCGCCGTCGAGCTGCTCGGCCGTCAGGACGAGATCGCCCGGTGGGGGAGCCGGCGCCTCTATACCAGTGAGATCCTCGACGTCGGCTACCGGCTCGCCGAGGCCCACGGCTCGCGGATCTTCTTTGCCGTGCTGCGCGACTCGGGCGTGTGCTTCCGCGTCGAGGTCGAGAGCGCGGCTCTCGACGCGCGGGCCGTGCGGGCGGCAGGCGAGGCGCTGGGCGTGCCGGTGACCGCCGAGCACGCGCGCCCGGGCGACCTGCTCGACCCCACCGCGCTCGTGCGCACGCCGAAAGTCTACAAGCCGACGCAGATCGCCGACTGGCGAAGGCCCGGCCGCAAGCCTGCGAGCGTAATGGAGGCGCTGCTCGAATGGCCGAAGATGAGCGGCTCGACGGCGCTCAAAGTGCTCGGCCGGATCGCTCGCACCAGCTCCGCGCGCCGGCGCATCTTGCGTGATTGAGGCGTCTACTGACGCGATTCGTAGTTCTCGAATCGCACGCCCTCGGCGATGAACTCGCCGAGGATCTCCTCGAAAGGCCGCTGATCGATGACCTCGAACTGGCTCGCCTCGAGTGGAAACTGCGCGCCGTTCTCCGTATAGGGTGCCACCGCTGACGATCCCGCGGACAGCACGCTCACCATCGGCAGCACGCGGCGCTGCACGGCGGCCGACTCACGGGTTGTGATCACGATTTTCGCGTCCGGCAAGCCCATCGACAGGACGGCCACGAGGCGCACGAATTCCTCGTCGGATACGCCTCGCTCGTTGTCGGCTCCGCAGGCCTGGCGCAGTCGCGGCACCGAAACGTACACCTCGAGGCCGCGCGCGAGCAGGTGGCGGACGTGCAGCGAGAGCGCGACGAGGTCATATGCAGGGTCGCGGCACAGACCGAGCAGCACGCCGGGGTTCACGACGCGCATGCCGGCCGATGCCGCGCGGTCGAAGTTCCGCAGGCGGCGCCAATAATCGGCGCGGGGATTATCCGGATTGTCGCCCATGAAGCGGCGGTAGGTGTCGCCGTGGTACGTCTCCTGGAAGGTGCACAGAGTGACCTTCGGCGCGGTGCGGCCGCTGTCGTCTCGCGGGACGTCGGCGAGCAGCTCGCCGAGCTCGGATTCGTCGAGCGAGCCGATGTTGATGAGCACGTGACGAAAGCCGAGAGCGAGCGCACGACCGAGTGCCTCCCGCACAAGAGCGATCGACCAACTGCGCGTCTCGCGTCGATACTCGCCGGTCAGCAGGCCAACGGCGAGCACGCCTCGGCGTGCCAGGATCTCAAGCTGGTGCGCGATGTCCGCCTGGCTCGCCGTGCGGCGGTCGAGCTCGCGATTGTCGCGGCGCATGCCGCACATCTTGCATTCGGAGTCGCAGCTGTTGGTGAGATAGAGCGGGGAGAACGTCTCGAGCTCGTAAGCACGGGCGCCGCGGCGCTCGATCGCGACCGCGCGCAGCGCGTCGGCGCTGTGGACGGAATGGAGCAGCGCCGCCATCTCGACGATCGAAGGCGTCTCGCTCGTCCCGGTCGGCAGCGCGACGGTCGCGGCCAGCGCCCTGCCGCTTGCGAGGATCTCGCGCACCCCCCCTTCGCTCAGCTCGAACATCATCCCCGTGCTTGCCTTCGTGAGAATTGTCCCATTTAACGAGGGACCGCAAGCCGGAGCGAGAGGTCATGCAGCCGCGAGGGCGATTCTTCGAGGATTTCACCGTCGGCGAGGTGATCCAGCACTGGCCGGGTCGTACGATCCGCGATGCGGACGACACCTGGTTCTCGCTGCTGACGATGAACACGAATCCGCTCCACTTCGACGAGCACTACGCGTCGCAGACCCAGCACGGGCGTTGCCTCGTCAACGGGGTCCTGGTGTTCGCCGTCGCCGTCGGCATGTCGGTCGCGGACATGAGCTTGAACGCCATCGCCAACCTCGAGTACGAATCGGTCAAGCATCTGGCCCCGAGCTTCCACGGCGACACGCTCTATTCGGAATCCCGCGTGCTCGACATGATCGAATCCGCCTCCAAGCCGGATCGCGGCGTTCTCTACATCGAAACGCGCTGCCGGAACCAGCGCGACGAGACCGTGTTGACGCTGCGCCGCAAGATCCTCATGGCGAAGCGACTGCACGCCTGATTCATCGGCCGAGCCATGCGGCGAGGATCCAAAACGCTCCGAACAATGCGGCCATCCCAATAAGCCCCGCCGACAACCGCGCCCTCGGGCCGAGCCGCGGCTCCACCTGCTTCGCACGGTCGTCGAGGATGACACTTTCCGGGTGCGCCAACTTCTCGCGCACCTCGAGGGCGCTCTCGGGGCGCTCCGCCGGATTGCGCTCGAGCAGGCTGAGCACCACCTCTTCCAACGCTGGCGAGGTCTCCGCGCGAAGCCTTCTCGGGGATCGAGCCGCCGACTCGGTCTTCGCGCGTATCGCCGCGTAGGCGTTCTCAGCCGTGAACGGCACTTCGCCGGTGAGCATCTCGTAGAGCATGCAGCCGAGGCTGTAGAGATCGCTGCGGCCGTCGCCGCGCTGCCCTCTGATCCGCTCGGGCGGCATGTAGTCCGGCGTGCCGATGCCGTGCGAGCGCCCTTCCCACGTGCTTCCCCGGCGGAGATCCAGGGCGATGCCAAAGTCCATCAGCTTCACCCCGCCGCCGGGCACCAGCATGACGTTGTCAGGTTTGAGATCGCGATGCACGACGCCTTGCTGGTGGAGATAGACCAGCGCGTCGGCGATCCGCGCGGCCACGTCGACGGCGACGAGAATCGGCAGCGGGTTCTCACGGCACAGCCGGTCGCGCAGAAGCTCCCCATCGACCAGCTCCATGGCGATGTAGACGCGGCTCTTGCGCCTCGGACGCAGTACTCGGATGACCGCCGGGTGATCGAGGCGCGACCCGATCTCGTCCTCTCTCTCGAAGCGGTCTTGGAACACCGGGTCGGCGTCGAAGCGAGCGTGCGGCACCTTGAGCGCCACGGTCGATCCGCTGTCGGTGTCGCGCGCGCGAAAGATCGTGGCGGAACCGCCGCGGGCGATCACCTCTTCGATCCGGTACTGATCGATCGCTTCGCCAGGCACCAACTCCCGCATCGGAGCGAGAACTAGCGCCTCGCCGGGCGGATCTCCACTGCGCCGAAGAGCCCGGCGCGCGCCGCCCAATTCGCAAGCAGTGCCCAATCCCTCGGCACGCACGGCAAGCCTCGGGACCTTCGAACCTCGGCGTTTCTCACGTCGGTGAGATGGCACCGAGCTTGCTCCACGGCGCGAGGGGAGCGTGCATCTCACGGAGAGGACGGGTCCATGAAGAAAATCGAGGCGATCATCAAACCCTTCAAGCTCGACGAAGTGAAGGAAGCGCTGGCCAAGGAGGGCGTCCAAGGCATGACGGTCTCGGAGGTCAAGGGCTTCGGGAGACAGAAGGGCCACACCGAGCTCTACCGCGGCGCCGAGTACGTCGTCGACTTCTTGCCGAAGATCAAGATCGAGCTGCTGCTCGAGGACGATCGCGCGCGTCGGGCGAGTGAGCTGATCGAGGCCATCGCGCGAACCGGCCGCATCGGCGACGGCAAAATCTTCATCCTCCCGGTTGACGACGTGATCCGCATCCGCACGGGCGAACGCGGGGAGGCAGCGCTTTGAGGCGCAAGCCAAGACACGAGGAGAACCAAGTGAAAACCAAGATCGCGAAGCTATCGGTGATCGCGCTTTGGGTCGCGATTGCGACCGCGGCGCCGATGCGAATCGCTGCCGCGGACGAGCAAGCGCCGGCGGCCGCGCCGGCGTTGCCAGCTTATTTCTCCGGTACCAACGCGGATCCGCGAAG
>JBEVNX010000071.1:0-18735 GCA_040507895.1 Binatia bacterium | reverse complement strand
CCTGCCGCCGCCATGACGTGCGCTTCGTACCGCGCGGGGCGGGCACCGGCCTCTCTGGGGGATGCTTGCCCATCGGGGCGCCGGTGATGATCGGCCTCTCGCGCATGAGCCGCATCCTCGAGCTCGACGCGGTAAACCGCACCGTGCGCGTCGAAGCCGGCGTGGTGAATCGCGATGTCAGCATGCGCGCCGCCGCACATGGCCTCTATTACGCTCCGGATCCGTCGAGCCAGCCCGCGTGTACCATCGGCGGCAACGTCGCCGAGAACTCCGGCGGGCCGCACACGCTCAAGTACGGCGTGACGACGAACCACGTGCTGTCCATTCGGCTGGTGCGTGCCGACGGCTCCGTGGTGGAGCTCGGCGGGACGTGCGAGGACGGCCCCGGCTACGACTTGCGCGGCGTGGTGGTCGGTGCGGAGGGTACGTTCGGCCTCGTGACCGAGGCGACCCTTCGCCTGCTACCCCTGCCCGAAGGGGTGCGCACGCTGCTGGCGATCTTCGATCGGGTCGACGATGCGAGCGCGGCGGTCTCCGGGATCATTGGCGCGGGCATCGTGCCCGCGGCGCTCGAGATGATGGACGCGCTCATGATCGCGGCGGTCGAGGCGGCCTATCACTTCGGCTTTCCAAGCGACGCCGAGGCCGTGCTGATCATCGAGATCGACGGGGCGCGCGCCGGCCTCGACCGGCAGTCGGAGCGCATCGTCGGCTTGTGTCGTGACCGCGGCGCACGCGAGGTACGCGTGGCGGCCGACGAGGCGGAGCGCGCGTTGCTCTGGAAGAGTCGCAAGCGCGCGTTCGGCGCCGTCGGGCGGCTCGCCCCGAACTACTGCACCCAAGACGGCGTGGTGCCGCGCACGAAGGTGCCGGAGATCCTCCGCACGATCCGGGCCATCGCCGACGAGGAGCGCTTGCGCGTCGCCAACGTGTTCCACGCGGGCGACGGCAACATCCACCCGATCCTGCTCTACGACGAGCGGGACCCCGCGCAGGTGGAGCACGTGCTCGCGGCGGGCCGGCGCATACTCGAGGCGTGCGTCGAGCTCGGCGGCAGCCTCACGGGCGAACATGGCATCGGCGTCGAGAAGATGGAGCTGCTGCCCCTCCTGTTCGGTGATGCCGATCTGGATCTGATGCGCCGGCTGCGGCGGGTCTTCGATCCGGAGCTCCGCTGCAACCCGCACAAGATCTTTCCCGCCGAATCCGCGGGCGTGGCGGTCCGCTTGCCGCAGCGGCGGGCGGCGCTGTGAGCACGGGCTGTGCGCCGAGCCGCGACTTCCTCGCGCTGTCGCGGGCCCTGCTCGACGCTCTCGGGGTCGATGGCCTCGGTTCGGAATCCGATCAGCGCCAATTCGCCGTCGACGGCGTCGAGCCCGCTTGGGTTTTGCTCCCGGCGAGCGCGCCAGAGACCCAGCGGGCGCTCGCGCTGTGCGCCGCACACGATCTCGCCGTCGTGCCGGCGGGTCTCGGATTGCGCCTCGCGCAAGGGCATCCACCCGCACGACTCGACGCGGTGTTGTCGACGTCGCGCATGGACCGCATCGTCGAGCACGCGGCCGACGATTTGACGCTCACCGTCGAGGCGGGAGCGACACTGGCGGCCGTGAACACGGCGCTCCGCGCCTCGGGGCAATGGCTGCCGTTCGATCCCTCGCAGCCCGCCGAGACGACAATCGGCGGACTTCTCGCCGCCAACGTCACCGGCCCGAGTCGCCAAGCGTTCGGCACGGTGCGGGAATGGCTTCTGGGGCTGCGCATGGCGCTGGCCGACGGCACGATCGTCAAGAGCGGCGGACGGGTGGTGAAAAACGTCGCCGGCTACGACGTGCACAAGCTGCTGGTCGGTTCGTTCGGTACGCTCGCCGTCATCCTCGAGGCAACCTTCAAGCTACAGCCGTTGCCCGAGGCCACTCGCGTCCTGGCCTTCACTTCGCAGGCCGTGGACCCGCTCTTCCGGCTGGGCTCGGCGCTCGCCGATTCGGCGCTGCCGTTGCTCTTCGTCGAAGTCGTCGTGGAAGATGGCGCATCGCCGCGGCTGATCGCCGGCCTTGCGGGCCTCGTCGAGGAGGTCGAGGATGGCTGCAGCCGCGCGGCCGCGACGGCGGCGGGACTGGGCGTCGATCCCGATCGCGAGCCGCTCGGGGACGAGGAGATGCGCGCCGTGCTCGAGGGATTCGAGCGAGCTCGCGACGGCACTGTGGTGCTCCGCGCCGGCATCCGCCGCGACGCCGCTTGCGGCTGGTTGGTGAACGCGTTGGCCGGCGCTCACGCGATCGCGCGGGCGGTGCGGGCACACGCCCATGCCGGAGTCGGCGTCGCGCGCGTTCGCCTCGACGAGCCGGACCCCGAACGGCTCCCTGGCCTGGTGGCGGCGCTGCGCGAATCCGCCGTCCACGGAGGCGGCTATTTGGTCGTCGAGGCGGCACCGACGGCTTGGAAGACCGCGCTCGACGTCTGGGGTCCGCCGGGGGCCGGGTTCGATCTCATGAAAGGCGTCAAGGCCGTGTTCGATCCTCATGGACTCTTCGCGCGGGGCCGGTTCGTCGGCGGCCTTTGATTCGAGCCATGGATTCGACCTCCTCCGGCTTCCCCAAGATCGCACCGCTCGACCAGTTTCTCGCTTGCGTTCACTGCGGGCTCTGCCTTTCCGCGTGCCCGACGTACCTGGAGACGGGCGCGGAAGCCGATTCGCCGCGCGGGCGCATCTACCTGATGAAGGGCATCGAGCAGGGCGCGGTGCCGCTCAGCACAGACGTCGTTCGCCATCTAGACCTCTGCCTTGGCTGCCGGGCATGCGAGACGGCTTGCCCGTCGGGGGTGGAGTACGGCGCGTTGATCGAAGGGGCGCGTCGCCATCTCGCGGTCGAGGCGCCTCGCAGCGCGGGCGATCGCTGGAAGCGCCGCCTGCTCGCGCGCTGGCTCCCGGAGGCGGAGCGGCTCGCGCCGCTCGCCGATCTCGTGCGGCTCGCCGTGAGGCTCGGTTTGCCTCGCCTGGCGGGTGCGCCTTGGGCGCCACTCGGGCTGCGCCGCCTCGCGGCGCTGGCTCCCGATGCCTCACGAGGCCGCCGGCCGCGCGCGATCCTCGAGCCCGCCGGACCCCCTCGCGCCACGGTCGCGCTGCTCACCGGCTGCGTCTCTCAAGTCCTGTTCGCGCGCGTCAACGAGCTGACGGCTCGGCTGCTGGCGTTGGCCGGCTACCGCGTCGTGGTGCCGCGGGGGCAGGTGTGTTGCGGCGCTCTGTCCGCCCACCTCGGCGAAGCCCGCGACGCCGAACGGCGGGCGCGGCGCAACGTCAACGTGTTCCTGCGGGCCGAACCCGACTTCGTCGTCACCAATGCGGCCGGTTGTGGCGCGATGATGCGCGAGTACGGCCGCTGGCTCCGCGCCGACACGAGCTACGCGTCAGCGGCGCACCGCCTCGCCGGCAAGGTCCGCGACGTGACGCAGTTGCTGGCCGCCGCGCCACTACCCGCCAAGCACCCGGTATCGGCGCGGGTCGCTTACCACGACGCCTGCCACCTGGCCCATGGCCAGGGGGTGCGCGCGGAGCCGCGTGCGCTGCTGCGGGCGATTCCCGGCGTGGAGCTCGTCGAGCTCGCGGACGGCGAGATTTGCTGCGGGAGCGCCGGCAGCTACAATCTGACCGAGCCCGACATGGCTTGGCGTCTCGGCGAGCGCAAGGCGGCAGCCGTTCTGGCGAGCGGCGCCGACATGGTCGCCGCAGGGAATCCCGGTTGCATCCTGCAGATCCGCGCGGCGCTCCGCTTGCGCGGCCGCGACCTGCCCGTGCTCCACCCCGTCGAGATCCTGGCACGCGCCCAAGGCGTCGACTGATCGGCGGCCACCAGGCGTCGCTCGACACGGGTTGCTTCACTCAAACGCTTGTTTTAAACGTTTGTTGGTGAGATCGCCCGACGGACGAAGCGGGACGCGCAGGCGCCTGATCGCGGCGGCGAGCGAGCTATTCGCCGAGCGCGGGTTCCACGCGACGACGGCTCGCGACATCGCGCGCCGAGCCGGCGTCAACCTGGCTGCCGGCCACTATCACTACGGCTCGAAGAAGGATCTCTACCTCGAGGTGCTGCAGGCGCAATTCGCTCAGATCTGGACGACGCTGGCGCGCCGCGGAGGGAGCCGGCCAGCGGCCGAGATCGACCGGCTCGGGCGCCGCGAGCTGGCCGCGCTGCTCCACACGCGGCTGCAGGTGATGCTCGACATGCTGATCGGCCCGCGGCCCGTGCTTCACGGTGCCTTGATGCAGCGGGAGATGACGGATCCGAGCCAGGCGCTGCCGATGATCGTCAGCGAGTTCATCGACCCGATGATGCGCGAGACCGAGCGCATCGTCGCCCGGTTGGCGCCGCGCTTGCGGCCGCGCGACATCGAGCGCTGCGCGCTCAGCATCATCGGCCAGGCCGTCTTCTATCGCTTCGCCATGCCGGGTTTTCTTCATCGCAAGGGGTGGAAGCGCTATCCGCACGGCTTCACCCGCGAGATGGCGGCGCACATCGCCGCGTTCTCGCTCGGCGGCATGGCGGTGGTCTCCGCGACTCGGAAGGGGAAGGTGTATGCGGGCGGCTAGCGCGGCGGTAGCGGTGGCGGTGCTGGTGTCCGGCTGTGCGGGGATGTGGCGCCCCGAGGGCAATGGCGGCTGGAGCCCTTCGCGCCGAACCGAAGAGCTCGAGCGCCTCGCGGGGCGCGCGGGCGTCGATCTCGAGGGGGACGAGGCGCCGACGCAGGCGACGCCGCGCACGCTCGATCTCGCGACCGCGCTGGCGATGGCCGTGAGCGGCAACCGCCGCATCGCGATCGCCCGTCGCGATCTCGACATCGCGGCCGAAGGGGTGCGCGCCGTGCGTTCGCAGCTGCTGCCGACGACCGTCGGTGCGGGGCGGTACACCTGGTACACGGACGCGCTGAGAAATCGCGTGCCGCTTCCGACCGGTGTCGGCGCGGGTCCGAACAGCGCGATCGTGATCCGCGACAAGGACTTCGGCACGGTGAACGGGACCATCGCGCTGCCCATCGACCTCAGCGGCGAGCTCCGCCACGCGCTCAGCGCCGCGCAGGCCGGCTATCGCGGTGAGCGCGCGCGGGTTTGGGCGAGCACGCTCGATCAACAGCTCGCCGTGACCCGCGCCTACTTCGATCTGCTCGAGGCGGAGCGGCTGCGCGAAGTGACCGAGCAGAACGTCACGCTCTATCGCGAGCAGCTGGCCAACGCCGAGAGCCGCTTCGAGAACGGACAGCTCACCAAGAACCAGTTGCTCGTCGTGCAGGTCGCCCTGCAGAGCGGAGAAGAAGAGCGGCAGCAGCGCGCGCTGGTGATCGCTCGGGCGCGTTACGCGCTGAACGACGCCATCGGCGCGGATGTGAACGCCCCCACCGAGCCGGCGGACGTGACCGAGCGGCCAGCCGTGCCGACCACCGAGGACGCGCTGCGAGCCGCTTACGCCGAGAATCCTCTGCTGCAGGCGCTCGTCGAGCAGCAGCAGCGGCTGGAGGACACCGCGCGCTCCGTCGAGCTCGGCTGGCTGCCCCGCGTGACGGCCGGCGGAGCCATCGACTACTCCAGCTCGCAGCTCCTCGAGCCGAGCGAATTCGGCTCGGGATTCGTGGGCTTCACCTGGAATTTGGATACGGACAGCCGGCGCGCTGCCGAAGCGGCGCAAGCGCGCATCGCGGCCGAGCGAAATCGGTTGGAAATCGAGCGTGAACTCCGAGACCTCGAAGCGCTGGTACGCACGACCCAACAAGCGGCGTCGGAGCGGCTTGCCGCGCTCGCCATCGCCGAGCAGGCCGTCGGCCAGGCGGAGGAGAACCTTCGCATCCGCCGCCAACAGTTCGACGCCGGGCGAGCCTCGAGCGAGGACGTGCTCGATGCGCAAGCACTGGTGTCGAATCAACGCGCGCTGCGGGCAAGCGCGCTCTATCAAGCACACGTCCGCCTGGCCGAGCTCCACAGCCTCATGGGACGCGAGTTGGCGGGCGAATCGCGCGAGGGGCATCCATGAATCGACGGTGGATTGTCGCGGGAGCGTTGGTCGCAGTCATGCTGGTGGGTGGCGTGCTCGCGTGGCGACGCCAACGCGGGCCGCTGCACTATACGGGCTTCGTCGAGGGCGAAGAGCGGATCCTCCGCAGCGAGGTCGCGGGCCGGGTTCTCGAAGTGCGGTTCGGGGAAGGGGCGGCCGTCGACGGCGGCGCGGTCGTCGCCGTGCTGGATGACCGTGACGTGGCGGCGCAGATCGAGGCCAAGCGGCGCGAGATCGCCATGTACGAGTCTGAGATCCGCATGAACGAGGATCGCTCCACCATGGTGGACAGCACTTCGAAGCGCGAAACGAGCGCGCGGCGCGCGGAGCTCGCGCAAGCCGAGGCCGCGTCGACGCTCGCCGAGAAGACGTTTGTGCGAGAACAGGCTCTTGCGTCCTCGGGCGCCAGCACGGCGCAACTGCTCGACGAGGCACGTGCCAGGCGTGATCAAGCGCGCAGCGCGGTCGATCGCGCGCGAGAAATGCTGGCGCGTGCGGAGGCGGAGCAGACGAACTCGGCGATGGCTGCGACGGAGCTCGAGATGGTGCGCCGCAAGCGCGAGCTGGCGCTCGCGCAGCTCGCCGAGCTCGAGGTGCGCCACGAGAAGTTCGCGGTCCGAGCTCCCGGCGTACCGACCGTGGTGCAGACCCAGTATCTCTGGCCGGGCGAGCTCGCGCAGCCCGGGACGGCGATCTTGGCGGTCATCGACCCGCGCGACAAATACGTCCAAATCTACGTGCCGGTGGCGGACGTCGAGCGGCTGCGCGTCGGCCGTCGCGTCGAGATCGAGCTCGACAGTCGTCCGGGGCGCCGCGTGGCGGGCGAGGTGAGCTTCATCGCCGACAAGGCGAACTTCACGCCGGAAAAGATCGAAACGCGCAGCGACCGCATGGGTCAAGTCTATCGGGCGAAGATTCGCATCTTGGAGGACGTCGAGAGCTTCCAACCCGGCACAGAAGGAAACGTCTACCTGGGGTGATCGATGGGCGCGCTCGTCCAATTGCGAGGCCTGGAAAAGCGATATGGCGCCAAGCGGGCGCTCGGGCCGCTCGACCTGACCCTCGAACGAAGGGAGATCGTCGGCGTCGTCGGAGCGGATGGAGCCGGTAAGACCACGCTGCTGCGCTCGATCGCGGGGCTCCTCGAAATAGAAGCCGCCGAGGCCACCGTTCTCGGACACGACCTGGCCGGCGACGTCACGGAGCTCAAGCGCGAGATCGGCTACGTGCCGCAGTCGTTCAGCCTCCATCGAAATCTCTCCGTCGTCGAGAACTTGCGCTTCACCGCGCGGCTGCATCGGTTGCCGTCCGACGAGTTCGACCGCCGCGCGAAGGGGCTGCTCGGACGAACCGGCCTCGCGCCGTTTGCCGACCGTATGGCGGGTGCGCTCTCGGGAGGGATGAAGCAAAAGCTGGCCATCGCCAACGCGCTGCTCGTCGCGCCGCAATTGATCGTGCTCGACGAGCCGACGGCGGGCGTGGACGTCGCCGCGCGAAGCGAGATCTGGGGCATGCTGGAGGCCGAGAAAGCCCGAGCGCTGGTGTTGATCAGCACCAGCTATCTGGACGAAGCCGGGGCATGCGATCGGCTCGTCTATCTCGACGGCGGGCGTGTGCTGGCGATCGGCGCGCCGGCGGAGCTGCGCGCTCGCACGACTCTCGGCCTGTTTCGGGTCTGGGGTGAGGATTCCAAACGGACGTCGCGGGCGGCGCGAGCACTGCCGTACGTTCGTGCGTCGCGCGCCTGCGCGGGCTACGCCCGGGTGGAAGTGAGCGCCGCGGGAGGGCCGGCGGAGGACGACATTCTGCGTGATCTGGCGGAGCTCGCCGGGGCGCGCTTCGCCGAGCGCACGCCGGTCGACATGGAATCGACGCTGCTCGCGCTCGCGCGCCGCGCGGAGCACGCATGAGCGCCCCGATCATCCACGC
The DNA here is from genome assembly GCA_040507895.1 of Binatia bacterium. Taxonomy (GTDB): domain Bacteria; phylum Desulfobacterota; class Binatia; order JACPRU01; family JACPRU01; genus JBEVNX01. The sequence continues at coordinate 10,768 of JBEVNX010000071.1, read as the reverse complement.
GAAGGAGCTCACCAAGCGCTTCGGAGACTTCACCGCCGTCGATGGTCTGCGTCTGTCGGTCGAGCCGGGTTCGATCTTCGCGTTTCTCGGCGCCAATGGCTCCGGCAAGAGCACGACGATCCGCATGCTGATCGGATTGCTCCGCCCGACGTTCGGCTCCGTTCACGTGGATGGAGTCGACGTCATCCGCGAGCCGCGCAGAGTCCGCGACCACATCGGGTACATGGGGCAGAAGGTCAGCCTCTATCAGGGGCTGTCTCTGCGCGAGAATGTCGAGTTCTACGCCGGCCTCTACGGCCTCGGCGGCGCCGAGCTCGCCGAGCGCTGGGGGTCGCTCCGCGAGCGCTTCGAGCTCGGTCCGTTCGAGAAGGACCGCTCGGAGGACCTGTCCGCCGGCGTGCGACAGCGAGCCGGCCTCGCGGTCGCGACGCTTCACAGGCCGCGCGTACTGTTTCTGGACGAGCCGACCGCCGGCGTCGACGTGCACAACCGCGGCCGCTTCTGGGAGCTGATCCAGGAGGAAGCCGAGGCCGGTGTGACCGTCTTCGTCACCACGCATTTCATGGAAGAGGCGGAGTACTGCGACTGGGTGAGCTTGATCGATCGGGGCAAGCTGATCGCCGATGCGCCGCCGGAGGAGCTGCGCCGGCGCTTTTCCGACGGCTATCGAATCGACGTCACGGTGTCGGCCGACGAGAGATCGGCGGTATTGGCGCAGCTCGCGGCGGAACCGGATGCCGCCGAGATGACGCCGACCGGCCTCACCATGCGGCTGCCGGCGCTCGGTGCCGAAGTCCTCGCGGGATTGGAACGTGTGGCCCGGGAGTCGCCCGGTGCTCGGATCGAGATCACGCAACCGCCGATGACCGAGGTGTTCCGGCGCGTTCTCGGCGGCGTCGGCGCCGCACCGACCGGAGGCGAGTGATGAATCTGCGCCGCCTACGGACCCTCGTGCGACGAGAGGTGCAGGCCACCCTTCGCGACCCATTCACGCTGACGATCCTCGTCACGGTGCCGATCGTGGGGCTCATGCTGTTCGGCTTCGTTCTCGCCACCGACGTCAATCACCTGGCGCTCGGTCTCTACGACGGCGCGCGCTCGATGGCGAGCCGCCGGCTCGTGGCGGATTTGGCCGCCAGCGGTACGTTCGACGTAGTGCCGTACGACTCGTCCGCGGCAGTCGGCGGCGGACTCGTGTCGGGAGCGATCAGCGTCGGCGTCGTCATCCCGGCGGACTTCGATGACGACGTGCACCGGGCGGGCGGCGCTGAGCCGCCTACCGTCCAGGTGCTCTACGACGGAGGCGAGGCGCCGCTCGCCGGCAATGCGGAAGCGTTCGTCAAGGCGTTGGTCGGCGCCGGCGCGCCCGCGCTGGGCGACGAGGCTCCGGATCCACGTGGGGCCGTGCCGCGCGCAGCGCCGGAACACGGCGTCGGCGTCGTCACCCGCGCGGTGTTCAATTCCCGGCTCGAGGGCAAGCCGTTCATGGTTGCCGGCACGTTTGGCTTTGTCCTGTCGTTTCTCACCACCCTCATCACTGCCGTGTCCATCGTAAACGAAAAGCTCACCGGGACCTTCGAACAGCTGCAGGTCACGCCTGCGACCTCGCTCGAGATCCTGCTCGGAAAGGTCCTGCCACTCGGTGCCGTATTCGCGTTCGACGTGATGCTGATGATGCTGGTGGCCGGGCTGGTGCTCGGGGTTTGGCCGCAGGGCAGCATCCCGCTGTTCATCGTGGTCTCGACCTTCTACGTGATGATCTCGCTCGCACTCGGGCTGATCTTCTCGGCGACCTCCGCCTCAGCGGCCGAGGCGGTGCAGAAGACGGTGGTCTTCTCGATCCCTCTCGTGCAGCTCTCGGGCTTCATCTTCCCGATCCGCAACATGCCACAGGGTGTGCAGTGGGTCGCAAACCTGCTGCCGGCGACGCACTACATCGAGGTGAGCCGTGCCATCTACCTCCGCGGGGAGGGGCCGCTGAGCATGCTGCCGAACTTCGTCATGCTCCTCCTCTTCGGCATCGGGCTCGTCCGCTTCGCGCTGCGCGCGATCGAGGCGCGCGCATGAGCGGCTGGCATAGCTTCTGCTCGAACGTCGGAGCCGTCGCATACAAGGAGGCGGCCGTCATTCGCCACGACAAGGCGTTCCTCAGCATGGTCTTCATCCAGCCGTGGATCATGTTCTCGCTGTTCGGCTTCGTATTGTCGAACCGACCCGCGAACGTACCGTGGGGTGTCCTCGAACAGAGTCACTCGTCGCTGTCTCGGCGCATCGTTCAGGAGCTGCAGGCGACCGGGTACTTCCTGCCGCCCGAACGCGTGACGAGCTACGAGGATGCGCACGAGCGGCTGAGAACCGGAGAGCTACTCGCCGTGCTCGTGCTGCCGCAGAGCCTGGCGCGCGACGCGGAACGCGGCGGGGCGCGTCTGCAATTGCTGCTCGACGGCAGCGACCCGTTGTCGGCGGCACGGATCGGAGCGTACGTCTCTCAGGTGGCGGCGGCATTCGAGCCCCGCATCGCGCCCGACGGAGTCAAGGATCCCGATCGTCTGATCCGTACGGCCGGCAGGATCGATCTGCGTCAGCGTTTCTGGTTCAACCCGACGCTCGCCGATCGCAACTTCTTCCTCGCCGTCCTCGGCGGCATGCTGCTCACCAACCTCTGCCTTTCGGGGACGAGCCTCGGCCTGGTGGGCGAGCGCGAAGCCGGAACCTACGAACAGATGCTGGCCTCACCGACCCGGCCGATCGAGATCGTGCTCGGCAAGCTCGTTCCATTCGTGCCCATCGCCTACGCCGTGATGCTGTTTTCCCTCGTGCTGCCCGGGGTGGTCTTCGGCCTGTGGCCGAAAGGCAACGTGTTCGCTCTTCTGCTCACCACGCTGCCGTTCGTGCTCGCCTCGCTGGCGATCGGCGTATTCGTGTCGACGGTCACGAGCACGTCGGCGCAGGCGGTGTTCATCAGCGTCTTCTTCATCCTTCCGTCATTCGTGATTTCGGGCGTGATGATGCCGTACCAGTTCATGCCTCCGGGCGTGCAGCAGGTGGGAGGTGCGTTCCCGCTGCGCTGGTATCAGATCGCCCTGCGACGGATCATCCTGCGGGGCGGCGGCCTGGCCGAAACGGCGATCCCCACGTTGGCCATGCTGCTGATCTTCGCCGGCTTGTTGGCGCTCATTCGCTGGCGCATGAAGCCCAGGCTGGCGTAGCGCCCGAAGGAGCGAGGACATGGCGGTTCGCGTCGAGAAATCGGGACCGGTGACCACGGTGATCCACAGCCGCCCGCAAGCACGGAACGCGATGGATCCGGAAAGCGCTGAGGCGCTGACCCGCGCGTTCCGCGAGTTCGAGGCGGACCCGCGAGCCTCCGTCGCGGTCCTGTGGGGCGAGGGAGGTGCGTTCTGTGCCGGCTGGGATCTCAAGTTCGCGAGCTCGCTCCTCGGCGGCGATCCACTCGCCTCGTTGCATTTCCCGGCCGACGGAAGCGAGCCGCCGCGCGGCCCGCTCGGCCCGACGCGCCTCGAGCTCTCGAAGCCGACGATCGCCGCCGTCGCCGGCCCCGCCGTGGCGGGCGGCATGGAGCTCGCGCTGTGGTGCGATCTGCGCATCATGGAAGAGAGCGCGTACTTCGGCGTGTACTGTCGCCGCTGGGGCATTCCTCTGCTGGACGGAGGAACGGTGCGCCTGCCGCGCCTCGTCGGGCGCGGCCGTGCGCTCGACATCATCTTGACGGGACGCAAGGTGCCGGCCGAGGAGTGCCTGCGCATCGGCGCCTGCGAGCGCGTCGTGCCGACCGGGCACTGCCGAGAGGAAGCCGAGGCGCTCGCTCAGGAGATCGCCCGCTTCCCGCAGCAGTGCGTTCGAGCGGATCGACGCTCGGTCGATCTGCAACAGGGCCTGCCGGTTCGCGAGGCGCTGCGTCGGGAATGGGAAAACGGCGTCGGCGTCGTGCGCTCGGAAGGGATCGCTGGCGCTGGCCGCTTCGCCGGCGGCAAAGGGCGGCACGGCGGCTACTCGGACCTCTAGCTGGCCGCTTACGCTACGACCTTCGCAGCGCGCAACGCCGCGATCGCGGCGCCATCGAGTCCGAGCACGTCGGTGAGGACGCGGTCCGTGTGCTCGCCGTGGAGGGGGCCGGGGGAGTCGACGAACCCGGGCGTTTCGCCGAGCCGCGACGGGACGCCGTCCAGCACGACCGTTCGTCCCTCGGGGTCGCGTACGCGCGCCCAGTATCCCCGCGCCTGCAGGTGAACGTCGCGGGCGCAGAAGTCCTCGCCGTTGGCGACCGTGAACGCGGCGACGTCGTAGCGCTGGCAGAGGGCCGTCACTTCCTCGGGGCTCCGGGCGCTCGTCCAGCGCTCGACCGACTCGTCGAGGTCGGTGGCGTGCGCGACGCGCGAGGCAGAACGGGTCAGGCGCGGATCGGCTGCCCACGGCTCGCCGACGAGATCCGCAAAGCGAGCCCATTCCTCGTCACCGAGGACGGAGATTGCCACCCAGCGGTCTTCGCCCGCGCAACGATACACGCCGTGCGGGGCGCCGGGAGCTTCCTGGGAGCGGTTTCCTGGCGGCTGCGGCGTCGTGCCGTCGTTCGCCAGATCGAGCAGCACGGGCCCCATGTAGGCCGTCACGCTCTCGAGCTGTGACAGATCGACGAACTGACCCTCACCGGTGCGCGCCCGGTGGTGAAGGGCCGCGAGGACAGCGATCGCGCCATTGAGCCCGCCGCAGATGTCGGCGTGCGAGAATCCCCATCCAGCGGGATCGCGACCCGGCGGGCGCATCAACGCCGTGTGCCCGCCGAGGGCTTGGAGCGTCGGGCCGAAGCTCACATAGTCGCGCAGCGGGCCCGTTTTCCCAAAGCCCGACATGCCGACGGCGATGACGTCGGCGCGGAGCCGGCGCAAGCCTTCGTAGTCGAGGCCCCAGTTTCCCATCACGCGGGCGCTGAAGTTGTCGATCACCACGTCGCTGCGCGCCACGATCCGCTTGGCGATGTCGACGCCGCGCGCATCCGACAGGTTGAGAATGATGCTCTGCTTGCCGCGATTGAGGTTGCCGAAGAATCCGCCGCGCCGATCGCCCTGATCGAGCGTCACCGTGCGCTCGATCTTGATGACCGTCGCGCCGTGATCGGCGAGGATGCGCGTCGCCACCGGTCCCGCGACGACGTGGGTGAAGTCGAGGACGAGAACGCCGTCGAGGACTCGGCGCGGCGTGGGGCGGGGTGGGGGCGCGGCCGCGGGCGGATCGGCGGTCGCCGTCGTCGGCCAGGCGTGCTCGCCCAGTCGTGGCGCACCCGCCCGAGTCACCATCGGCGTGCTCGACATGCGGAAGGGCGGGCCCGGGAAGCGAAGGCCGGCACCTGGAATCGGCGCGAAGAACTCTCTCGCCACCAGTTGAGGATCGTCGAGCAGTGCCTTCGGGGGTCGAACGGCCGCAAACGGCAAGCGGCGAAGCTGTGCGCCCTCGAGGATCTCCTCGGCGCTCAGGTCCGCAGCCCAGCGGTCGAGCACCCCGTAGATCTCCTCACAATGCTCGCGCCGATGGTAGAAGCTCTCCCATGCTTCGCCCGTGAACTCGGCGCCGTATCCGCGCTCCATCAGCCAGCCGACGAGCGTCGTCCAATCGGCGAGCAGGCAGAGCATCACGTAGCCGTCGCGGCAGCGGCAGGTGCGGAAGACGCGTGTCCAATGCACGGGGCCGCGGCGGATCTCGATGCGCCGCTCCGCGTTCCACGCGGCGCTGGTCTGTTCGAGGGCGCCGACGACGGCCTCCTGCAAGCTCACGTCGACTGGCTGACCTCGGCCGCTGCGCCGCCGCTCGACGAGTGCGAGCAGCGTGCCGATCACCGCGTACGCCGAAGCCGCGTGATAGCCCTGGAGACCGAACCCCTGCAGCGGCGCCTCGCCGGGAAACCCGTTGGTGAAGACCATGCCGCCAGCGGCTTGTGCGACGAGATCGGAGGATCGGAAGCGCGCATACGGTCCGTCGAGGCCGAACGGCGTGACGCGTACGAAGACGAGGCGTGGATTGTCGCCGGCGATTTCCCGGGCATCGAGGCCTGCCGGCAACGGCTCTCCGGGCGGCGTCGTGTCGAGCCAGACGTCCGCCGTGATGAGCAGCCCGCGCAACCGTTCGCGGTGGGCGGGTTGCGCGGGATCGACGACCAGGCTTCGCTTACCGGCGTTGTAGAAGGCGAAGGAGAGGCTCTCGCCCGGATCACGCGACGAGAACGGCGGGTAGCGGCGGGTGGCGAACCCCGCGGGCGGCTCGATCTTCCAGACGGTCGCCCCGAGGTCCGCGAGGAAGCGGCCGGCAAGCTCGCCGCTCGGTCCTGCGGTCTCCACGACGCACACGCCGGACAGAGCGCGCTCAGACACGGACGAAAAGGTCCTTGACTCCCTCGTCGGTGAGCTCCGAGACGCGAGAGACGCGGTCTGCGAGGTCCGCCACGGTCTCCATCGCAGAGCCGCCGACGTCGATGAGGATCGCATACAGCGAGAAGTCGAGACGTTTCTTCTCGGCGAGGAAGCGCTGCTTCCATTCGTCGCCGACGCGGCATTCGCCATCGGTGATCAACACGACGTCGCCGCGCCGCAGGCGAGAGGAGCCGAGGCAATCGACCGCCGCATCGAGCGGCTGCTCGAAATCGGTGCCGCCGCCCGCGAAGTAGTCGGCAAGATCGAGCGCACGGTCGAGATCCGAAGCCCAACGCTCGCCGCGGTTCAGATCGAGCGTATAGAGCCCGGTCTCGGGAGAGGAGAACAGGATCGCGCGGAAGCGGCGTCGCTCGCGACGAGCGACGTCGAGCAGCGTCAGCGCCACCGCCTTCGACCAGATCTCCTTGTCGCCCGCCATCGACGCGCTGGTGTCGAGGCACACCACCATCGGGCCACGGCCGCGTTCGTCGTCGCCGCGCAGGCGATACTGGAGAAGCGCGCCCTCCGTGTAGCGACGGCGCCAATCGCGTCGCAGCAACGGATGACGAAGCGCAGCCAGCTCCTGCGGCAGCATGCGCGCGATGTCCCGGCCCGCCTCCACCTCGTAGACCTCCTCGGTCGGCCGCTCGAACAGCCGGTGCCGCAGCGCCAGCGCGTGCTCGCGCATGCGGCCAAGCAATGAGGCGAGCCGGTGAAGCTTCGGGTTGCGGGCGAGACGGCGTCCCAGCTCGAGGCTACGGGCCGCCGATGCGGACCCGTTGGCGCCGAGGGCTCGCCCCCAGCTCTCGGCTTCATCGGCGGCGTCGTCGAGCGCTTGCGCCACTCCGAGCGCTTCGGCTTCGAGGCGCTTCTTCGCCTGCTCGGCTCGCCCAGCCACCTCGCCGGCGACCTCGGCAGCCTTGCGAGCGAGCCGCCGCTCGGCCATGCGTGCCTCGCGCGCGAGCCGCTCGCGCAGCGCTTCGACCTCGGCGCGAGCGTCCTCTCCGAGCGAAGGATCTTGGGCCAGCTCGGCCGCGCGCTCCGCCTCTCGGACCCGTTTGGCGTCTTCCTCCTCGTCTCGCTGCAGGGCGAAGTGGTCGAGCAGCTCGCGGCGGGAAAAGAGCTTCTCCCGCTTGACGAGCTCGAGCGCTCGCTCGGCGAGCAGCACCGTCGCGAGCCCGGCCCGAGCCTCGTCGAGCTGCGTGCGTGTCTTCAAATGCTCGTACGCGTCGGAGGCGAGCAGGCCGTCGAGCAGCACGCGATGGACGCGCGCGCTCGGCGCGATCGTCGCTTCCGGGAAGCGGATCACGCTGTACTTGAACAGAGCCGCGAAGAGATCCTGCAGTAGCGAGCCGAAATGTGGCAAAAACACCGCGCCCTGCTCGGCCAAGCCCCGCAGTGCGCCCGAGTCGCGCATGAGCTCCCCGAAGCGGGCGCGATCGTAGGAGTCGGTCTCGATCCAGCAGGTGCCGCTCGGAATCGCGGCCAGCGCCGCGGCGGCCGGAGCCTTACGGCGGCGGGCGCTCAGTGGTGGAACTCCTTCTTCGTGTAGAACTGCTCGAGGCCGGAGAGCACCTCGACCAGGTGCGCGAACTCATCCTCGTTCAAGTAGATGTCGAGGCCGTGGTTGTAGAGCGACAGCGCGACGTTGGTCTGCCCCTCCTCGTCCCAGTAACGCAGCACGCGGAAACAGTCGCATTCGTAGAGAACCTTCTCGTCCTTCTCGCCCATGAGGTTTCCTTTCGGGGTCTCACAACGATCGCAAGGTCTCCTGCTCGATGGCCACGATCTCGTCCCGGATCTCGAGGGTGCGCCCCACGGACCGCCCGCCCTGACGGGCGGAATCGACGATCGAGTCGACGCGCTGAAGGATGTGGCGCAGCTTGGTCTGTACCTCCAGAACGGCGCGCGAGCGCTGCTCGCGGGATTCCCAGGCGCGGAGCGCGTACTCGCGAAGCTCCCGACTCTGGAAGAGCAGCTCCCGAACCTCGTCCTCGTGACCGCGCACCAGCGCTCGCAGCGTGGCGCGCACCTCCGCTTGCTCTGCCGGATCGCGCCAAAGGACGTGCTCGAGGAACGCAAGGTCGTCCTCGGAAACCGCGGAGCGACCGGCGAGCAGGGCGCGGGCGCGCAGAGCACCGAGCGCTTGCCGATAGCGCCGGTCGGAGGCGACGACCTGTTTGCGCCCGAGCTCGCGCCTCACGTCGGCGAGATGGCGCAGCACGGCCGCGGGAACGGGGACCTCGGCGGCCAGCCGCTGCAGCTCGGCGAGAGCCGCAAGCGAAAGCGTGGTGGGGTTCGGCGCCGCCTCGGACTGGATCATGCGCAGGAAGCGGAAGTCCTCCTGCACGTACCCGATCACGAACCGCACCAGGAACCGGTCGTAGAGTGCGGCGAGCTCGTCCTCTTCGGGCAGCTCGTTGGTCGCGCCGAACAGCGTAAGCAGCGGCACGGACTCGATCACCCGGCCGTTGTGAAAGCGACGCTCGTTCACCAGTGTGAGGATCGCGTTCAGGATCGACGAATTCGCCTTAAAGACCTCGTCGAGAAACGCGACGTGCGCTTCGGGCAGCTTCCCCACCGTGACGCGCCGGTACTCGTCGGCTTCGAGCGCCTTGAGGCTCACGGCGCCGAAGATCTCCTCGGGCGTGGTGAACTTGGTGAGCAGCCACTGAAAGTAGGCGGCGCCCTCGATGCGTCGGCAGAGCTCGTCGGCGAGCATCGACTTCGCCGTGCCCGGCGGCCCGACGAGTAGCACGTGCGAGCGTGAGACGAGCGCGACGAGCGCTCCCTCGATCACGTCGCCGCGCTCGACGAAGGCTTGGTCGAGCTCGTCGCGGATCCGCGCCAGGGTCTCGATCGGAGTCATCACGGCGCGACGAAACGCCTCAACCGACGCGGTTGATCTCCGCGGCCAGCTTGAAATCGCGCTCGGTGAGCCCGCCTGCGGCGTGGGTCCAGAGCACCAGCGCCACTTCTCGGTAGTGAATGAGGATGTCTGGATGGTGATCTTCGACCTCGGCGAGATCCGCCACGCGGTTGACAGAGCCGATGGCCTCGCGGAAGTCCGCGAAGCGGCACTTCTTCTCGATCGTCTTACCCTGGAGGAGCCACCCGTCGAGCGTGGACAGCCGACGAATGATCTCTTCGGATGACAACAAGGTGGGCATGTCGTGTCATCCTATCGGGGCCCGCCGACAGCGACAAGGATGTGATCACGCCGAAGCGCGGAGTACGCGCTCAGGGCTTGACCGTGGGCTGACCCGCTTCGTTCCAGCCCTTGATACCGTCCGACATGACGCTGACGTCGGTGTACCCTGCGTCGACCGCCCGCCGGGCGGCCTGATGCGACGCCATTCAATGGCTGTTCGCGCAATAGAAGACGAGCTTCGCGTCTTTCTTGGCCGGTAACTCGTCGTCGGCCTGGAAATCGAGGCTCGGCAGCAGATGAGCTCCCGGGATGATTCCCTCGCGCTCGCGGGTGCTGTCCGGATTGGCATCATAGATGAAGAGGTTCTGCGTATGCTGAGAGATCAGGGCAGCGAGGTCGTTGACGTGGATCATCCGGAAACCGTCACCCGCCGAGGCACGCGTCGCGAGCACGAGCGCGAGGGCGCCGACCAGGAGTGCACGTCGAATCATCGCAGTTCCTCGGTACCGTTCGGCTGCCGTCGATGCAAGCGTGCTCGCCAGGCGACTGCGGAGCGCGGCTGGGTCCTACGCTGCCTTCTCCCGCCCGAGCGGGCTCATACCCCGCCGCCGAGGTAGACGCGCTGTACCCGCTCATCTCGCGCCATCTCCGCTGCCGGGCCGCTCAGCGCCACGGTTCCGGTCTCCAGGACGTATGCCCGATCGGCAGTCTCGAGAGCCATGCGCGCGTTCTGCTCGACCAGCAGGAGCGTCGTGCCGCGCGCTCGGATCGCACGGACGATCTCGAGGATCGCGCGCACGAGCTTCGGCGCCAGTCCGAGCGACGGCTCGTCCAGGAGCAGGAGCTTCGGTTCGGCCATGAGAGCGCGCGCGATCGCGAGCATCTGCTGCTCTCCGCCGGACAGCGTGCCCGCGTTCTGGCCCAGGCGCTCCTTGAGACGCGGGAACAGCGTGAAGACTTCCTCGAGGCCGCGCTCGATGGCGTGGGGATCGCGGCGGAGGTAGGCGCCGAGGTCGAGGTTCTCGCGGACCGTGAGATTCTGGAAGATGCGACGCCCCTCCGGGACGTGGGAGATGCCGAGCGCAACGATCTGGTGTGCCTTGAGCCTTCCGAGGTGCTGTGCGCCACCGTCGTAGACTAGCGTTCCCTGCGCCACAGGTACCAGGCCTGAGATCGCCTTGAGCAGGGTCGTCTT
>JBEVNX010000055.1:0-12459 GCA_040507895.1 Binatia bacterium | reverse complement strand
CAAAGCGCCACGCGTCTGACAAAAGGTGGGTGTAGATGAGGCAGTCGTGGTGCGCCAGATCCGCGGGCCGCTGCGGCACGCCGCGTCGCGCGAGGTACTCGGGCGCGCCGCACACCACCAGCCGGTTCCGTGCGAGCCGTCGAGCGATCAGGCTCGAATCGGCAAGCGGTGGCGTCACGCGGACGGTGACGTCGAATCCACCCTCGACCGGGTTCACGACGCGGTCGTCCAGCCTCATGTCAACGCGGACCTCGGGATAGCGGCTGAGGAACTCCGCGATCGCCGGCGCCAGCTGGAGGTGCCCGAAGGTGACGGGGGCATTCACCTTGAGGATTCCCCGCGGCGTCGCGTGCGAGCGGCGAGCCTCGAGCTCCGCTTCCTCAATCTCGTGCACGATTTTGGCGCTCCTTTCGTAGAAGGTTCGGCCGACCTCGGTCAGCGCGAGACGGCGCGTGGTGCGGTGCAGCAGCTGGGCGCCGAGACGCTCCTCGAGCTGGGCTACGTGGGCACTCACCGTTGATTTGGAGAGGCCGATGCGCCGCGCCGCTTCCGAGAAGCTCGCCGTTTCCACCACCTGCACGAAGACCGCCATGGCCGTCATTCGATCCATCACGAAGATCTCCCTCGGCGTGCCAGCTTTGTACGGTACAGCCGAACAGTCTTTTAGCAAATCCGTATATTGCGAACAGATGCGGGCGACCGGATAACCCCCTTTGGCCGGCAGGAGCCGGCTCGAAGAAAGGAGACAGCAGTCATGAAGTCGGTTCTTTCCCTCGTAGGCGTCACGTTCCTCCTCGGGATCGCGACACCGCCCGCCGTGCAGGCGACCCAACCCTTCTCATCCTCACTGGAGGGGAACGTGGCGAACCAAGTGATCGCCGGATTCCCGTCATCCGTGGTGACGTGGACGATCGATCGAGGCAACGTCTCGCTGCTTCGACTCGGGAATGGTGATGCCAGGATCTTCATCAGGACCGAAGGCCTGATTATCCCTGACCTCGGCTTCAACCCATCACCCGACCTCCTAGCCCGCATCGTCTGCCACGACTCCGCCGGCGTGGCCTCGGAGGGCGCGCGCACGCAAACCGTGCCCTTTCCGGAAAGCGGTGACGCGAGGCTCATTGATACCGTGTCGTTGCCCGAGGAGTGCTTCGCACCGATCGTCCTGCTGACCGGATCGGTCGATCCACAGGGCGAGAGCCCCGGGAAGTTCTTCGCAGTGTCGGCGCTCTGAGGCTCACGCCTCGTCTGGCTCCCGGTCGCGGGTACGGGCTGCGGTATTTGGAGGAGCCCCGCGACCGGCGAGCCCGGACTATCGGCCGAGCGGCCGCGCGATTGACTCCTGGACCTGCCCCGCTCCGAGAGCTTGCGCTCTACCGCCGGGCGAATTGGCTCTAAGGCCTAAATTGCAGCGGCCGGGGCACGAGTCGGGCCGGCTGCGAGACCACTTGGTATGCCGTCCGCACCCACTCGCAGACCATCGGCCGCGTGTCTCTCGGGTCGATCATCTCCTCGATCTGGAACTTGGACAGGGGCCCAACGGGTCCGCGGGCACTTTCGATGCGTGCCATGAGCTCGGCCCGCAGCGCCTCGGGGTTCTCCGCCTCCGCGAGCTGCCGCTTGTAGGCGGCCTCGATGCCACCTTCGGGAGGAATGCCGCCCACGTCCGCCGCCGGCCACGTCACACGCACCGAGGGGCGGTCTTGCGGCGTGGCGTAGTTGTTCCCGGCCACGCCGAAGCTACGGCGCATGAGCACGGTGAAGATCGGCACGCGCACCTGGGCGAAGGCGATCATCCACTCGCCCCCGCGGCGGATCGTTCCGGAGAGCTCGTGCTCGAGCCCCACGGCAAAGCCGGGGTTGTCCACGAGGTTCAGGATCGGTACGTGAAACAGATCGCACAAATCCAAATGCCGCGTGAGCTTGCTGCAGCCGTCCGCGGTGAGGGCGCCGCCGTTTGCGTGTCTACTGTCCGAAGCAATGACGCCGAGCGTGTAGCCGTCGAATCTCACAAAGCCGGTGATCTGATCCGTGCCCCACAACGGACCGATCTCTAAGAACGAGTCGGCGTCCGCCAGCAAGCGGATCGCTCTGCGCATGTCGAAGGTGGTCATGCGCTTGCGAGGTATGAGCGTGAACAGCTCTTCCTCGCGACGGTCCGGCGTGTCGCCCGGGTCAGGCGGCAAGATCGGGGGCGGCTCGTAAACGCTCGACGGCAGATACGACAGGAACCGCTTGGTCATCTCCACTGCTTCCTCTTCCGTCTCCGCGAGGTTGTCGACCGAGCCGTTGCGACAGTGGATGTGCCACCCTCCGAGCTCTTCCTTGGTGATGTCGTACCCCATCGCGTGCTGCACGACCGGCGGCCCGGCGACGAAGAGCTGCGCAATGTCGCGCACCATCACCGAGAAGTGGCCGAGCACTGCTTTGGCCGCGCCGATGCCGACAACGCTCCCGAGCAACAAATTGACCACCGGCACGGTGGCGAGCTGCTCCGCGTAGAAGGAGCTTCCGAGGTGTGGCGGTAGGAACGATCCGCCCGTGCCTGCCACACGCGGCCGGCCAGGCTCGATCGCGTCCCGGCTCTCCTTGGCGCGGCTCTCTCCTTCCCTCCTTTGCTGGGGCACCATCGCCGCCACGCTGCCGCCGCCCGACGAGCCGTCCAGCATCCTCACGCACGGAGCGCGAAGCTCCAGCGAGAGGCGGTCGAGATGGCTGCTCTTCGCCGCGATCGCGCCGTCCGCGTGGCCGCCGCGCGACGTGAAGTCATCGGCGCACACCACGGCCGTGCGGCCGTCGATCTTGCCCCAGCCTCCGACGTGGTTGGCGGGCGTGAACGCGGTGACGCTCCCCTGATCGTCGTAGGCGGCGAAGCCCGCCACGCTCCCGACTTCCCGGAACGAGCCTTCGTCGAGCAACAGCGCGATCCGCTCCCTGCATGTGAGCTTACCGCGGCTGCGCTGCCGGACCACTCCGGGATCGGTCGAGCCCGGCGCCAGCCTCGCATGAGCGAAGCGTTCCAGCGTGCGCACTTCTTCCAGAACGCTCTGCCAGCTGTCGTCTCCAGCCTGGGATCCCGAGGAGACGCGGCGCTCGGCGACGCCGTCGACCGGCTCGACCACCGCCACGACCTGTCCGGCCGCAACCGCGTCACCGGCGCGTAACGGCTGCACGGCGGTGACCCTCCCCGAACAGGGTGCCGTGACGAGGGTTTCCATCTTCATCGTGCTGATGATCAGCACCGTGTCGCCGGCAGCGAGGGTGTCACCCTCACAAACGCGAAGCTCGACGACGGCGCCCGCCATCGGGCACTCGACACCTCGCTCGCGGGGGCCGGCCTCGAGGCCCGCCCGGGGAGAGCCTCGCGCGGCGCCCGACGTAGCGGCCCCATCCCGCCGGTCGACGCGGAGGGTCGTAGCTTGCGCTTGCAGCAGAGCCAATGGGGCACTGCCGTTCGTCCCGGCCGAAGAGGCCGCGGCGCGGAGAATCTCGGGCAGTTCCTCCAGCAACGACGTCCTCGCATCGCCGGCCCGAACGTCCGGGTGCGAGAGGATGGCGCGAAGCTCTGGCAGATTCGTAGGCAGGCCCGCGATGTGGAACTCGTCGAGAGCGCGGAGCGTCCGATCGACGGCGGAAGCAAGCGACGTCGCGGAGCTCGACGAGCCGATGACCTTGGCGAGCAATGGGTCGAACTGCGACGGCGGCGCGTAGCCGAGATAGCCGCAGGCGTCGACCCTGACGCCGGGCCCCGAGGGCTCCTTGTACGCGCTGATCGTGCCGGCTCCTCGGGCGACGACGCGCGCCTCGACGGCAAAGCCCCGGGGCGCGCGGACCGCGCGCTGATCGCCCAGGCCGAGCGCGGCGAGTGACACGCCGGAAGCGATGTGGAACTGCGCCTCGACGAGGTCGACTCCAGTCACCTGCTCGGTCACCGTGTGCTCCACCTGGATGCGCGGATTGCACTCGATGAAGAAATGCTCGCCGATCTCCGGAGAAACCAGGAACTCCACGGTCCCCGCGTTGACGTACTTCGCCGCGGCCGCCAGCTTGATCGCCTCCGCCAGGATCCTCTCTCGCAGCGCCTCGTCGAGACCCCGCGCGGGCGCCACCTCCACCACCTTCTGGTGTCGGAGCTGCACCGAGCAGTCCCGCTCGTAGAGGTGGACAAGGTTGCCGCGCGAGTCGGCGAGGATCTGCACCTCGATGTGCCGCGGCCGAGGAATGAGCTTTTCCACGAAAACCGAGCTGTCGCCGAAGGCGGCTTGTGCCTCGCTCTGGCAGCGGACGAAAGCCTCGGCCATCGCCTCCGCGCTCTCGACGACGCGCATTCCGCGCCCGCCGCCGCCTGCCGACGCCTTGAGCATGAGGGGGTAGCCGAGCGCTCGCGCCACGTCCAGCGCTTCGTCCGCAGACCTCAGGGAATCGGTGCTTCCAGGCACGATCGGGATGCCGAGCGACCTCGCAAGCGAACGGGCCCGGATCTTGTCGCCGAAGAGGGCCAGTACCGCGGGCGGCGGACCGACGAAGACGAGGCCCTCCGCCGCGCACAGCTCGGCGAATCCAGGGTTCTCGGCGAGGAATCCGTAACCCGGGTGGATCGAATCGCAGCCGCTCGCTTTCGCGGTGGCGACGATCAAGCCGGCATCGAGGTACGCCCCGACGGAGTCTCTCGCACTGTTTCCTCGCCCCGCAATCTCACGCGCTTCGGTGGTGAACCGGGTATGCAGCGAGAGAGCGTCGACCGGCGCGTACACCCCAACAGATTCCACGCCGAGCGCGGAGGCCGCCTTGGCAACGCGTATCGCGATCTCACCGCGATTGCTTATCAACACACGTTTCAGCAATGCGATTGTCCGCCGACGGGACACTGAATGATCGAGGGATCATTGTCCAGCTAGCTCGTCCGCAAAGGCCGCGACGCGTCTCGCGGGGTGGGTAGATGGTGATTGCTTCCCGCTCTATGGCTTGGCGGCCTGATCGCGATTCGCGAATGCAGAGTCCACGGGGACCTTCTCAGGAGCTCGCTTTAGCGAGGCCCGCGACGATCTGCCCGTCGGGTAAGGCACGAAAAAGCTCGGGAGATATCTTGACCTTGGCAGAACGGTCACCGCCGCCGAGAATCACGTAGTCGAGCTCCATCAACCGCTCGTCGACGTAAAGCGGCAGACCCTTCGGGAGGGCGAGCGCGGTGACGCCGCCGATCGCCATGCCCGTGAGGCGCCTCGTCTCTTCGGGGTCGGCGAACGAGAGGCGCGAAACCCCGAGCAACTGCCGCACCGCGTGGTTTACGTCGAGCCGCATGTCGGCGCGTACCGCGCAAGCGGCAAACTGCTTCGGCTCCTTCCTCGAGGCGACGATGATCGTATTGGCAGAGTGGTCGAGAGGATAGTTGTACCTCTCACAGAACGACGCCGTGTCCGCGTATTCGGGATCGATCGGAATCCATTCGTAGGGCAAACCGACCCGCGCGAGCTCCGCGAGAACGCGGCCGGCGCTCGTATCTTGCTCCATCGTAATTTTGTGATGGAACCGCCGTGGGTCCCCGTCGTCGCGCGGACCTCAGTAAGCTTCGGCCCCCGAGCCGGCGGAATCGATCTCCGGGCCGGCGGCGGACTTGGCCTTTTCCTTGGCGCGATCCACCTCTTGGTTCGCGGCGTCCTTCACCGCTCTCTCCACGCTTGCTTCGACGCGCCGTTCGCGGCATCGGCTACCCCGGTCGCACTGTCGACCGCGCCGCCGACTTGCGCCCCGGTCGGCATACCGATGTTCACGTCCGCGGCTCGCACCGGAGACGAAGCGAACAGCGCGAAGGTCGCCATCCCGCTTCCGACTAAGGCCAGCTTTCCGCGCTTCATGGTCTGCACCTCGTCGAGAGCCATTAGGATGCACACTCCCCGAATAGCAAGCTGCGTTCGACAGAAAATCGCGCCATCTTCAGGGAACGGTCGGGCTACGCCGAGTGCCTCGTCCACTCCGGCCGCTTCTTTAGAGACTCGCCCTCGCGCGCGAAGATCTTGGCCGTCCGCTCCGGCGCGAAGCCCATCTGCACGAACCCCGGGCCGACGTTGGCGACCTCGCGATACTCGGCAATCTTGCCGTCGCGCAAAGTCATCATCGACACGCCCTCGAAGCCCACGCGCCGACCCTCGGCTTCGGGCAAGGTCGAAACGTAGCTGAAGGTGTAGTAGGCGTAGAGCGTCTTGCCGTCGCTCACCGGCCGGAACATTTCCCAGCGGAACTCGCGCGCCGTGCGGTAGAACCAATCGTCGACCATCTCGGCGATCTTCTCAGGGCCTTTGAAGGCACCATAGAACACGTCGTGATAGACGCCGTCCGTCGTGAACAACGCGGCGAATGCCTTGCCGTCACGCCGCTCCACGGCCGAGCAGAACGCCTTGAGAAGCGTCGAGGTCTCCATCGTCATTCCTCCGCATTGCCGCGGTTCATTGGGTGCCTGCCGCGAGCTTCACTCATGAAGCTGATGGAGCTTCCGGGCCGCGGCCGCTCAGCTCGGATAGTCGAACGCGGAAGGACTCGCAAGGCTGCGCGCCACCGAGACCGTCGTTCAGACGGCCCCAGGGCCGAGCATGAGGTGAGAACGAACCGTGATGGACAACCCAATCGCTGGTGACGAGCGCATCTCGCCGGTCGAGCTCGCGGAAACGTGGCCCGTCTTGTCTCTACCCGAGCGGCTCGAGGCGTTCGCGCTCATCGACCGCAGCGTGGCTGCGGAGATGACCCGAGCAACCCCAGGGTACTACTTCGCCGCGCCTAAGCCGATGGACTCGCTCGGGCGAAGGTCGGCCACCGCACCCCACTCGCGCAACTCGGGCATGACCTTTTTCGAGAACAGACGGAGGCTCCTCTCGATCTCCTCGAAGGTCAGCGACGAGAAGCTCGTGCAAATGTTGATCTCGAAGTCTCCGAGGATGCTCCTCCGCTTCTCCAGCCGGTCGAGGATCTGCTGGGGAGTGCCCCAAGCCTGGGCTTCGACGTAGGTCTCGAGCGTCTTATCGAGGCCGGCGGCCTGCATCATCTCGGTGCTCTTCGCGTAGGCCTCGTAGCCCCGGGCCTTGCCGAAGTGCTCGGCGAACATCTCATAGTGCTCGAAAACGGAGCGCAGGTAGTCGGCGATGTTCTTCCGCGATTTGTCCTCGGCCTTCGCAGCGTCTTCATCGCAAAACATGAAGTCGACGAACAACGGTGCGGGGGCTGCCACGCCGTGGCATTTGCGGAAATGAGTACGATAGGTGTCGAACGTCGGCTTCACGGCCTCGGCGCCGAACTGCGAGAACACCATCATCACGGCACCAAGCTCAGCGGCCACCAGCACTGAGTCCGGAGACATCGCCACGCAGTAGGTGCGATCCTTGAAGCTCCGCATCGGGCCGGGGCGCACTTCCGTGCGGGCCTGCTTGTAGAAGGGACCGTTCCCTTCGACGTATCCGGCCTCCAGACCGGCGAGGATCATCTTCGCCGCCTCGTCGAAGCGCTCTCGCGCCTCGTTCATGTCGATCATCATCCCACGGTATTCCATCTTCGCCAGGCCGCGCCCCATGCCGAACACGGCCCGGCCGTTCGAAAGGTGGTCGAGCAGGATCATCTTCTCGACGACGCGAAGCGGGTTGTTCCACGGGAGGATCACTGCGGCCGTGCCGAGACCGATCCGCGAGGTTCGTCCCGCCAGCCACGAGAGAAACTGCGTGTTGTCGGGACACATCGAATAGGCGTCGAAGTGATGCTCGACGCTCCAGACCGTATCCAGGCCGACCGGCTCGCCTAGCTCGGCCACCTTGAGCTCGCGAATGTAGAGCTCCGTGTCGCTCATCGTGCCCGGATTCTGGAAGAGCATCTGCATGCCGATCTTCATTCGGTTCCCTCCGTTGGCCGGAACGTATCGTCGATCACCTACGACTTCTACCTGCGTGGCCACAGCCTTGTCGAGTGCCGAATGGGCGGCCGGTCGAGCCTTGGGCGCCCGGATTCTGCACCCGACCCATTGCGTCGGCTCTCGCCAGGTGCGCCAATCTCGGGGATGAATGGAGATCCGACATGACAAAGCGCAGCGCAAAGACCGCCTTGGTGACCGGCTCGACCGACGGCGTCGGCCGGCTCGTCGCCAAGAAGCTCGGAGAAGCGGGCCTCCACGTCTTCGTGCATGGGCGGGATCGGAGCAGGGGCGAGCAGGTCGTCGCCGAGATCCGGTCGAAGCGCGGCACGGCGGATTTCCTCCGCGCGGATCTATCCACCCTCCGCGGGGCTAGAAGCCTCGCCCAGAGCGTCCAGGAGGAGACCGGTCGCCTCGACGTTCTCATCAACAATGCTGGCATCGGCAGCGGCGGCGCCTCCGGCACGCGGCAAACGAGCGGCGATGGCTACGAGCTGCGGTTTGCCGTCAACTATCTATCGGGGTTCGCGCTGACCCACCTCCTCCTACCGCTGATCAAGGCAAGCGCACCGGCACGCATCGTCAACGTGTCTTCGCTCGGGCAGCAGGCGATCGATTTTTCGGACGTGATGCTGAAGCACGGCTACAGCGGCACACGCGCCTACTGCCAGAGCAAGCTCGCACAGATCTTGTTCACCATCGATCTCGCGAGCGAGCTCGAAGGCTCCGGCGTGACCGTCAACGCGCTGCACCCGGCGACGTACATGGATACGACGATGGTTCGCCAAGCCGGCATCCCTCCCACGAGCACGGTCGAAGAGGGCGCCCAAGCGATCCTGCAGCTCGCCCTCTCTCCCGCGCTCGAAGGACGGAGCGGACTCTACTTCAACGGCATTCGCGAAGCCCGCGCCGACCGACAAGCCTACGACGAGGAGGCGCGCCGGCGCTTGCAGGCGATCAGCCTCGAGCTCACCGCCGCCGACGATCGTGGCCGGAACGTCACGGAGCGCGCCGAGCCATCGTCTTCGGGCTGAGTCTTCTCGTGAAGAGAGGCGCGGCGCAGGCAATCGAGCCGCGCGCGCAGCGCTTCGAGCCAGCGGCCGGCCATCTTCCTCTCGCCCGACTCGTTGGGATGCACGCCGTCGTAGCTGTCGGTCCGCGGGTCGAAGCCCGTGTACTGATCGACGGCGATCAAGCGCGAATCCGGACGGTCGCGCTCGGCGGCCAGGCGCGAGATCGCGTCGTTCGCGCGCTTCATGACCTCTTCGGGAGCTCCGGCCAGGGGGATCAGCCGTGCCAGGTAGATCTCGACTGCCGGGCTCGCGCGGCGGAGCGAAGCGACGATGGCCGCCAAGTTTGCGGCAATCCGTTCGGGTTCTCCCCGGAGGTCGTTGGTGCCGAGGTGGAGGAGGACGATCGCAGGCCTCGCGTCCGCGGCCCAGCGATCGATCTCCGCCAGCACCTCCGCGGTCGTCCAGCCCCAATGCCCTTCGTGGTCGGGATCGAAGTCCGAGAAACGCGGTGCGCCGTGGAGCACGCCGCGACGGCTGCCGACGTAGTCGACCACGCAGCCTTCGGCTTCGAGGCTCTTCTGTAGCCAGTAGCGCCAGGTTGCGTCACCCGACCTTCCTTCGGTGATCGAATCCCCGAGAGGCATGATACGGATCGGGCGGGGCGGGCCGACTTCGGCGGCGTCGACCGGGAGCCGCATCGCAAGCGCGAGGGCGAGCACCGCCGAGGGCACGAGCGTGCGGGCGCAGGCCGCAAGCATCGCCTGACGATGCCACGTTTCCCGTCGGGCTGCACGATCGGGGCTCCGCTGCGCTCCTACTTTGCACGGAGCCGATTGTCAGCCATAAAGGACCACTGGCCGCGGGCAGATCGAATTGGGAGGGACGAAGAAGCCCGAGCGCGCACCGGGACACAAACACGGCGCCGACGGCCACGGATCAAGATGACGAGACACGGCCAAGGAAGCGAGCGATGAAGAGATACGAGCTCCGCGACGCAAGGGGCGTCGAAAGCCTCAAGGCGGCCGATGCGCCGACGCCCAAGCCCGGCCCCGGCCAAGCTCTGGTGCGGGTGCGCGCGGTCTCGCTCAACTATCGCGACCTCCTCGTGGTCTCGGGGATGTATCCCGGTCCCCTGCCGTTGCCATTGGTCCCGACTTCAGACGGCGCCGGCGAGATCGTCGAGGTCGGGCCGGGCGTCGACCGCCTGAAAATCGGCGACCGCGTCGCGGGAACCTTCTTCGAAGGCTGGGGGTCCGGACGGCTGACCGAGCGCGAGATGGCGACGGCCCGCGGCGGCTCGATCCAGGGTATGCTCGCCGAGTACGTGTCTTCGAGCACGGATGGCCTCGTGCGAATCCCCGATCACTTGTCGTTCGACGAGGCCGCCACACTACCCTGCGCGGCGGTGACGGCGTGGCACGCTTTGTTCGAGGTCGATCCGCTGCATCCCGGCGAAACCGTGCTCGTGCTCGGCACCGGCGGGGTGTCGATCTTCGCTCTCCAGCTCGCCGTCATGGCGGGCGCACACGTGATCGTCACTTCATCGAGCGACGAAAAGCTCGAACGAGCTCGAGCGCTCGGCGCGGCGACGACCATCAACTACAAGAAGGCCCCCGACTGGGAGAAGCCGGTCCGCGAGGCCACGGGGCGTGTTGGCGTCGATCGCGTGATCGAGGTCGGCGGTCCCGGCACGTTTCAGAAGTCGCTTGCGTCCCTCCGCATGGGAGGCCGCCTCTCGCTCATCGGCATCCTCACTGGCTTCACCGGAGGAGTGGAAGTCATCCCCATCCTGGTTGGGAGCCTCCACGTGGATGGAATCTACGTCGGGAGCCGCGAAATGTTCGAGTCGATGAATCGAGCGATCGCCCGAACGAAGCTGTCGCCGGTGATCGATCGAGCCTTCCCGTTTGCCGACGCGCCAGCCGCGTATCAGCACCTCCGCTCCGGAGCGCACTTCGGCAAGGTCGTGATCCGGGTCGAGTGAAATGGCGCCGAAGCCGCGAAAGAACGGGCCACCAACCTCTGGAGCTCCGTGCCTTCCATGACGAGCTTGCGGAAAATTCTGGCGCCGCTTGTTGCGATCGCACTGTCGGGTTGCTTCTCCGTTCCCGCCGCTCAGCAGGCCATGCGGGTCGATTCTCCGGTCAATCGATCGACGGAGTCGCCCTTCTGCGATGCGGCGCAGGTGCCGAGCGCTTCCGACGCGAATCGGGGGACGGGCCTCGATCCCGAAAAACTCCGCGTGCTGACGTGGAACGTGCACAAAGGCGACCGTGCCGGCTGGCTCACCGACCTCGCGTGGTTCGGCGCGGAGCACGACTTGGTCTTGATCCAAGAAGCGCGCCTCGCCGACCCGCTGCGTCGAGTGCTGCGCGACGAGGATCTTCATTGGGCGCTGGCTGGCGCCTTTCGGTACCGTGAACTCGACACGGGCGTCCTCACGGCGGCGAGAGCGCGGGTGGATCTAGCGTGCATGCTGCGCGCGGTGGAGCCCCTCACGCGCATTCCGAAGACCGTCGTGGTCACGCGCCACCCGTTCGCGGGCTCGTCCGCGTCGCTGCTCGTCGCCAACGTTCATGCGGTGAACTTCACGCTCGGCACGAGCCGACTGCGCGGGCAGCTGGAAGCCGTGGCAGCGATCCTCGCACGCCATGAGGGACCGGTGATCCTGGCCGGCGATTTCAACACCTGGAGCACGGCACGCCGTCGCGCCGTCGATGCGATCGCGTTGCGGCTGGGTCTCCGTGCCATTCCGCTCGAGCCGGACGAACGCTCGCGGTTCCTCGGTGAGCCCGTCGATCAGATGTACTACCGTGGGCTGGTCCCCGGCGCCGCGACGGCGGTACCGGTGCGCAGCTCGGATCACAATCCCGTGAGCGCGGTCTTCCGGCTGGCCGATCGCGAAGAGTGAGCAATTCTTCGCAGTGGAATGAGAACTCGATCGAGGCCTCGTGAAGCCCCAACGGAGCAGTCTCGCCCGTGTCGCGATCCTCGCGGGGTTGATGCTCGCGGTCGCGGCTCACGCGGACACCGCTGACGAGGTTCAGCATCTGCTCGACTACGTCGGCGGCTCCGGCTGCACCTTCGTGCGCAACGGCGTCGAATCCGATGCCGCCGCGGCACGGACGCACCTTGCGAGCAAGTACGGCCACGCCAAGAGCCGCGTGGGCTCGGCCGAAGACTTCATTCGCTTGCTAGCCTCGCGAAGCAGCATGACCGGCGAGCCGTATGTCGTATACTGCGGGAGCTCGCGGTTCTTGAGCGGGGATTGGCTCACCGAGGAGCTGCGCCGCTACCGGAGCGAACGCCAATGAATGATGGCGGATCGCGGCCACTGCGGATTCGCCAGCAACCCGCGGAGCCATCAGTGCATAGCTTCACCGGTCGAGCGGCCGGGGACCGAGACCGTCGCGTCAACGAGAAAAGCTGCGGTCTGTCCGCCGGAGTCCGACGCGACGAGCCCGCTGACGACCGCGCCGTGCTCCCATCGACGTCAATTCCTACCATGCGGACGCCGCCGGACGGTATCGATCGGTTCGAGGGCGCGGGGGCCGCCTC
>JBEVNX010000063.1:0-22033 GCA_040507895.1 Binatia bacterium | reverse complement strand
ATAGCGCGCCGCATCCTCCGGGCGAGTGACGTCGGCGCGGACCGCGACGGCCCGCTCGGCGCCGAGCTCCGCGACCGCGCGCCGCAGCGGCTCCTCGTCGAGATCGACGAGCATCACTTTCGAGCCTTCGCCGACGAACCGCTTCGCGGCCGCCAGACCGATGCCGCGGGCGCCGCCCGTGATCAGCGTCACCTTGCCGTCGAGCTTGCCCATCGAGCGCCTCCTCGGCGCACCGCTAGCGGAAATCGCACTGGATTTCGACTGCGCCCGGCGATTGTTGACTCGTAGGAATCGAGCCCGTACCATCCGCGGCGAGCCTCATGAACGACGGCAACGAACAACGGCGCCGGGTCGTCGTGACCGGTCTGGGGCTCGTCACCCCGCTCGGTACAGGCGTGGAGAAGAATTGGGACGCGCTCGTCCGCGGGCAGTCGGGCGTGGGCGTGATCACCCGCTTCGACGCATCGGCGTTTCCGACGCGTATCGCCGGCGAGGTTCGCGATTTTCGCGCCGAGGATTTCATCGAGAAGAAAGAGATCAAGAAGATGGATCTCTTCATCCAGTACACGATGGCTGCGGCCGACATGGCGGTGGCCTCCTCGGGGCTGAAGATCGACGACGCCAACGCGGCGCGCGTTGGGGTGATCGTGGGAGTGGGCCTCGGCGGGCTGCCGACGATCGAGGAATACCACGGGCTCTTTCTCGAGAGCGGTCTGAAGCGCATCTCGCCCTTCATGATTCCAAAGCTCATCGCCAACCTCGCTCCTGGCCAGGTCGCCATCAAGCACGGTGCCAAGGGCATCAACTACACACCGACCAGCGCCTGCTCCTCCGGTGCGCACGCGGTCGGCGAGGCGATGCGCATGATCCGCCACGGCTACCAGGACGTGGTCATCTGCGGTGGCGCGGAGGCGGCGATCTCACCGACGGGGGTTGGCGGCTTCGTGGCGATGCGCGCGCTGTCCACGCGCAATGACGCGCCCGAGCGCGCTAGCCGGCCGTTCGACAAGGGCCGCGACGGCTTCGTGATCGGCGAGGGGGCGGGCGTGCTGATCCTGGAGGAGCTCGAGATGGCGCGGCGGCGAGGCGCGCCGATCCTGGCGGAAGTGGTCGGCTACGGGACCAACGGCGACGCCTTTCACATCACCCAGCCTTCACCGGAGGGCGTGGGCGCCGCGGCCTGCATGGCACTGTGCCTCGCCGATGCCGGCATCTCTCCCGACGCGGTGCAGTACATCAACGCGCACGGCACCTCGACCGAGTACAACGACGCCAACGAGACCAAGGCGATCAAGCGCGTGTTCGGCGAGTACGCGGCGCGCTTGCCGGTGAGCTCGACGAAGTCGATGACGGGCCACCTGCTCGGCGGCGCCGGTGGGGTGGAGGCGGCCTACACCGTGCTCGCGCTCGAGCGCGGCGTGATTCCGCCGACGATCAACTACGAGGAGCGCGATCCCGACTGCGACCTCGACTACGTGCCGAACGTCGCGCGCCGCGCGCCGATCGACCTCGCGCTGTCGAACTCCTACGGATTCGGCGGGACCAACGTCTCGCTCGCCTTTCGCAGGAGAGCCGCGCTCGACTGAGCCCGTGCGAGGGGCGCGCCCTTCGCCAAGATGCAAGCGATGCTGGCGAGAGTTCTCGGTGTCGGATCCGCGCTGCCGGCGCGCCGCGTGGCGAACGCGGAGCTCGAGCGGCGCGTCGAGACCACCGACGAGTGGATTCGCACGCGCACCGGCATCCGCGAGCGGCCGGTGATCGGCCGGGGTGAGCGCTTGATCGATCTCATGGAAGCCGCATCGCGCCGCGCGCTCGAAGCGAGCCGCGTCGCTCCGGCCGAGCTCGACGCGATCGTCGTCGGCACGGTGAGCGGGGAGCACGCATTCCCGGCCACGAGCTGCGAGCTGCAAGCCGCGCTCGGCCTCGACCGCATTTCTGCCTTCGACGTCGCCGCGGCTTGCAGCGGATTTCTCTTCGCGTTGTCGACCGCATCGGCACATGTGAGGGCGGGGGACTTCCGCACGGTGCTCGTCGTCGGAGCCGATGCCCTCACGACGATGACGAACTGGAACGACCGGCGTACCTGTGTGTTGTTCGGCGACGGCGCTGGAGCGGTCGTGGTGCGTGCGCACGAGGGCGACCGGGGTGTGTTGGCAAGCGTGACACACGCCAGCGGGTCGATGGCCGACCTCCTCTACGTGCGGGCCGGGCAACGCGGCGGCTACGACGCGGAGCCCCAGCCAGAGCCCGAGGCGTGCATTCGCATGAGAGGGCCGGAGCTCTTCCGCTGGGCGGTCCGATGCATGGGCGAGGTGGCGCTCGAGACGCTCGAGCGCGCCGGTCTCTCGCCCGCCGACGTCGATCTCGTGGTGCCGCACCAGGCGAACCTGCGCATCATCAACGCCGTGGCCGACAAGCTCGAGTTCCCGCGCGAGAAGACCTTCGTGAACGTGGAAACGACGGGCAACACCTCCGCGGCCTCGGTGCCGATCGCGCTCGACGAAGCCGTGCGCGTCGGGCGACTCCACGAGGGCGACGTCGTGCTGCTGGTCGCCTGCGGCGGGGGCCTGACTTGGGCCGGGGCGGCGCTGCGCTGGTGAGACCACCGACGGCCGATGACGAGCGCGGGCTCTCTCCTCGACCGTAGACTCGTCTTCGTCGCTGGCAAAGGCGGCGTCGGCAAGTCCACCGTGTCGACCGCGCTTGCGCTGTCGGCCGTCCGCCGCGGCAAGCGTGTACTGCTCGTCGGTCTCGACTTCGACGATCGCGGCCGCTCGATCGCCGGGCTCCGGGAGCCCGAGGGCAACGAGCCGGTCGAGACCACGGCCGGGTTCTTTCGCCAGAACGTCGAAGGCAAGGCTGCGTTGGAGGAATACCTGCACTTGGTCGTGCCCGTCCGGCGCGTGCTGCGCGCGGTCTTCGAAAGCAGGGTCTATCAGTACTTCGTGGCGGCGGCGCCCGGACTGAAGGAGCTCATGGCGATCGGCAAGATCTGGTACGAGGTCGATCGCGGCCGGTGGGATCTGGTGATCGTCGACAGCCCGGCGACGGGTCACGCCCTCCAGTATCTGCGCATGCCGAAGGCGGCCTACGAGGCGTTCACGACCGGGCTCGTGCACCGCGAGGCCAAGCGGGTATGGAGCCTGCTCGCGGATCCCGTTGCGACGGCAGTCACGGTGGTGACCGTGGCGGAGGAGCTCCCGGTCAACGAGACGATCGACATCTGTCGCCAGGTCCGCGACGAGCTGGTCCTCCCTCCGGGCGTGTTGTTCGTGAACCGCTTTCACTCGCCGCCCTTCTCGGTGGCCGACGTGGAAAGAGCTTCGACCGCGCGGCGGAAAGGTGTCAGCGCGGCTTGTGACGCGCTCTCGAAGGCCGTGCTCGCCGCCGCGGAAGAGGAGCTCAGCTGGGCCGCGCTGAACGAGCACTGCAGGAAGAGGCTCGCCGTCGAGACCGGCTGGCGGCTCGTCGTGCTGCCGATGCTGCTTCGCGAGGAGTTCGGCTTCGCCGACGTCGAGGCGCTCTCGGTCATGCTCGACGAGGCACAGGCGGTGCGGTCGAAGCCCCGCCGGGTGGAGCCGCGCTCGTGAGGGCCACGTTGGCGAGCGTGGTCGAGCGCCACGACGTGATCGTCTGCGCCGGCAGCGGCGGCGTCGGCAAGACGACGACTGCCGCGACGATCGCGCTCTGGGGAGCGAGGCGCGGGCGGCGTGCGGCGGTTTTGACGATCGACCCGGCACGCCGCCTCGCCGATTCGCTCGGGGTGCAGCTTTCGGGCGGGGAGGGAACGAGCGTGTCTGCCGAGGTGTTGCGAGAGCACGGCATCGAGCTCTCCGGCTCGCTGACGGCGATGATGCTCGATCAGAAGAGCGCCTGGGACTCGTTGATCGAGCGACACGCGCCGTCGCCCGAGGTCCGCGAGCGCATCCTCGAGAATCGCTTCTACCAGCACCTGTCGCAGAGTTTCGCCGGTTCGCAGGAGTACATGGCGGTCGAGGAACTGTCGCGGCTGCGCGACAGCGGGCGCTATGATCTCATCGTCGTCGACACGCCGCCGTCGCGCCACGCGCTCGAGTTCCTCGAAGCGCCGCAGCGCCTGAGTGACTTCCTCGACCGCAGGATCGTCCGCTGGTTCGTCAAGCCCTACGTGTCGGCCGGCTGGTCGGCCATGCGGCTCGTCAACCGTACCGCGGGCTTCGTGCTACGCACGCTCGAAGAGGCGACCGGTGTGGCCGTGCTCACCGAGATCTCCGACTTCTTCGCGGGCATGCAGGGCTTGTTCGAAGGCTTCGCCGAGCGCACCGAGCGCGTCTACCACGTGCTCAAGAGCCCGAAGACCGCGTTCGTGCTGGTATCGAGCCCGGAGGAAGAGGTGCTCGAAGAAGCGGAGTACCTGAGCGACAAGATGGCCGCGCTCGGCATGCCGCTGCGCGCGGTCGTTTTCAACCGCGTGCACGAGGAGTTCACGGCGCCGATCGACCGAGCGGACTTCCCGCGCGGCGACATCCGCGGCGGAGATCAGGAACGAGTCGCGGCTTGCCTCACCCGCTCGGGTCTTTGGCCGCCCGGCCTCGTCGAGCGCCTAGCCGCGAACTTCGTGGCCTACCAGGACGTCGCGCGCGGCGATGCCATGCGCCTGGAGCTGTTCACCGCCGGCCTGCGCCGCCAGGTGCCGATCGTCCGCGTGCCGAACTTCTCCACCGATCTGCACGATCTCGGCGGGCTTGCACGGCTGCACCCGTACCTGTTCGACCGCTCCGAGAGTCGGTGAATCGATTTTCTCGGATCACCTTCGGCCGATCGCGGTCCAGCGCGTCAGTTCTTCGGAGTGTTGAGGGCCTTGATGCTCCACATGTACTGCTGCTGGCGATAGGGAATCACACCCGCCCGCTTCGCCGTGGTCGTGTAGAGTTGAGCGCCGCCGCAAGCTGGGGACTGTTCTTCAAAGGGAACTTCTTCATGATGTCGGTGGCGCTCAAGGTCTTTTAGAAAGGCGGTCTTCTGGAAGTGTCCGATGACAAATCGCGGTCGAATCGTCTGGATAGTGTCGGTGCTGCTGCGATGTCGAAATCGCTGTGGTGACGCAGCATCGCGAAGGCGATCCGGCGGGCGATCTTCGTGGCGAAGGACTCCTTCAGTCCCCCGGAGAGAAATTGGGGGTTCTCATCGTTACGTTGCGGGTCTAGTCTCGTTAGGCTATCGCCAGGAGGACGCTCGGCGGCAGGAAACCGCAACCCTGGCTGTGAAAGAGCACGACCATGAGCCACCGTCCGGACTACTGGCACGACTACATCCTCCACGATTTCGACTTCGCTCCGTTTCCACCGGGATCGCAAATCCTCGACGTCGGCTGCGGCTCCGGTGCGCAACTTCGTCTCGCGGAATCTCGGGGGTGTACCGGCGTGGGCGTCGAACCGAGGCGTGTGAAGCAAGAGGAGAGGCTCTCGCCGAGCCTGACTCTAATCCGTGGCGTCGCCGAGGAGCTCCCGTTCCCGGACGCCAGCTTTGATGGTGTCATTTGCAAGGTCGTCACGCCGTATACGGATGAGAAGAAGTGCGTGGCAGAAATCGCCCGGGTCGTACGCCCTCACGGCACGGTCGTATTCTGTCATCACGGGCCAGGCTATTTTCTCCGCTACGTCCTCCGCCCGCCGAGTTGGAAGTATGCGCTGTACGGGATTCGCGCCATCGCCAACACGCTAGTGTATCGTCTCACCGCGCGTCGTCTTCCAGGAATCTTCGGAGGTACGATGTTCCAGACCTCCCGCCAACTTCGTCGCTACTACGAATCACTGGGACTATTCGTGCGCGTGGAGCAGCCGTCCCCGCGGTTTCTGCACGCCCCGGTCTTCATCTACGAGGTCCTCGCGCGCCACGACGTCACCCATGCGTCTCTTACTTCGTCGCGGCCACTAGCCCGCAACGAGGAGCACGGTGCCATGGCCGCGCCGGACGCCATGGGCGGGATCGGCGCCGATCGCCTCAGCGCGGCGGGTTTCGGCCAAGAGCGGCCGATCGCCTCGAACGACAGTGAGGAGGGGCGCGCGAAGAACCGTCGCACGGAGCTGGTGATCACCGCCAAGTGACGCGATCCGCGGCCCCGAGCCGCACATCGGGCATCCGCGGCATCGGGCTCCGGGAATCGACTACCCGTCTTGCCAAGCTCGCGAACCCGATGCCCGGGTCATGGGGCCCGGCATCAGGGGTGGGACAGCCTGCGAGATGAAGGAGTCACGACGGCCGAAGGCACTCGCGAGCTGACTCAACGCGCCACGAGACGGCGAAATAGCCCGCCCATCGAGGTCGTCGCGGCCGGTGGCACGGCGTCTACTCCCGCGGGATGGAGAGCGTCCCAACCGCCGCAGCTCGGACAGCGCGCCTGCCATTCGGCGACGCTCCCTCCGCAGATGACGCAGACATGCGAGCGACCCTCCACGGGCCAGGCGTCGAAGGCGACGTGGAGCGACTCGAGGGCTGCCGACGGATTGCCGCGCCGGCGTTCGATCTCACCGCGCAGCAGCGCCGCCTCGGCTTCGTCACTAGTCGAAGCGACCGATTCGAGCACGGCCGCGGCCTCTTCGACCCTCCCCTGGGTCAGCAGGAAGCGGGCAAGGCGTGCAGAGCGCGAGAACGAAGCGCCGCGCGTTTGCAGGCGGCGGTAGATAGCGGTCACTTTGTTCGGTTGTCCGAGATCGTGATAGAGCGCTTCGATGCGGCCGAGCAGCACCGGCATGGGGCGCCGGAGCACGGCGCGGAGCCAGACGCGTCCGGCTTCGCTGTCACGGCCGAGATGCCGGAGCGTATCTCCGAGTGAGACCGCGGCGGGTACGAACGAGGGCTCGTCGCGCAGCACTCTATAGAGATCGGCGACGACGTCTTCGGGTTTGTCCCGGCTGATCGCCAGCTCGTAGCGCAAGCCCGACCGGCGCGGGCGCTCGGATTCGAGGCCGCGCGGCTCATGTAGAAGCGCGAGGTAATGGTCCTCGGCGCGCAGGGCGTCTGCCCAGCGACGTTCGCGCGTGTACGCATCGCGGAGCGATGCCGCGAGCCGGACGCTGTCTGGCTCTGCAGCGAACGCGCGCTCGAGGAGCGAGCTCGCTTGACGCCATTCGCTCTCGCGCGCCGCCACCGAGGCCAGACTGGCGAGCAGGCGAGGGTCGTCGCGATGAATCGTGAGCGCATCCTCGAGAACGATCCTGGCCTCGTCCGGCCGGTCGGCGCCGAGCGAGGTCTCAGCGAGAGCCGCGAGCGCTTCGACATCCCGCTCGCGGGCCGGTGGACGCAGTAGCGCTCGCTTCGCGGGTTCCGGCCGACCATGCCAAAGAAGCTCGCGGCCTGCGGCGACGAGCGCGCGGTTCTTCGCGGTGCGCGCCTCGCGTCTTCTCCGGAGCCGCTCGCCGAACGTCCATTGTGCTTCGCGGATGAGCGCGAGCGCGAAGATCACCGCAGCGCCGGCGAGAAAGCTCGCAAGCACCAACAGGGGTAGTGGCAGCGAATAGCTACGCGAAGGCGTGACGTGCAGCTCGACGATCGCGGGATTCATGTAGAAGACGAAGCCGAAGCCGAGCAGCAGCGCGCCGACGGCTACGAAGCCGAGGAACCGCTTCAGCATGCGCGTCCCTGGCGAACGCTCAGTATCCTTCGGTGCCGGTGACGAAGGAGCGTGCTTGCGAATAGTAAGGCTCGGGTAGGCGCACGCGCGGCGCCCGGATCCACAGGCCTTCGAGATCGTAGAACGCGCGGATCGGCTGGTAGAAGATGTGGACCACGACATCGCCGTAGTCCATCAGCACCCACTGTCCGCGTGGGTAGCCTTCGATCGCCTGCGGCCGAATGCCTTCGGCCGCAAGGCCTTCCTCGAGGTGCTGGGCGATCGCTCGCACCTGAGTGTCCGAGCGGCCGGTGCAGATCAGGAAGTAGTCGGCCACCGTCGTCAGCTTCGAGACGTCGAGCAGCTCGAGATCGTAGGCCTTCTTGTCCAGAGCGAAGCGCGTGCAGAACAGAGCTCTTTCGAAGCTGTCTCTGGAGGTCAACCGATGGATTCTCCGCTTCGGTAGAGGCCGTGCTTGCGAATGTACCGCTCCACGTCGGTGGGAACGAGATAGCGAATCGATTGGCCGCGTCGGACGCGCTCGCGCACGGCCGTAGCTGAGATATCGAGTCCTGTGATGGGCAGAAAGGACAGACGAGTTCCGCTGCGATGTCGATAACTCAGCGTGGGCGGATCATAACAAAAGGCCTCCCGAGCGGCAACGGGTAAATGCTCGATCGAGGTCGGCGCCGCGTGCGGCGGGCGGTTCGTCACGACGACGTTGGCGAGTTCGAACACACGCGCGGCGTCTTTCCACGTCTGCATCTCGCCGAACGCATCGACGCCGACGATGAAGAACAGCTGCGCGTCGCTCTCGGTCGCCGTGAACGCTTCGAGCGTCTCGATCGAGTAGGAGACACCTCCGCGGTCGATCTCCAGGCTGGAAGTGAGGAAGGGGGGATTGTCGGCGACGGCGAGCTCGACCATGGCGAGGCGCTGGCGGCCGTCGGCGAGCCGTCGGTCAGGCTTGTGCGGTGGGCGATTCGCCGGCACGAACGCCACGCGATCGAGAGCGAACGCTTCGCGGACTTCCTCCGCGCTGCGCAGATGGCCGAGATGGATCGGGTCGAACGACCCGCCGAGGATACCCGTGCGCGGCGCCACGTGCCTACTCGCGTACCTGGCCGGAGCCGTAGACGAGATACTTATACGTCGTGAGCTCGCGCAGGCCCATGGGGCCGCGCGCGTGCAGGCGGTTGGTGGAGATGCCGATCTCGGCGCCGAAGCCGAACTCGAAGCCGTCGGTGAAGCGCGTGGAAGCGTTGACGAACACCGCCGCCGAGTCGACCGCCGACAGGAAGCGCCGGGCGGCGGTGTAGTCCTCGGTGACGATCGCATCGGCGAGCCCCGAGCCGTAGCGTTCGATGAAGTCGAGCGCCTCGTCGAGCGACGCGACGATCTTCACCGAGAGGATCTTGTCGAGGTATTCCGTCGCCCAGTCGCCCTCGATAGCGGCCTTGACGGCGGCGAGGCGGCGCGTCTCGGGGCAGCCGCGCACCTCCACGCCTTCGGCCTCGAGCGCGCGCACGATGCGGGGAACGAACGACTCGGCGACGTCGCGGTGAACGAGCAGATTCTCGATCGCGTTGCAGACGCCGGGCCGCGAGATCTTGGCGTTGATGCAGATGTGTCCGGCCCGCTCGAGGTCGGCGGCTCGGTCGACGTAGAGCTGGCAGACGCCTTCGAGGTGCTTGATGACCGGGATCTCGGATTCCTCCTCGAGCGCCCGGATGAGCTCCTTGCCCCCGCGCGGCACGATGACGTCGACGAGCCCCTTCTGGCGCAGCAGCGCTCGCGTCGCTGCCCGGTCGGTCGTGCGCAGCAGCTCCACCGAGGAAACCGGCAAGCCCGCGTCGGCGACGGCTCCGGCGAACACGTCCGCGATTGCGGCGTTTGTGCAGAGCGCCTCGGAGCCACCCTTGAGGATCGTCGCGTTGCCCGATTTCAAGCACAGCGCCGCAGCGTCCGCCGTGACGTTGGGCCGCGACTCGTAGATGATGCCGACGACCCCGATCGGGATTCTCACCTGGTGGATCTCGAGGCCGTTCGGCCGGCGCCACGCCGCGATCGACTCGCCAACCGGATCGGGGAGGAGCGCGATCTGATCGATGCCGCCGGCCATGGCTTCGATGCGCTCGGCGTTCAGCATCAGTCGATCGCGGAACGCCGCCGTCGCCGCGCCGGCGGCGGCCACGTCGCGGCCGTTGGCTTCGAGCAGGCGCGACGCGCCCGTGCGCAAACGCTCGGCGGCGAGATGCAAGGTCTCATTCTTGGCGGCGGTGTCGACCGCGGCGAGCCCGCGCGCCGCGCGGCGCGCGCGGCGACAGATCTCTTGAACGGTCCCCTCGACGTCGGTGTCTGGACTCACGCGATCACCATGTCGTCGCGATGGATCACCTCGTCGCAGATCTTATAGCCGAGGATCGAATCGATGTCGCGCGTGTGACTTCCCTGGATGCGGCGGAGCTCGGCGGCGCTGTAGTTGACCAGGCCGCGCGCGACCTCGCTGCCGTCGGGCGCGAGGCAGCGGACGCAATCGCCGGCGCCGAACGAGCCGTCGACGAGGCGTAATCCCGAAGGAAGCAGACTCCGACCGCGATCTCGCAGCGCTGCCGCCGCGCCGCCGTCGAGATGCAGCGCGCCCTGGGGGCGCAGAGTGAAGGCGATCCAGTGCTTGCGGCTCGTCAGCCGATCCGCCGAAGGCACCACGAGCGTGCCGGACACCGTCGCGGCGTCGAGCACTCGACCGAGCGCGGCCTCGCGTCGGCCGTCGGCGATGATCGTGGCGATGCCGACCGCGGCCGCTTTGCGTGCGGCGTCGAGCTTGGTGGCCATGCCGCCGGTGCCGAGACGGCCGGCGTTCGTGCCGGCGAAGCGGTCGGCGCGCGGGTCGTTCGCCACGACCACCGGCACGGGCTCCGCTCGCTCGTCGCTCTGCGGGTCGGCGGTGTGCAGCCCGTCGACGTCGGAAAGAATCACGAGTAGATCCGCCTCCACGAGCACGGATACCGCCGCCGAGAGATTGTCGTTGTCGCCGAGCTTGATCTCGTCCACCGCCACCGTGTCGTTCTCGTTGACGATCGGCAGCACGTGCGCTTCGAGGAGCGCGCCGATCGCGTGCTTGGCGTTCAGGTAGCGCCGGCGGCTGCTCAGGTCCTCGCGCGTCAGCAGGATCTGCGCGACATGGCGCCCGCGAGTTTCGAACGACTCTTTGTAGGCGGCCATGAGGTCGATCTGGCCGACGGCAGCCGCCGCTTGCTTCTGGGGAATGGTGCGCGGACGCTCGCGAAGCCCGAGGCGGGCGCAGCCCGCCGCCACGGCCCCCGACGTCACCAGCAAGAACTCGCGCCGATCGCCGGCGAGCTCGTCCAGCTCGCGAACCAGCGAGCGGATGCGGCGCCTGTCGAGCCCCTGCTCGGCGGACAGCAGGCTCGAGCCGACCTTCACGACGACGCGCCGCGCGCGCTTGAGGATCGTATGCTTGTAGGTGAGCTGGTTCACGATCGTGGGCCCGCGACGCGAAGCGGGAGGTTGCCTTTCGCGCGCTCGACCGCGCCGCACAGGAACGAGACGAGCTCCGGGACGCCGTCGCCCGTCGCGGCGGACAGAGTGTGAAGCTCGACTCCGTGAGAACGAAGCTCGGCCGCGACGCGCGCCGCGTCGGCGCGGCTCTCGGCGAGATCGATCTTGTTGCCGACCACGACTTGTGGCCGTCTACCGAGCGCCGGGTCGAATCGTCGGAGCTCGAGGTTAATGGCCTCGAAGTCGGCCACGGGGTCGCGACCGGCGAGCGCGGCGAGATCGATCAGGTGAACGAGAAGCCGCGTGCGCATGACGTGGCGCAAGAAACGATGCCCGAGCCCCTCGCCTCGGTAGGCCCCCGGAATCAAGCCCGGAACGTCGGCGACGACGAAGGAGCGGCCCTCGCCGCAACCGACGACCCCGAGTTGGGGGACCAGCGTCGTGAATGGGTAGTCGGCGACCTTCGGCCGCGCGGCTGAGATCGCGCGCACGAGAGTCGACTTTCCCGCGTTCGGCATCCCGATGATGCCGACGTCGGCAAGCAGGCGGAGCTCGAGCCGCAGACGGTGCTCCTCCCCCGGGGTGGCGGGAATCGTCCTGCGCGGCGCCTGGTTCGTCGGCGTGGCGAAGCGGGCGTTGCCGTGCCCACCCCGCCCGCCACGCGCCACGATCGCCTCGGCGCCGACTTCGGCGAGGTCGGCGATCAGCTCGCCGTTCGCCGCGTCGAAAACGAGCGTGCCCGCCGGTACGCGCACCACCTTGTCGTTGCCGCGCCGGCCGTGCTGGCACTTGCCGCGCCCGTGCTCGCCGCGCTCGGCTTCGATGCGGCTCTCGAACTTGAAGTCGAGAAGCGTGCTCACGCCGCCATCCGCGCGTAGCACGACGCTGCCGCCATGGCCGCCGTCACCGCCGGCTGGACCGCCGTGCGGCCGATACTTCTCACGCAGGAAGGCGACGCACGGCCGCCCGCCATCGCCACCCTTCACCCGGATCTCCACCTCGTCGATGAACTTCATGAAAAAAGCCCCCGGGCGTCGAGCGCGGGGGCTTCAGGTAGCAGCGCAGAACGCCGGTCGCGGGCCAGACCTACGCCGGCGGCTGGATGCTCACGCGGCGGCGGTCTTTGCCGAAGCGCTCGTAGCGGACGATCCCGTCGGTCAGCGCGAAGAGCGTGAAGTCGCGGCCCATGCCGACGTTGCGGCCCGGATGGACCCGGGTGCCCACCTGGCGGACCAGGATGTTGCCGGCCCGCACCTGCTCACCGGCGAAGATTTTCACGCCGCGCCGCTGTCCCGAGCTGTCCCGCCCGTTGCGGCTGCTGCCCTGTCCCTTCTTGTGAGCCATCGCTCGCTCTCCCGCGACCCGTTCAGCCGACGATCTCTAGGACGCGCAACGTGGTGGTGCGCTGGCGGTGGCCGCGCTTGCGCCGTTCGTTCTTGCGCCGCTTCATCTTGAACACCAGGATCTTCTTGGCCTTGCCGTGCTCGACGATCTTGGCGGTGACGCGGACTCCGGCCACGGTCGGCGTGCCGACACGAACGGCGCCGCCCGCCGAGGTGAGGAGTACCTCCCCGAGCTCGACCGTCTCGCCGGCCGCGGTGGGCAGCAGCTCCACTTCGACGAGGTCTCCGGGGGAGACGCGGTACTGCTTACCCCCCGTACGAACGACTGCGTAGTCCATAGCTGCTTCGGCGTCCTTGCCGCACGATGATCTGCGAATCCCGAGGGTTTACAGGAGCGTAGGACGCGTGTCAACGTTTGCGCATGCGCGGGAACGAGGAGCAACCGATCGTCGTGCTCGTGACGGCCGGCTCGGCCGAGAACGCCGAGGCAGTCGCGCGCGCCCTCGTCTCCGAAAGGATCGCGGCGTGCGTGAACGTCGTTCCCGGCGTGCGCTCGATCTATCGATGGGAGGAGAAGGTCACGGTCGACTCCGAGTGGCTGCTCGTGATCAAGACCGTGCGCGGGCGGTTCGCCGCAGTCGAAGCTCGCGTGAAGAGCCTCCACACGTACGAACTGCCCGAGGTGATCGCCCTCGACGTTGCCGCGGGGTCGAAAGTCTATCTCGAGTGGCTGTTCGGCGCGGTCAGCGCTTGAGCGGGACGGGCGAAGCGCTCTCTCGCTGAGCCCCGCCGCGCGCTTGTAGGACGCGGGGAGCCGTGGCGAGCTTGCGGGCATGGGCCGGGTCCTGCAGACGGAAGGTCGGCGCCTCCTTCTCCGCCTGGCCCTTGGCCATCTCGTCGTTGCGCAGCCGCAAGCGGAGGTTGTTGGCGCTGTCCGCGTTGGCGAGCGCCTGCTCGGCGTCGATCTTGCCGTCGACGGCCAGGCGGAAGAGAGATTCGTCGAACGTCTGGCAGCCCTCGTTGGTGCCTTGCTCGAGGGCATCTTTCAGCGTGTCGATCTCGCCCTTCTTGATGAGGTCCTTGACGCGCGGGGTGTCGAGCAGGATCTCGAGCGCGGCGACGCGCTTGCCGTCGGAGCCGGCGATCAGACGCTGCGAGACGATCCCTCGCAGGTTCAGGGACAACTGCAGATAGATCTGCGGGTGACGGATCGCGGGAAAGAAATTCATGATGCGCTCGATCGACTGGTTGGCGTTGTTCGAGTGCAGGGTCGCCAGGCAGAGGTGGCCCGTCTCGGCGAACGTGATGGCGGCCTCCATGGTGACCTCGTCGCGCACCTCGCCGATGAGGATCACGTCGGGAGCTTGGCGCAGCGTGTTGCGCAGGGCCTCGTGAAAGGAGAGCGTATCGAATCCGACCTCGCGCTGCGTCACGATGGATTTCTTGTGGCGGTGCATGAACTCCACAGGGTCCTCGATCGTGATGATGTGACCGGAGGTGATCGAGTTGCGGTAGTCGATCATCGCCGCCTGCGTGGTCGATTTCCCCGATCCGGTCGCTCCGGTGATGAGCACGAGCCCGCGCTTGGTGAGCGCGAGGTCCTTCAGCACCGCGGGCAGCTCGAGCTGCTCGATCGTCGGTACGTTGAGCTTGATCTGCCGGATCACCAGGCCGACGGCGTTGCGCTGGCGGAAGATGTTGCAGCGGAAGCGGCCGCGCACGTCGAGCGCCAGCGCCAAGTTCATCTCTTTGACCTTTGCGAACTCCTCGCGTTGGCTCGGATCGCTCATGGCCTCGTCGGCGAGCGCGACGGTGTCCGCTTCGCTGAGAGCCGGCTCGTTGGCCGGAACCGCCACGCCTTCCACCCGGAAGACAGGTGGGCTGCCGACCGTGAGGTAGAGATCGGAAGCGTCCAGCGCGAGGATGCGCTCGAGAAGGGGCTCGATTCGGGACATGGGCTCCCCTCAGGCAGCTGCGACTTTCGCGCCGGAGAGCGACGTGCCAGCCGACGTTGCACCGAACAGAACCGGATTCGAGCTCTTCAGAGCAGCCTCCTCGCGGCTGATGACGCCGCGCACGACGAGGTCCTGCAGCGCCATGTCGAGGGTCTGCATTCCGAGCTTCTGGCCCGTCTGCATGCTCGATGGAATCTGGTGAATCTTACCTTCGCGGATCAAATTGCGCACGGCCGGCACGCCGACCAGCACTTCGCACGCCGCAATGCGACCTCCGCCCTTCTTCTTGCAGAGAGTTTGCGTGACGATCATCTCGAGAGACTCGGAAAACATCGCTCGCACCTGGTTCTGCTGGCCAGCGGGGAAGGCGTCGATGATGCGATCGACGGTCTTGGGAGCGCTCGAGGTGTGCAGCGTACCGAACACTAGGTGACCGGTCTCGGCGGCGGTGAGCGCCAGCGAGATGGTTTCGAGGTCTCGCATCTCGCCGACCAGGATCACGTCCGGGTCCTCGCGCAGCGCGCCGCGCAGCGCCGCAGCGAACGTTTGGGTATGCGGTCCGACCTCGCGCTGATTGATGAGCGACTTCTTCGGGCTATGAACGAACTCGATCGGGTCCTCGACCGTGAGTATGTGGCATTCCCAATTTTCGTTGATGTAGTCGACCATTGCGGCGAGCGTGGTGGATTTTCCCGATCCGGTCGGTCCCGTACAGAGCACGAGGCCGCGCTCCTTCTTGCAGATTTCCTTCATGATCGGCGGCATGCCGAGGTCGTCGAGGGTGATGACCTTGGTGGGAATCGTGCGAAAGACCACGCCTTCGCCCTTGCGCTGCATGAACACGTTGACGCGGAAGCGAGCGATGTCGCCGAGTTCGAAGGAGAAGTCGATGTCGAGCTTCTCCTGGAACATGCGGCGATGCATGTCGTTCATGACGTCGAACGCCATGTTGTGCACCTCGTCACGGCTGAGAAGCGCGTGCTCGAGGCGCTTGATGTCGCCATGGATCCGGAGCATCGGCGGCTCGCCGCTCGACAGGTGCACGTCCGAGGCGCCCTCTTGTACGGCGAACGTCAGCAGCTCGGTAATATCCATCAGTCCTCCCTGCCGGGCCTTGAGCGAAAGCCGTGCCAGCCTCCGCTACCGGCGGCTGGCGGAAATCCAGGCGATTCGAGGATCTCTTCGCGTCCGCATGCTCGCGCACGGGGTCTCTCGCCAATTTCGTGACGAGAGGGCAAATTTTGGCGCCGTTTCCGGGCAGGGGTTCAGTTGGTTCTGGCGCCCAGAAGATTCGTGCCGACGGCAGCAGCCCCAAAGAGCTGGGGGTTGGGCGACTTGGCCTGCGCCTCCTCGCGGGTGATCAGGCCCCGGGCGAGGAGGTCCTGCAACGCCATGTCGAGGGTCTGCATCCCCTGCTTCTGCCCGGTCTGCATCACGGAAGGCAGCTGATGGATCTTCGCCTCCCGGATCAGGTTTTTGGCCGCCGGAACGCCCATGAGGATCTCGCAGGCGGCGATACGGCCGCCGCCCTTTCTCTTGCACAGTGACTGCGTGATGACCGCTTGCAGCGATTCCGATAACTGCGTGCGGACCTGGTTCTGCTGTTCGGATGGGAAGGCATCGATGACCCGGTCGACGGTCTTCGGTGCGCTCGAGGTGTGCAGGGTCGCGAAGACGAGCTGGCCGGTTTCGGCCGCTGTCAACGCTAGAGCAATCGTCTCGAGATCGCGCATCTCCCCGACCAGAATCACATCGGGATCCTCGCGAAGCGCTCCCCGGAGCGCGTTGGCGAACGAGTGGGTATGAATGCCGACCTCGCGCTGATTGACGAGGGCGCGCTTGGAGTGGTGAACGAACTCGATCGGGTCCTCGATCGTGATGATGCTGACGTCCTCTCTCTCGTTGATGTAGTCCACCATCGCCGCCAAGGTGGTGGATTTTCCCGACCCTGTCGGCCCGGTGCACAGCACGAATCCACGCTCGCGCTTGCAGATCTCCTTCAGCACGGGCGGCATGGACAGCTCGTCGAGCGTCACGATCTTGCTCGGAATCACCCGGAAGACCGCTGCTTCGCCCCGGCGGGTCAGGAAGACGTTGACTCGGAATCGCGCGATCTCGCCGAGCTCGAAGGAGAAGTCGATATCGTGCTTCTCCTGGAAGACCTTGCGCTGGCCGTCGTTCATGACGTCGAAGGCCATGTTGTGGATTTCGTCAGCCGACAGCGCCGCGTGCTCGATGCGCTTGATGTCGCCGTTGACGCGCAACATCGGGGGCTCGCCGCTCGACAAATGGAGATCCGAGGCCCCGTGGTGAACGGCGAAGCTGAGAAGCTCGGTGACGTCCACTCGCAGTTTAGCAGTGTGCTAGAACGCAGGCGATTTTTCAACGGAAACTTGCGCCCAGGAGACCAACCCAAAGGTTCGCCACGGCGTGGTAGGCGGCCGGTCCGAGCACGGATCCGCTGCGGGCGCGGAGCCAGCCGGCGAGTAGCCCGAAGAAGAAGACGCGCAGCCGGGTCCAATCGCCCGTGGCCAAATGACAGGCGGCGAAGAGGACTGCTTGAATCGCCAGCCCCGGTCCCAAGGCGGCACCGAAGAGACGCCACGGCTTGCCGCAGGCGAAGTCCCAGCGCGACTGCACGTAGGCTCGGAAGAACACCTCCTCCGGCAGAGCCACGACGAGGAACCCTCGCACCAGGTCCTCGACGGCATGTTCCGGCAGTCTGGGCGCGAAGGTTTCGTGCCACACGAAGATCGCGATCGCCGCATAGCCCAGGGCGTACAGCGACAGGAGCACGAGGCCGAGAGTGGCATGGACCCGGAGCGGGGGTGGGCAGATTCGCAGGTCGAGCCCGTACGCCGAAGGTGACCGACGCCCCGCGAAGATCAGGCCGAGAGGGAGAAGAAGCCAGACGAGCGGCGTCGCGAGGCGAAGAGACAAATGGAGCGCGAGTGCCGTGGCGAGAAGGGTCTCGGCGAGAACCCACGGGGCGCTGGCTCGCTCGCGACGCAACAACTTCTCGTCGACGGGCTTTTCCATCGTCCGCTTCCGTCGGTCGTGCTAGAGAGGACCGCGGTGCTGATCGAGCGAGATCTTCGGGTGGTTACCGCGCCCAACCCTGGCTTCATGACGGGCGAGGGCACGAACCAGTATTTGCTCGGCGCCAAGCGGCTGACGTTGATCGACGCGGCGCTCGGGGCCGGGCCGAACCTCGAAAAGCTCCGCCGCGAGCTTGCCGCCGCGGCCGCAGCGGTCGAGCAGATCCTCCTCACGCACATCCATCCGGATCATCTCGGCGGCGCCATGGAGCTTCGAAGCGAGCTCGGCGCACGGCTCGGCATGCACGTGAGCCGCAAGGGCTACGGCGGCGTCGAGCCGGATTGGACTTACGACGACGGCGACGAGATTGCCTTCGACGGTGGCGTGCTCCGTGTGGTTCATACGCCGGGTCACGAGTCCGGGCACTGTTGCTTCTTCGAGGCCGCGCGAGCTTGGCTCTTCACCGGCGACCACGTCGTCGGCCAAGGGACGGTGGTGATCGCTCCTCCCGACGGCGACATGGCGGCCTACTTGTCGTCGCTCGAGCGCCTGCTCGCACTGCCCGCGCGACTCCTGCTCGGCGGACACGGTCCCGTGATCCACGAGCCGCAAGCGAAGATCCGCGAGTACGTCGCCCATCGACTGATGCGCGAGCGGCAAGTCGTCGACTGCTTGCACGCCGGCCTACATACGATCCCGCAGATCGTCGCGCGGCTGTACCGAGACGTCCACCCGGCGCTTCAGATCGTCGCCGAGAAGTCCGTCCATGCTCATCTGCTGAAGCTCGCCGCCGAAGGAAGAGCGAGGGGCGAGGGGGAAGCTTTCTTCGCCGCGTGATCGCCGACGGCGAGATCGAGGTTCATCTGGATGGGCTCTGGGGCGAACGTGGTGCTCGCCCACAACGCAGCCATCCGCTTGCCCACGTCGTTGGCAGGCACCCCGAGCGCGACGATGACCTTGTCTGCGCGCCGTTCGAGCCAATACGGGTCTTGGCCGGTCGCCGTGATGCGATCGCCCGCTACCTGGGTCGCCGACCCAGGGAACTTGCGTGCGAGGATCTCCTGCTCGGCGGCGAAGAATTCGCGAGCCGCCGCCTCGCCGGCCCAGGCCGACACCCAATAGATGTGCAGCGCATCCCCCTTGCCGAATGCGATGAAGCGGTCGCCTTCCCACCCCGACGCCACGCGTTCTGCGCGGGTCGGATCGAGGAAGGCCTCGACGAGGATGCGGACGGTCAGCGCGCCGATCGTGTTCTCCTCCATGACCGTCCACTCCTCCGGCTTGCGATAGGCGTCGAGCCCGCCGAGGCGCACGAGCGTCGGAGCGTTTCGCTGCACGAAGTACTTGTCGGGCCAGAGCACCTGCTCGGTGGATGTCGGAGGATGCGCGAGCAGCTCGTTCACCGCGGCCCAGCCGCCGCGCAAATAGGCGAGCGCGACGAACTTCGCGCCGGCCGAGTATTGGAAGACGAGCTCTTCGCGCAGCACCGGGGGCGTGTCCGGAAGCGTCTTCTCTATCTCCGCCGGCACGGCTCCCAGCCGCTCCACGAGATCGAGGAGCGAGTTCTCCGGTAGCCCACCGAAGAGATAGGCGAAGCCGGCGAGCGTGGCATCGCCTTCGACCACGGCATGAATCGCCAGCGCGCGGTCGTCGTTGGATGGGTCGTCAGCCGCCTTGAGCGTGCCGAAATTCTGGTCTTGGAGCGCATGGGTGAGCTCGTGGGCGAGCAGCATCTCGTTCACGAGGTCGCGCCGCAGAACGAACTGCATGAAGCTCACCGTCCAACCCATCGGCGGCAGGCCCGAAGGCACCAAGAACAGCTTGCCGACATGTGGATCGTAGAACCCGGCGATCTGCGCAGTATAGAGCTTGATGAGCGCTTGACCGAGATCGACGTCGGGCGCGAGCAATCCGAACCGCTCGTAGATGCGCTGCAGGCCGCGCACCTCGTCGGGCGTGTATTGTCGAGCGATCTCCGCCTCGAGGTATTGCCGCAGCTCCTCGGGCGACTTCACCTCCATGGGCACGGGCGCACGAAACGTGAGGCCGCGAACGCTCTCGAGCCCGCGCTCGATCTTGGTCGCCGCGCTCTCGTTGATCTCGCCGTTCCGGACGATCGAGTAGCTGCACGCCGAGACGAGCAGCGAGAGCAGGAGCCATCCGCGAAGATGGATGGCCCGACTGCGCCGGCTCATGGACGGACTTCTTCGACGATGATCACCGGCACGCCGTTCCGGGCGAGCGTGCGAGCGCGGGCCGCTGCCTCGTCGCGGCGCTCGAACGGACCGAGCCGCACCCGGTAGTAGAGCGCATCCGAGGTGCGCAATGGCGTCAGGTAGACGTTCTGGAACCGGCTCGCCAAGTCGAGGCGTAGGCCATTCGCCTTGTCGCCGTCCTGGAAAGCGCCGGCCTGGACCGCGTATGCGACCACTCCGGGCGGACCATCGGGTCCGTCGATCGACTCGACGCGAACGCGCGCAGTGCCGGGCTCGACCAGCGCGATCTCTCGCGCGGCGGCCCGGGACAAATCGATGATCCGACCGTTAACG
Organism: Binatia bacterium; assembly: GCA_040507895.1. Lineage (GTDB taxonomy): Bacteria > Desulfobacterota > Binatia > JACPRU01 > JACPRU01 > JBEVNX01. The sequence continues at coordinate 2,034 of JBEVNX010000063.1, read as the reverse complement.
AAAGGTCCCCGGTCGTTGATGCGCACTTCCACCGCCCGCCCGTTCTCCAGATTGGTCACTACGACGCGGGTGCCGAGGGGCAGCGTCTGATGCGCGGCCGTCATGTCGCGCATGTTATAAACTTCGCCGCTCGACGTGGGATTGCCGGCGAATCCCGGGCCGTACCAGGAAGCCGTTCCGATCTCGACGTAGTGACCGTCTTTGGCGCCGGGGTGCCACTTCGACAACGGAGGCAGCGAGCAGCCGGCGACCAGCAGCAGCGCCGAGGAGAACGCAAGCGGGGCGCTGGCTACCGCTCCGCGCCCACACACCAAGCCCCGCCGCACCATACCCTTCCGGGTTACCAGAGCGGCCCCGGCAGGTCTAGCCGGAAGAGGCCCCCCTCTTGGGGTGGGAGCCGGGAGGTCGGGACCCTCAGCCCGTCGGGCTTCGGAGCCGGGGCGCTAGATTCGCCAGCCCGCCACGTATGCCTCATGTATCGCCGCGGTCATGCCACGGGGGCCGGCGCAATCGCCGATGACGAGAAGGTCGCGCACCTGGTCCTCCAGTCGAGAGGCCAGCGTGTCTCTCGGTACCGCCCCCAGGGCGATCACCACCTCGTCGGCGTCGATCCTCTGATCTCCGTCCGGGCCGGTACCGATCAAGCTGCCGCCCGTGAACTCTCGAATGGTCAGTGGAACTACGGCGACGCCGAGCTGGTGGAGCATCGGCATCAGCGCCATGCGACTGATCGGGTTCATGTCCTGAGCGAGCGGCCCGCGTTCGACGATGGTCACCTTCTTCGCCTGCTGTGCCAGATAGAGGGCGACGTCGCAGCCGATCAGCCCGCCGCCGACGACGATGACCGAATCACCCGCGAGCTCGCCGTTCCGCGCGAGGTCCGCTGCCGTAGTGACGTTTGCGGCGCTGATGCCCGGGATCGCCGGAATCGTCGGAGCGGCTCCGACGGCGACGACCACCGCGTCTGCTCCGCGCGCGATGACCAGCTCCGGGGTGACCTCCACGCCGAGATTCACCTCCACCCCGAGGCGTCGAAGCGATGCACGGTAGCAGTCGAGCAGCGCCCCGATCTCGCTTCGGAACGGGAATCGAGCAGCGGCGCGAAGCAGCCCTCCAAGCTCGCCCTCCTTCTCGTAGAGCGACACGACGTGGCCTCTTTCGGCGGCCACGCGTGCCGCCTCCATTCCGGCCGGGCCACCTCCTACGATCGTCACCTTCCGGGCCAGCCGAGCCCGCTCGATATCGTAGTGCCGCTCCTTGCCGGCGCCGGCGTTGACTTGGCAGCCCACGCCCCGCAGCGCGAACAAACCGCCGATGCACATCTCGTTGCACTTCGTGCACGGACGGATCTCGGCGACACGTCCTTCTCTCGCCTTGTTCGGCAGCTCGGGGTCGGCGATCAACGGCCGGCCCATCAGAACGAAGTCCGCGGTCCCTTCGGCGAGAATCCTCTCGGCGAATCCCGGCCGAAAGTTGTTGCCGCTGGTGACTACGGGGATCTTGACCGCCTGCTTCACGGCGGCCACGTCCTCCAGCCAGAGCCCGTGCGGAAAATAGGCCGGTGGAACGACGAACGGCGTCGTGTCCGTGCAGCCCTGTTCGATGCTCAGCACGTCGATTCCCGCCGCTTCGAGGCGGTGACACATTTCCAGCCCCTCGGCGCGAGAGCGGGAGCCCTCGAGCTTCAAATCGATCGCCATGCGAAAGCCGATCGGAAAGGTCGCCGACGCCCGCGCCGCTCGGATGATCTCGAGCGGGAATCGCAGGCGGCCGTCGAGGTCGCCGCCATATTCGTCGGCACGCTTGTTCCAGAGCTGGCTCATGAACTGGTCGAGCAGGTACCCACCGTGGTTGTGAATCCAGATCATCCTGCGGGCCGAGAATCGCCCGGAATATCACAAGCATCCGCCGGGCGCAGCTCGAACAGCGGCGCTCGTCGAAAAGCGATTAAGAGTCGGGTTGCGGAGTCATGCCCCTTGCGAAAAGCGCCGTCACCGCGGGGGTTGGCGACCCGGCTTACTCAGGGCGCGAGGG
>JBEVNX010000249.1:0-9936 GCA_040507895.1 Binatia bacterium | reverse complement strand
GCAGGCCGTCGTAGCTGGTGATGAAGGGGGCGACGAGGATGAAGCCGAAGCGATCGGCAGCCGCCGTCAGTCCCCAGTCCCGAAGCACGTCGTCATTGGTCTGCTGGCAGCCGTGCAGCGCCATGACCATCGGGGCCGGGCCGCTCAGGCCGTCGGGAACGTAGACCTTGTACTGCCGGTCGCGGGAGCCGGCATAGCCCCTGGCGTCGAGGGTGAACGACTCGGTGGTGCCGGCGAACGCCGACAGCGCGAGCAGCGCGAGCAGCGCGCCCGCAGCCCAGCGTCCGAAGATCGATCCTGCGTACATGGCGCGCTGCTTCTCCTGAAGATCGGTTCCAGCCCCATGCCCGTTCGCCGGGCGCCAGGTTGCCACTGGCAGGTCCCCGAGCCGGCGCAGCAGCCCCGCTGTGCAACGCGATTCCGGTGCGACCAGCGGCTCTCCTCGAGAACCGGAAAACGAGCCCCGAGGTGGCGATGGGGGGCGAGAAAGTGGGAAGGTATGGCCGTCGAGCTTATCAGCTGGACATCTTCTGTAGGTGCGAACGACTCACTCGATCGATGGGAACCTGCTTCCCTGCCACTTCCACCTGCGCGTTCGTCAATCCGAGGTCACGAAGCACGAGCTTGATCTTCGGAATGGCTTTGTGAAGAGCGTCTGCGATCTCGCCGGAGCCCTTGATGATCGACACCGTGATGGCGATTCCAGCGATGATTTCAGCCGCGATTCGGGTGGACTCCGGCGCCGCCGCGACTTCCTCGACGTCGCTCAGCGCGGCGAGGCGCCGCTCGGCTTCCTGCGCGAGTTTTGGCGCGTCAGCGCCCTTGGGAAGTTCGACGTGCAATGTCATTTCAGCCATGGATCTCTCCTTCTAAACGCTCTTTGCCCGGCCGAGGGCCGACAGGAAGAAGGCCGCCCAGAAATAGACCTTTCGTGTCCGAATGTCGGCTTGCGCGAGGTAGTTGCGGATGGATGTCTGCAAGGCCACTTCAGGATCGCACGGCTTGTCAGCGATGAGGTGGCTGTGAAATGCGGTTGCGATCCTGCGCGCGGCAGAGCTGTCTACCGGCCACAGGGTGCCCAGAATGCGACGTGCTCCCGCTCGAAAGAACGCAGCCTGCAAGCCGAACAGGTCGTCGCCCGGAAGCTCCTTCAAGCCACGGCCGGCGATGGGGCGCTGGCCGGAGCAGCAGGCGCTCAGGACGACGATATTGGCTTCGAGCCGCAGATTGGCGAGCTCCAGGCCGTCCAGCCGCGAGTCCTGCATGTAGAAGTGCGACTCCATCGGACTGTCACTGTTGACGTTCTCGCCGTGAGTGGCAAAGTGCAGGCAGGAGTATCCGTTGAGAGTGCCATCGCTGTCCCATCCGCGCAGGCGATCGGCTGTCGCCTCAGCTTTCAGGAGGAGCGTGACCGGCACTCGTTGGGTGTCGTAGATCTGCTTCACCTCTTGCGCTTCGAGCTCTGCTTCGGGCAGCGGCCCGAGAGTCCGGCCGGGCACGTTGAAATGCTCGACGCCGACGGCCAGAACGCGCTGTTCTTTGCGCGGAGTGTATGGAAGCTGGAGACTGCTGAGGTTGGCGATGTACGAGACAGCGGCGCGCTCGATGAGCCACCGATTCTCGTACCGCATGGCGTGAAAAGGTATCGAATGCAGCACGCGGTGCGGAGAGACGAGAAGGCGCTGCTTCTCGTGCCAGGCGATCGGGGAGGCGGCAGGCAGCAGGAACGATCCGAAGTCCCGTACGGGCTCGAACGCGCTGTAGTTGGGCTTCGTGCTCTCGAGCGCGTGGCGCGCATAGCTTTCGAGCATCCGCCGCTGATCGGGCGAGACGTGGCGCAGCTCGGCGGCAAAGCGATCGCGGTCGATCGTGGCGATCGCAAGACTGTTCGCGTCGAGCCAGTAGTAGAAGAGAATCGCTTCGTCTTTTCGAAGCAACGATTGAATAGCCGGAAGACTGAACGGCTCCGGACGCGACTTTGACCCCTCGAGCGCCATCAGGTCCCAGAGCATGTGACGCCGGGCGAGGAGTTCCTCCGGCGCCCGGCGCGCGGGGTGCTCGGCGATGCGGCGCGAGAGCTCGCGGAACTCCGCGACCCGATCAGCCGCAGCCCCGGCGCTCGCCCGCGTGCTCGCGGCGGGCCGGCTCAGGATCAAGCGGGACTTGGAGAGCTCGGCGCGCTCGATCATCAGCTCGTAGCGGCCGAGTTCGTAGGCGGCACGGACGCCCCATGAATACAGGGCAATGCGCGAGTGCAGATAGGCGCTGGCGAGGTAGTCGGAGGTCAGGTTGTAGCGATACTTCTCGACGAGCGTGATTCCCTCCTCGCACAGGGCAGATACCCGCTTCCAGTCTTTCGAGCGGGCGTGAGCTTCCGCGAGATGAGCGAGCGCGCGAACGCGCAGGTCGTCCTCACGCGATCCGCGGAGAACCGGCCCTACCTCTTCGAGCACGGGGATGGCGTCACGCTCTCGGCCGGCGGCGAGGAGCAGCTCGGCACGGCGGAGTAGCGTGATGGCGATCAGGTCTCGACTTTGGAGGCGGCGTGCTTCTTTCTCCGCCACGGCGGCACGGTCGACGAGATCATCGAGCGGCTCACCGGAAGCGCGCTCGAGACGGTCGAGCTCGAGCTGGCTCAGGGTTCGGCGAAGCGCGACGACGTCGTCGCTGACTCCCATTTGCGGCCTACTTCGCCGGAGAGCTGACAGAGCGGCTACCGCAACTGGATCCGAAACCCACGCCCGCCCCTTCTACCCTGGGGAACCGTAGCGTGCTTCCGCTCCTGGCGATTGCGGCCCGGTCCGAACATCTAGCGGAGGAGATTCTTCAGTTCGCCCGACAGGGCACTCCGCATTCTCGTCGAGAAATCGTCGTCCGGGGACGAGCGGTCCATCTCCTCCGCCAGCCGCAGACGTTGCTTGGCTTTCTTGGCGTCGCCCCGCCGGTTCAGCCGCTGGTAGGCTTCGGCAAGCGCGAGGTGGATGCGCCGGTGCAGATCGCGGACGAGCATGCTCGTTTGAATGTTCGACGCCGGGAGGCCCCCGCCGGAGCCGATGCTCTTCAACGTCGCAACCAACGCGTCGGCCAGATCCACCCCGCTCGGGTTTCTCCACTTTGCGGTTTCGAGTCCGGATTCGGCTTTCAGGAGAGTCTTCTCCGCCGCAAAGTCGTCGCCGGTGCGACTCTGGAGCTCACCAAGGTCGACCAGCCTGGCAAAGTATTCCGGCTGCGCCTTGTCGAGGACCTCGATTTCCGTCAGCAGAGCCCTGATCTGGTCATCCAGCTGCGCTCCTTCAGCCATCTTGTCCTGGCGCAGCGTGGCGCGGCAACGGGCGGCCTCAGCCGGCTGGCCGGCTTCCTCGAATGCCTTCGCGGCCTGCTTGTAATAGTTGCGCGACTCTTTTGCGTTGCGGATGGAACCGCAGGCCCGCGCAAGGGCCTCGAGCGATTGCGCGATCTTGAGGTTGACACTTTCGACGTTGTAATAGGGCGACTTCGGCGGTCCGGCCGACACGAGCTCGCGGTATCCGTCGACAATGTTCTTCCAGTCGGCGATCACCGCGTCGTTCACCGGATTGAAGTGCGTGCGCATCATCATGGCGGTGACGCGCCTGTCGAGCTCGAAAAGCTGCTTGGCGCGCGAATAGTCGTCCTGGGGTGCCGGCTTCGCGGATCCTGCTTCGGCAGCCGCCTTGAAGGGAGCGTAAGCCCGTCCGCACGCATCGGAGGCGAGGGAGAGTAACCCGTCGAGCGCGCGCTGGCGCCGGGTGTCTCTTGCGCCGCGCGCCTCGTCGATCATCTTGCGGAGTTCGTCGAAGAACGTGTCGTCGAGGCGGAATGCGCTGAAACGGACATACTCGACCGCGGCGCCCTCATCCATTCCGAGGATGTAGTTCGCGAAAAGCCTTGCCTGTTGCGAAGTCATGGGGTCACTCTCTAGTCGTCACGATACGAGGGGCCACACCCCCTCGTGCTCCCCAAAGTCAGGAAAAGCGCTGCCTTCGGCATCGGGTTTTTTCTTAGAAGCTGGAAGCGGGTTCCGGAGTCGGCGAAGCGTCGTGCGGTGAAACGCGCGTTCCGCCGGCGGTGCGGAAGGCGGCATCAATCGATGCGGCACTGTGTTTCAGACGGGCCGCGCGCCGGGACCGTCCTGCGGAAGAGCCGCTTCGCGCTGCTCCATTCCCTTCAGAACCATCCAGGCGAAGCTCAACGCGGCCTGCTGAGCGGGCATCATCCCCCGGTTGCGTTGCGCCGCCGCCTGGTTTTCGATGCGCATCAGCTCGAGGCCGCCGCTGATCTGACCGCCCTTCACCATGTCCAGGGCCTCGGCGGAAACGCCGCCTCCGGAGCCAAAGGAGGGAAACATCGCCTGCGCAACGCTGGCCAGGGACTGCCACTTGATCTGAGTTTCGATGCCTTTGATGATGCCTGCGCGTTCGTCCGGAGTCAGGCCTTGGCAGAACGCGACGATCTCATGCTGTTGCGTCATGAAGGACAGGCGCGTGAGCTTGAGGTTCGCGGCGAGCCTGTCTTTCAACGAATCGAAGAGTCCCACCCTACGCCTCCGTGCAGGTTGCCGCATCCCCGGGCGGTCTCGATTGCCCTTACCGCCCGCTGAGATAGCTTATTCGGTGCAGCGGCTTGCGCAATCGACCAAACGCATTAACTGGAGCTCGCGGCTGCGATACCTCGTCGACTTTGCGGTCGCTTGTGGCTAGGTCTTGTGGTCTAAGGTGAGGCAAGTAGCGGCCGCTGGTGGCTGCGCTCGTCCCGGCGCGCGTGACGGGTTCAAAATGATGGGTGCGGCTGCTGCCGTATGGCCGTGAATCCGGCGTGTGCCGCACCGCATCGACGAATCCATGCGCTCCCTCTTTGAACCTCGTCTCGTCAATGACGCGTTCGGCGACCCGGGCCTCTATGTCGACTTTCGCGACGAACGGCGGGCGCTGCTCTTCGATCTGGGCGACATCACGGTGTTGCCGCCGCGCAAGCTGATGCGGCTGTCGCACGTCTTTGTCACCCATGCCCATATGGACCACTTCTCGGGCTTCGATCATCTGTTGCGCGTCGTGCTCGGGCGCAAGGCGAGCGTAGTGCTGTTCGGCGGGCCCTACTTCATCGCCCAGGTCGAACACAAGCTGCGCGCCTATACCTGGAACGTCGTGCACCGCTACGAGGTCGAGCTGGTGATCGACGTGCGCGAAATCGGGGTGGACGGCCGCGGGCAGCGCGCTCGCTTTTCCAGCCGGTCGCGGTTCGACCGCGAACCGAGCGGTTCATTCGAGCTGATTGACGATGTCCTGCACGAAGAGACGACCTTCCGCGTGCGTGGCCGCTTTGTCGATCACGATGTGCCGTGCCTCGCGTACGCGATCGAGGAGAAAGCGCACGTGAAGGTGGGAAAGGACCGCCTCGAAGCGCTCGGGCTGTCGACGGGGGCGTGGCTGCGAGAGCTGAAACAGGCGGTCCTGACGGGCGCGCCTGACGAGACGCCGATCGAGGTGCGATGGCGCGATCGCCATGGCGAGCACGCGTTGACCCGAAAGGTGAGCGAACTGCGACATCTGATCCTCGACGTCGTCCCCGGCCAGCGGATCGGCTACGTTACGGACCTCCGCTACACCGAGCCGAACGTAGGGACCCTCTCACAACTGCTGGCCGGCGTGGACCTGCTTTTCATTGAAAGCGTTTTTCTGGACGAGGACGGGGAGCATGCCGTGCGCAAGAATCACCTGACGGCGCGCCAGGCCGGCGAAATCGCGCGCCGGGTCGGGGCCAAGGCGGTCGTACCGTTCCATTTTTCGCCACGCTACGAAGAGCGTTCTGCGGCGCTGATCGCCGAAGTGGAGGCGGCGTGGTCCGGTCCGGCGGCGCCGCTTCGCGGAAGCCCTGAATAGATGAATGCGGGCGCCGACGCTCTGCGGTCGGTGACCGCGGGACCCGCGGACCTATTGCCCCAGCCGGATGAACCGCAGCTGGCTCTGCACCAGGTCGGGAACGACCACGGTCATTCCCTTGGCCGCGGGGACGACGCAGAAGTCGGCCGGTCCCTTGAACCCGGTCGCAAGCTTCTGCATCCCGGCGGTCTCGCTCCAACTGAAGAGCGATCCCGAGTTCCAGTCGGTGACGAGCAGCGTCCCGTCCCGCAGCTCGTAGATGCCGTCGAGCCTGCCGATGGGTTCGGAGAGCGGCTTGATCTGGCCGCCCACGCCCAGCGCAAAGATGCCGCGCGGCTTGTCCGGGGCGAGGAAGCCGACGATTCGCAGCATGCCGTCCCGCGCAGGATAGAGCCCGTTGGGATTGATCTGCGCCCCCGAGAACACGGTCGTGACCTTGGGTTCGCTCTTGGCGTTCAGAAAATCGGCCGGCTCTAGGCGGCGATCGCCGGCAGCGCGACCTCGCTCGGCGGGGTTGCCAGCAGATTCGCGGCGACGTTGCCCTTGCCCTTGAAGTAGTCGAGGACGGTGTTGGTGTCCAGGGCGTACATCGCTACAGCCGCGCGCGCGACGTCCTTGCCGTGCGCTCTGCGAATCTGCTCGGCAGAGGGCAGATCCGCCCATGCGCCGGCGAGCTCGCGCACGGACGCAGGCCATTCGGCCCGTGCGCCCTGCTGGATCCGCTCAGCCACCCACTTGCTCAGCGACACGCCGTCGGCACGCGCCGCCGCTCGCGCCTTCTCTTCGGTTTCCTCGTCGAGGTAGATCGTGACCTGTCCCATGGCGGTCCTGCATCACGCTGGATATATGTGCCAGTACATGTGCTTGAGCGGCTTGCGCCAACCCGGGCGCCACACTGTCGCCGCCGTCCAGGGAGCGGCGGCGCCCCGCGGGGCGGCGACGGCGAACCACTCCAGGCTCGGACGCTCGCTTCGCTTCCGCCCGCGCAACGGGCGTGACAGCGGGCGGCTCGGGCGCGGGCCGGATGGTGCCCGGTGGCGCGCCCGAGCGGATGGCGTGCCGCTGCGCTATCGTCGCTGATGCTCACGCGCCGAGCCGGCTGGCTGCGCCGACTGGTCGTCGGTGCTGCGATCGTCGCGGCGCTCGTCGTCGCTGCGATCGCCGCGCTGCCGCTCTTCGTCGACACGGACCGCGTGCAGCGCGCGGTCGAGCAGCGGATCTCGGCGGTTGCCGGCGGAGAGGTGCGCTACGAGTCGCTGGCGCTGCGCTTTTTCCCGCAGCCCCACGCCCGCATCCGCAACGCCACCGTTCGCATGCCCGGCGCAGTCGACGGTCGAATCGCCACCGTCGACATCCGCATTGCCCTGCTGCCGCTCCTCGCCGGCGACGTCCGCCCCGTCGCGGTCGACATCGCGCAACCGGTGCTCGAGGTCATGATCCCGACTGGGGACGGTGGCGCCGGCGGCGATCCCCTCAGCGCGTATCGCGCCGCGCTCGGACCGCTCGTGGATGCGCTGGTGCAGAACGCGCGCGGGATGTCGCTCGGGATCACGGACGGCAAGCTCGACATCCGCTACGCGGGGGAGCGCGTCCTCTCGCTCTCCGGCCTGGCCGCCGACGCGCAGGTCGCGACGGACGCGATCACTGCCAATGCAAGCGTCAATGCGGACCTGTTCGCCGCAGCCAAGGCCCGCCTCAGGATCGTGCCCGAGTCGCTCGCGACGACCGGGACGCTGGAAGCGTCCGGCTTGCGTCTGCCGGCGCTGCTGCGGATGGCGGGCGCGCAAGGCGAGGTGAAGGTCGCCGACGGCGCGATCGACGCCACCCTGAGCGCGGAGACCGACGGCCGCGAGAGCGTCCGTGCGACGGTCACCGCCGCTGCGCCGCAGATCACGCTCGTACGCGGCGCCCGCACGCTCGCGCTCGGATCCGTGCGGACGACGCTCGACGGCAGTCGCGACGGCGCCGCGCTCGCCGTCGCCCTGCGCGCACTGCAGCTCGGCGAGCTCATCCCGGCCGCGACGGGCACGCTGCGCGCGAAGCCCGACGGCACGGCGCCGTCCGTCGAGGTGCAGGTCCCCGCGCTCGACCTGGCGCGGCTGCGCGCGGCGCTCATGGCGCTCGCCGGCGATCTCGACGCCGTGCAAGCGGCGCTCGCGTTCGTCCCGACCGGAACCGCGCAGGGCCTGACCGCGGGCGCGGCGGGCGGCGATTTCGGCGCGCTTGCGGCGCTCGGTGCGATCCGCGCGGAAACCGCGCTCGCGGGCGGCGCACTCGAGCTTCCCGCGCAGGGCATCAAGATCACCGGCGCCGCCGGGCGCTTCGCGCTCGCCGAGGGTACGCTGCGCGGGAGCGAGCTCGCAGGCGCAATCGGCAGGTCGACGTTCACGCGCGGCGCGCTCGTAATTGACCTGGCACCTGCGGCCGCGCTCCGCGAGCTCGACACGGCGCTCGACGCGGACCTTACCGAGGCCCTCGCGATCGTGAGGCGTCTCGTCGGAAGGCCCGAGCCCCCGGCGCTCGCCGACGTCGAGTCGCTGGCAGGCCGCGCGTCCGGCAGCATCGCCTACGATGCGCGGCAGCGACACCCCCGCGTGACCGTCGACCTCGGACGGATCCGCGCGACCGGGCGCTATCGCGGCGTGCCGCTGCCGATCGCGGTCAACGCCGGCGCGCTCCGCTATGCCGACGATCGCATCGTCGCGCGCGGGCTCGACGGCACGTTCGGCCGTTCGCAGCTGCAGGGCGGCGCGATGGAGCTCGCCCTTGGGGCAACACCCGCGGTGCGCGCCGCGAGCGCGGACGCCGTGCTCGTGCTCGACGAGATTTATCCCTGGCTCGCATCGATCGAGGGGCTGCGCCGGCCAGCGAGCGCGGTCCCGAGCGCGGCCGGTACTGCAAGCGTGCGGCTCGCGCGGCTGTCGGGCCCGTTGACCACGCCCGCGGCGCTCGACTACGAGGCGGTAATCCGGCCGCAGCAGGTGCGACTGGCCGGGCCGGTGCTGCCCGCGCCGCTGACGATCTCCGGCGGTGAATCGCGCGTGACGCCGCGCACGCTCGCGCTCGATCGGCTCGACGTCTCGATGCTCGATGCGCGGATCGTCGCGACCGGAACCGTGCAGGACTACGCGTCGGCGGAGCCGCGCTTCGACCTCGCGCTCGCTGAGGCGCACGCCGGCGAGCGGAGCCTCGACTGGGGGCGTACGCGCTGGCAGCTGCCGGGGAAGGCACTGCCGCGAGCGCCGCTTACGCTCAGTTCGGGACGGCTCCAGCGTGCGGGCGGGGCAGGGGCGCCGCTCCTCGCGCAAGGGACGGTCGGCCTCGCCGGCGGCGTGAGCGCCGAGTTCGACCTCGTCTCGCAACCTGGACACCTGGATCTCCGGCGACTGGCGTTGAAGGACGCCGACACCGACGCCGTGGCGTCGCTGAAGTGGACGGCGTCGACGGCGGAGCTCGGCTTCAGCGGCCGGCTCGACAACCGCACGCTCGCGCGGGTGCTCGCCGAGCCGCCGACGGGTGATGGCGCGCTGCAGGGCGATTTCCGCGCGACGATCGACCTCGCCGAGCCGCGGCAATCGAACGCGACCGGTGCGCTGGAAGGCGACCGGATCGACATCCTGGAACGGTGGGGGATTCCCGTTGCGATCGAGCGCGTGCGTCTCGATGTCGCCGACGATGCGGTGCAGATCCGCGAAGGCGCCGTCGCGATCGCGGGCGAACGACTCGCGGTGACCGGTGCGGTCACGCGGCGGCCGAAGACGTTCGGGATCGACCTGCGCGTGACGGCGGACGCGATCGACGTCGAGCGCCTGCTCCGCGCGTTCCCGCGCGGTGAGGCCCGGCCGCGAGACGCGGCCGGCTGGAACCTGCCGGTCGATGGCCGCATCGCCGTCGACGCGAAGAGCGTCGCCTACGGTCGGTACGTCGTGCGGCCGCTCTCGGGTACCGTGACGCTCGCGCCGGAGCGCATCGTGGCGGACGTGAAGGAGGCGCGACTGTGCGATCTCGCACTGCCGCTGCGCGCGGTGCTCGTGCCCGG
>JBEVNX010000236.1:0-30697 GCA_040507895.1 Binatia bacterium | reverse complement strand
CCCCGGGCGCGGCCGTCCCCGCCCAAGGCGAATCCTCGCGAGCGGTCGTCACGATCGACTTTCCCGCGGTGACTTCTTCGAGCCCGCTCCCTCCCGCTTCCCCCAGCAGCGCCGCTGCCAGCATCACGTCCAGGTGAGGTCCAGGAGCGCAAGCGCGCCCGATCTCCTCGAGCACGATCGCAAGCTCGATCACGCCCAGGCCCTGCCCTCCGGCGGCCTCCGGCAGCTGGACGCCGAGATAGCCCATCTCCGCGAAACGCTGCCACGCGGTGACGTCGAACCCGCGCGGCTCGTGCTCCATGATTCGACGCGACGCTTCGAGCGGAAGCTCGGCGGCCAGGAAGTCGCGCACCGAGTCGCGCAGCAGGCGCTGATCCTCGGAAAGCTCGAAGTTCATCGCGGACCTTCCGGAAGCGCCAGTGCACGCCTGGCCACGATGTTGCGCTGGACCTCGGAGGATCCGGAGAAGATCGTCTCGGCGCGCGACCAGAGGAACTCACGTCCCCAGTCGACGTCGGGCCGCGACAGCTCGGAGGCTCGTAACAGCTGGCCGCCGGGACCGAGCAAGTCGAGCGCGGTCTCACGGAAGCGTTGGTCGAACTCGCTCCAGTAGAGCTTCTCGAGCGACGCCTCGGGCCCCGGGATCTTGCCGTCGGCGATCTCCGCCAGCATGCGCAGGCCGTTGGCGCGAAGAACCTCGTTCTCGACGAGGAGGCGGCCGAGCTTGTCCCGCACGACCTGCCCGGTCCGGCCGATCTCCCGGCAAGCGGAGGCCAGCGCGGAGAGGTCTCGCTCGTAGCGCGCGGAGTAGGCCAGCGCCATTGCACCGCGCTCGTACGCGAGCACCGTCATCGCGATCTTCCAGCCCGCGCCGATGTCACCGACGATGTTGGCGCGCGGCACGCGTGCTTCCTCGAAGAACACCTCGCCGAACTCGCTCTCGCCGGTGATTTGGCGCAGCGGGCGCACCGTCACGCCCGGCGTGTCGAGCTTCACGAGCAAGAACGATATTCCTCCGTAGCGATCCTTCGAATCGGTGCGAGCGAGCACGAAGATCCAGTCCGCCCACGGACCGAACGTCGTCCAAACCTTCTGGCCGTTGACGACGAACTCGTCGCCATCGAGCCGGGCGGCCGTCTTGAGCGCCGCGAGGTCGCTGCCGGCACCGGGCTCACTGAAGCCCTGACACCACACCTCGTCACCGGACAACATCGGCGGGAGGTAGCGCCGGCGCTGCTCTTCGGTCCCGTGGTGGATCAGTGCCGGGCCGAGCAAGCCGATGCCGAGAAAATTGACAATCGGCGGCGCATCCGCACGCGCGATCTCTTCCTCGAAGATCGTCTTCTCCACGGCCGTCAGGCCGCGGCCCCCCCACTCGCGGGGCCAATCGAGGCCGAGATAACCCGCCGCGTGAAGCTTGCGCTGCCAGGCGCGCCGCACCTCGACCAGGCGGTCTTCCGTGGCGCCCGATTCGCGGAGATGGTCGCGCCACGGCCGCTCGAGATTGGCCGTCAGCCAGGCACGCAGATCGTCCCGGAACTTTTGGTGCAGCTCGGAGAGTCGGAGATCCATGGCAGGCGGATTAGAGCCTGCCGGGGACCGAGTCAATGCGCGCGAATCCGCCGAACCACGCGGTTCTCGGTCGCCGCCCGTTCGCGCCATCGACGGTTGGGCCGCGTTCCCGCTGCGTGCTAAGGGAGCCGGCAGATGGACTTCACGCGCATGTTACGCATCGGCGGCACCCTCGCGGCGGCATGGGCTGTGCTCCTCCTGCGCTTTTCTTCCGGGATGGTCCAGTCAACCGAAGCCGACTCGTTCGTCCATTGGGCTTTCTTGCCGATTGCCTTGTTGCTCGCCCTTGCCAACGGCGTGGCGGAGGCCAACGGGTCGAGCTCGGTGCCCCGGCGCGATGCGCTCTGGGGACTGTCGGCCGCGCTGGCGAGCTTCGCGGTCCTCCACTGGGCCAAGATCGTCTGACGGAGGCGGCGGGCTAGGTCCAGAACTCCGGCGCGGCGAGCGCTTCGGCGCCCATGTATTCTTCGATGAGCACCCGAGCCGCCCGGTAGATCTCCCCGAGATTGCGAAAGACGATCTCCTCTTTCCAGTCGCCTCGCACCCACACGTCGAAGGTCGGTTCCTCGCGATTGAAGTTGAACTCGAGGATGCGCTCGCCCGGCGGGGCTCCGGTGACGATCGCCCGCAATGAGCGCCCCGAATCGACGATGGCGGCGCGCGCGCCCTTCGGCAACGGCAGGGCGCGCTTCACTCGCTCGACGATTTGTTCCGGGCAGCGCTCGTCGACCAGGCTCAGAGTCGCGAAGCCGTTCTCCGGCGGATTGGCCGCCTCGAGCAGCTTGACGTTGAGGTCGACGAGCCCGGCCCGCGCGCGCTCCTGCTCGTAGCCTTTGGCGGCTAGGTAGAAGCGGGCGGCCGCCGGTGCGGGCGGGCCTTCGCGGCGTCCGTCACGTCCTGGCCGCTGCTGGTCGACCCACCACTTGATGGAGTCTTGCTCGCTCTTCGTGCTCGGCATGAGGCGTCGTTCGTGGGAGGATAGCCGCCGATCTCGGCCGACGGCAATGGGTCCTCTCGGCTGGCGCCGTTGGAGTCGCCGGGCCTGCGATCCCTATCGGCGCTGCGCGCCGTTGCCGTTGTGGCCGTTCACGCCGCGAACCATGCGATAGGCGAACGTGTCGGCCTTTCGCTCCGCATCGACCCAGAAGATGAAGTGGCCCATCTCGTGATAGACGGTGTTGATCCAGCGCCGCATCGAGTTGTACTTGCGGCCGCGCTTCCAGTTCTCCGGATGGACGAGGTGGATCTTTCCGTCCTCGTAAGTGCGCCCGCCGCTCTTGCCCCAATCGAGATACTCGAACCACACCACGCGGGGCATCGGCAGATGGTAGAACCGGCTCAAGCCGACCATGGCGCGGCGGAAGTCCCCGGCCTTGTACTCGGCGAAGAAGCTGGTGAGAAGCTTGTCGATACGCCGGCGCTCGCGGAGCCCCGGCAACACCATTTTCATGAGGCGCGTCGCTTCGTGGAGCGTTTTTCTCGAGCCGAGACGACTAGACCCGGCTCGGCGGCTTGTCAATTGC
This sequence comes from Binatia bacterium, assembly GCA_040507895.1. Classification (GTDB taxonomy): domain Bacteria; phylum Desulfobacterota; class Binatia; order JACPRU01; family JACPRU01; genus JBEVNX01. Next base: position 27,602 of record JBEVNX010000236.1, on the reverse strand, counting down.
GAAAATGTCTGTCGCGCACCGCCGCCGATCCTTGACTCCATGTACGATCGGCCGTAAGCGGCTGCGCGGCCCATGCCCGCGTCGCTCCCGCGTGTTGCGGTGCTCGTCTTTGCGTTCGCCGCCCCAGTCTCCGCCATGCCGCTGCGTTTGCCCTTCGCGCCGCCTGGGGCGAAAGCGGACCTGGACGGCAAGCTCGAGTTTCTCGACGTCGAGCGTACCGATTCGGCGAACCCGTACCAAAACCCCCAGGGCAAGCTTCGCCTCCACCTCACTACGGACCTCAGCGCGCACGTTCGCTTCGTCGGCGACATGACGGGAACCGCGGGCGGTACGCCGCGGAACGCGAGCGGAGCAGGGGTGTACGACCTGGGCCACGTGAAGCAGGAGCTTTCGCCGAGTCTGGAATTCGGCGAGGCCTACCTGCAGATCGAGACGACCAGGTTCGACCTGCGGGTGGGGCTTCAGAAGTTCGCTTGGGGTACGCTCGATGAGCCTTACGCCGCCGAGCAGGCGCCGAACGATCTGCTGAGCCCTCAAAAGTTCTACGAGCCGCTGCTCGAAGAAGAGAACGACCGCAAGATCGGCGTGCCCGCGCTAGCGCCCACGGTGTACCTACCGCCGTCGCAGTCGCGGTACCTGCCGTCCGACGTTCGTCTGACGTTCGTGTGGCTCCCGGTCTACGTGCCGTACCTGTTCCCGGACCAGGACGAGCGCTGGTATCCGCCGCTCGCCCGCGTGCCGCCCGAGAGCGACGTGATGGGAATCACCGTGGAGAACCAATCGAGCTTCGTGAACGCCCCGGTGCCTTCCCGCACGCTGAATCACAGCACGTACGCCGCGCGGCTGTCGGGCTTGGCCGCCGGCGCGGACTTCGCCCTCTACTACTTCGACGGGTTCGATCCGTGGCCTTCCCTCGACGCGACCGCGCAGGGGTTCGTCCGCCTCGATCCGCTCTCTCCTCAGCGACTCGACGCGCGCTCCGAGGTCGAGGTGTTCCCCGTCTTCCACCATATTCAGACCGTCGGCGGCGACGTCGCTTACCGGGTCTTCGGAGCGACGCTACGGCTCGAGGGCGCGTACGTCTTCGACCGCGGCTACGTGCGGAACCTTCAAGACGTCGTCTCCAGCGAACAGATCGGGGCGGTCGACCCGGCCTTGCTGCTGAGCGGTGAGGAGCAGCCGGTGCCGATCACGTTGAGCGACGTGAACGTGCGTCGCGACGCCGTCGAGTGGGGAGCGGGAGGGGATGGGTTCATCGGCGGCACGTTCGTGTTGTTGCAGATGAATCAGACCGCGGTGCTCCGCAACCAGGTCAATCTGCTGATCAGCGACATGGAAACCCGCTTCTCGACGATAGTGCGCCGGGGCTTCCTCGACGATCGGTTGCGCGCCGAGTTGCTCGGCCTGTACGGCATGCAGGGCGTGTACGGCGTCGCCCACCCCCGCCTGACCTATGCCGTCAACGATCACATCGACGTGCGCATCGGCTTCGTGGCCATCGCGGGTCACGAGGAATCCGTCGTCGGCCAGTATCGCCGAAACGACGAAGGCTACGTGCGCGTGAGGTTTTTGTTCTGACGACCCGCGGCACGAGGGTTGGCGGCCTCTCGAAGGATCGCGCAGGGCGGCCGGCGAGGAGGGGCAGCCGCATGGCGCGAGGGATCCTCTCGAGGCTCACGGTGCTGACGATGCTCGCGGCGGTGCCGGCTCACGCCGAGACCGCCCGCGACATGCTCGATCGGGCCAAGGCGGTGAACGATGCTCGCGAGCCCAAGGACACCACGCAGAAGACCAAGATGACCCTCGTCGATTCACGCGGCGGCGCGCGCGTGCGCGACCTCGAGATGTATTCCAAGAGTTACGGGCATCGCACCCGCCGAGCGCTCACCTTCTTCCTCTCGCCGCCGGAGGTGAAAGGAGTCGGCCTGCTGTCCTGGTCGTACCCCGACAGGGACGACGCTCAGTGGCTCTACCTCCCCGAGCTGAGGCGCGTCCGGCAGATCAGCGGCACGAGCCGCAAGCAGAGCTTCCAAGGCTCGGACTTCAGCTACGACGACATCGAGCTCTTGGACGACATCCGCGACTGGACGGAGGAGGAAGCGGCTTCCAAGCTCGTGCGCGAAAGCGAGATCGTCGACGGGGTTCGGTGCGCGGTGATCGAGTTGGTGCCGCAGGACAGCACGTACGACTACGCGCGACTCTTGCTCTGGCTCGACCGCGAGGGCTCCACGTTCCGCAAGATCGAGTTCTACGACAAGAAGCACGATTCGCTGTTGAAGACGCTGACGCTCGGTGGATTCCAGACGATCGACGGCATCCCGACGGCGGAGCGCGTGGAGATGGCCAACGCCAAGAAGGGCACGAAGACCTTGCTCGAGTTCTCGGAGACCCGCTACAACCGCGGGCTCACCGACGAGGTCTTCAGCGAGCGCACGCTCGAGCGCGGCCGCGTGGACTGAAGCCGTCAGGCCCCATCTGACGGTAGTAGGCGATGACGTCGGTGGCGCCCGGATCGATGCCGAGCTGCGAGAGCAGCGTGGTCACCTGGCCGCGGTGGTGGGTTTGGTGGTTGAAGAAGTGCACGAGAGCGGGCTCGAGGGGGTGGCCGTAGCGCTTGCCGGCGAGCGTCCCGTACTCGATCGTCGCCGCCAACCGAGCTTCGTCGAGATCGGTGCAGAACTCTTCGATCGCTGCGTCGGTTACGGCGCGCTCCCGCCGGAGATCCTCGAAGTCAGCGTAGAGCTCCTGGTCGAGCGAGCCGATCCGGAATTCCGTCCCGGTGAAGCGGCCGAGCCAAGATCGGTCGGCGAGCAGGACATGGTTGAGACTTCCATGGATCGAGCGGAAGAACGCCTTGCGGTCGCGCTTACGCTCCTCGTCGGAGAGCCCGGCGCAGAGCGAGTAGAGGCGCTCGTTCATCCAGCGGTTGTAGCCGGCCAACATGCGGAACACCCGCGGCCCGTCCATGGTTGTCTCCCTCTTCGGCGAGCGGTATCAGGCGAGCTGATTTGACGCTAGCTCGGCAGATGCTGCATTCCCTTTGATCGCGCCCAACGGGCGCGATCCCATCACGCATGCTCTCAGACCACCGCGAGCCTCACCCGTCGGTCGTTTTCGTGTCGGCCGAGCTGACCCCGCTTGCGACCAGCGGCGGGCTCGGCGACGTGAGCCGCGCGCTGCCGCGCGCGCTCGCCATGCTCGGCCATCGGGTCTCGGTGGTCCTGCCCCTCTATCGCGCGGTGCGGCAGCGAGGCGTGAAGCTCGAGACCGCTGGCGAGATCGAGTTGCCGGGAAGCGGCCGCTTCCGTGTCCATCAAGCACCCGGCGTTCTCGCACCCGCCTCGCTCTACTTGGTGGAGCACGACGGGTACTTCGACCGCCCCGGTCTCTACGGGGAGGGGGGACGGGACTACGGTGACAATCTCGAGCGCTTCGGCTTCTTTTGCCGCGCCGCCTTGGAAACGATCGCTGCGCTCGGATTGCCGGCGGCCGTGATCCACGCCAACGACTGGCAGAGCGGCCTCGTACCCGCGTTGTTGAACACCACGTACGCCGCCCACCGCGGGCTGCGAGAATCGACCTCGGTTTTCACCATACACAATCTCGCCTACCAGGGGAGATTCGCCGCGGATCGGCTGCCGGCGACCGGCCTGCCCGGTTCCACGTTCCACTCGAATGGTGTCGAGTACTACGGTGGGATCAATCTCATGAAGGCGGGCATCGTCTACGCGGACGTCGTCACGACGGTGAGCCCGCGTTACGCCGAAGAAATCCGCACGCCCGAGTTCGGAGAAGGCCTGGACGGCCTGCTACGCGCACGAGGTGCGGCGCTCGTCGGAATTCTCAACGGCATCGACGAGCAGGCCTGGAATCCTGCCACCGACCGCCACCTCCCGGCGCGCTACGGCTCCGAAGCGCTCGGCGGCAAGGGAGTTTGCAAGCAGGCCCTTCTCGCCGAGACCGGGCTGCCCATCTCTCCGGACATGCCTCTGGTCGGCATGGTGACGCGCTTGAGCTCTCAGAAAGGTGTCGACATCGTGCTCGGCGTGATCCATGAGGTTCTCGACTGCGGCGTCGCGCTCGTACTGCTCGGGTCCGGAGATCCCGGACTGGAAGAATGGGCACGCGACGTCGCCAGACGACGCGCCGATCGCGTCGCGACGCGCATCGGATTCGACGAAGCACTGGCGCACCGCATCGAGGCGGGGACGGACATGTTCCTGATGCCTTCGCGCTACGAGCCGAGCGGCCTCAACCAGATGTACAGCCTCCGCTACGGAACGGTGCCCGTCGTGCGCGCGACCGGCGGACTCGACGACACGGTGCGCGATCCGGAGGAGGATCGAGTCGGGGCGAACGGCTTCAAGTTCCGCCGCCCGTGGGGCACAGATCTCGTCTCCGCCCTCGCCCGCGCCGTGGCCGCGTACCACGACGGGACGACCTGGCACCGCCTGATGCGCAACGGCATGGCGGAAGACTTCTCGTGGCGCCGCTCGGCGCGCCGCTACGGCGATCTTTACCGGCAGCTGAAGGCGTAAGCGCTGCTGGAGACGGCGCAGCTTGCACGCCGCGTTCGATTGCGTAGTTTTCCGTTGCAGCAGGCTCCCAGCATGGACTAGGGTTGGGCCGCATCCTCCGGCCCCCGCCGATCGGATTCGCGATTGGCGGCGGACGCGAACCTGCGTTGCTGGCTGGCGCTGCGCTCGATTCGCGGCATCGGCGACGCGACTGCGCGCCAGCTCTGGGAGGCCTTCGGCTCCGGGAGCGCGGTGCTGAGCGCGGATGCCGCGGCGCTCGAGCACGCGGGCCTGAGGGGACACGCCGTCGGCGAGATCGGACGGTTCGCGCGCTGGGCCGACGTCGACCGCGAGATCTCGCGGGTGCGCGCGGTCGGCGCCGACCTCCTCTGCCTCGACGACGAGCGCTATCCCAAGGCGCTACGCTTCACCGCGGACCCACCGCCGGTCCTCTACGTGAAGGGACGGGTCGAGGCGGCCGACACGGAAGCGATCGCCGTCGTCGGCTCCCGCGCGGCGAGTCCCTATGGGCTCGCGGTGGCGGAGCGGCTGGGACGCGAGCTCGCCGGACGCGGCATCACGGTGGTGAGCGGCCTGGCGATCGGCATCGACGGGGCGGCACACCGCGGGGCGCTCCGCGACGGCGGCCGCACGATCGCGGTGCTCGGCTGCGGCGTCGAGCAGGTCTATCCGCTCCGCCATCGCAGGCTTGCGGCCGAGATCGCCGCGCGGGGCGCGCTGGTATCGGAGCTGCCGGTCGGCACACCGCCGCTGGGGCCGAATTTTCCGCGACGGAACCGCATCGTCTCGGGGCTCGCGCTGGGCGTGGTGGTGGTCGAGGCGAGCGAGCGCAGCGGGTCGCTGATCACGGCGCGGCTGGCGCTCGAGCAAGGGCGCGAGGTGTTTGCCGTTCCCGGCGAGGCGGGCCTCGACCGCACGCGCGGCACGCATCGCCTCATTCGCCAGGGAGCGCGCCTCGCCGAGAGCGCAGCGGATGTGATCGAGGACGCGCTTCCTTGGCGCACGGGCGCGGCGACGTTCGGCCCGCCGAGATTGGGGTCCGCCCTCAACGCGGACGGCGCCAGAATGCTTTCTGCTTTCGAGAACGTAGCGGAGCACGTAGACCGATTGATCGAGCGCAGCGGCTTGGAGGCGGCGCGGGCGCTGGAGACGCTCCTCGAGCTCGAGCTCGCGGGAAAAGTCCTCCGCCACCCAGGCATGATGTACTCCCGGCGAGCCCGCTAGCTCGGGCGGCAAACGTCCGCTACCATTTCTGCCACATGGCGAAAAACCTGGTCATCGTCGAATCACCTTCGAAGGCGCGTACGCTTACCAAGTACCTGGGGCGGAACTATCAGGTGAAGGCCTCGGTGGGCCACGTCGTGGACCTGCCGAAGTCGAAGCTCGGCGTGGATCTCGAGAAGGACTTCGAGCCCGAGTACCAGATCATTCACGGCAAGAAGAAGGTCATCGACGAGCTCAAGAAGGCCGCCAAGGACAAGGACAAGATCTACCTCGCCCCCGACCCGGATCGGGAAGGCGAGGCGATCGCCTGGCACATTGCGCAGAAGCTCGGCCGCAAGAGGAACGTATTCCGGGTGCGTTTCAACGAGATCACCCGCAAGGCGGTGCAGGAGGCGCTCGCGCACCCCACGGAGATCGACCGCAATCTCTTCGACGCGCAAACCGCGCGGCGCGTGCTCGACCGCCTAGTCGGCTACCAGATCTCCCCGCTGCTTTGGAAGAAGGTCCGCCGGGGGTTGTCGGCGGGGCGCGTGCAATCGGTCGCGGTGCGACTGATCTGCGAGCGTGAGAAGGAAATCGAAGCGTTCCGGCCCGAAGAGTACTGGTCGCTCGAGGCGCGTCTCGAGGGGGACTCGCCGCCGCCGTTTCTCGCCAAGCTCTTCAAGATTCGCGGCGAGCGGCTCGACAACAAGCAGCTACGAATCGCGAGCGGCGGCGAGGCGAAGGAGCTCGTCGATGCTCTGGCGGGCGCGACGTGGAAGGTCGTTTCGGTCGAACGGAAAGAACGGCGCCGGTTTCCCGCGCCACCGTTTATCACGTCCCGCCTCCAGCAGGAGGCCTCGAGGAAGCTCGGCTACAGCCCGAGCCGCACGATGCGCATCGCGCAACGGCTCTACGAGGGCGTGGAGCTCGGGCCCGAAGGCGCCGTCGGCCTCATCACCTACATGCGCACCGACTCGACCCGACTCTCGAGCGAGGCGCTCGGCGAGGCCCGCGCCTTCATCACCGAGCGTTACGGCGGCGAGTACCTGCCGGAGACCGCGAACGTCTACCGCTCGAAGAAGGATGCGCAGGACGCGCACGAGGCGATCCGGCCGACATCGGCCCAGTACCCCCCCGAAGCCGTCGCGTCGTATCTCAGCAAGGAAGACCTCAACCTCTACACGCTGATCTGGAACCGCTTCATCGCCTGCCAGATGACGCCGGCGCGCTTCGACCAGACCACGGTCGACATCGAAGCGAGGGACCTGGTTTTCCGGGCGACGGGTCAGGTGATGCGGTTCGACGGCTTCATCCGCGTCTACACGGAAGGCCGCGACGAGGGCGCTCCGGCGGCGGAGGACGAGGAAGGAGAAGGGCGCGCGCTGCCCGAGCTCCACGAGGGCGACTCGCTGAAGCTTCTCGAGCTGCTGCCCGAGCAGCACTTCACGCAGCCCCCGCCGCGATTCTCGCAAGCGTCACTGATCAAGGAGCTGGAAGAGAAAGGGATCGGTCGCCCGTCCACCTACGCGACGATAGTCGCCACCATCCTCAACAAGGAGTACGTTCGCGAAGATCCGGAACGGCGCCTGCGGCCGAGCCCGCTCGGGCGTCTGGTGAACGGCCTGCTCGTCGGCTCGTTTCCCGACATCCTGAACGTCGAGTTCACCGCCGGCATGGAAGATGAGCTCGACGCGATCGAGGAGGGCAAAGAGCACTGGGTCGACGCGATCCGGCGCTTCTACGTCTCTTTCAAAAGGGACCTCGACCGCGCCGAGACCGACATGCCGTCCGTCAAGGGCGAGGGACAGAAGACCGACATCGTCTGCGAAAAGTGCGGCTCGCCGATGGTCATCAAGTGGGGTCGACAGGGCGAATTCCTCGCTTGTTCCGCATATCCCGAATGCCGCAACACCAAGAACTTCACGATCGACGACGACGGCAAGATCAAGATCGAGGAGGTGGTGGCGCACCCGGAGCCCTGCCCGAAATGCGGCAAGGAGATGATCGTCCGATACGGCCGCTTCGGGAAGTTCCTCGGCTGCTCCGGGTATCCCGAATGCCGCCACATCCAATCGCTCGCCGCTCCGCCGCGTTCGCTCGGCATCGTTTGTCCCGAATGCGAACAGGGCGACGTGCAGGAGCGCCGCTCGCGCCGTGGTAAGACGTTCTACGGCTGCAATCGCTATCCCGAATGCAAGTTCGCGACCTGGGATCCGCCGATTCTCGAGCCCTGTCCGGATTGCGGCGCCAAGTACCTCGTCGAGAAGGTGACCAAGCGCTCCGGGAGAATCCGCCGCTGCATGCGCGAAGGATGCGGCTACAAGGAGCAGATGGAAGACGAGGCGGAGAGCGCCTGAGGGCGCTCGGGGGTCGCCCGACATGTCGCTTCGCGACTCTTCGGCTCCGGTGCGGATCGTCGGCGGCGGGCTCGCAGGCTGCGAGGCCGCCTGGCAGCTCGCTCGCCGGGGCGTGCCCGTGCGGCTTTACGAGATGCGCCCGGTCCGGGCGACTGAAGCCCACCGGGGCGATCGGCTGGCCGAGCTCGTTTGCTCCAACTCCTTCCGCAGCGCCGCTCTCGACGCCGCCGTCGGTCTGCTGAAGGAGGAGATGCGCCGGCTCGGCTCCCTCGTCATGGACGCGGCTGAGGCTGCGCGCGTGCCCGCCGGTTCCGCGCTCGCGGTCGACCGCCAGATCTTCGCCGACGAGATGACGCGGCGCATCGAGTCGGAGCCGGAGATCGAGCTCGTTCGGGAAGAGGTCCCGAGTCTCGGCCGCCTCGCCGGCGAAACCGTGATCGTGGCGAGCGGCCCGCTCACGTCACCGGCTCTCTACGAGGACCTCCGCCAGGTGTTCGGCCGCGACCACCTGTATTTCTACGATGCGATCTCGCCGATCGTCACGGCCGACTCGATCGATCGCACGATCGCCTTTGCCGCGTCGCGATACGGCAAGGGGGGCGACGACTATCTCAACTGTCCTCTCGACCGCGCCGCGTACGGCCGGTTCGTCGACGCGCTCCTCCGCGCGGAGAAGGTGCCGGCGCGCGACTTCGAAAAGTGCATCTATTTCGAGGGCTGCATGCCGATCGAGGAGCTGGCGCGCCGCGGACCGGAGACGCTCGCCTTCGGCCCGATGCGCCCGGTGGGGTTGATCGAGCCGCGCAGCGGCAAACGGCCGCACGCCGTCGTTCAGCTCCGCCAGGACGACCGTCGAGCCTCCCTCTACTCGCTCGTCGGCTTCCAGACGAAGATGACCTATCCCGAGCAGCGCCGCGTTCTGCGCTCGATTCCCGGGCTCGAACGCGCGGAGTTCGTCCGCCTCGGGAGCCTTCACCGCAACACCTTCATCCATTCGCCTTCGCTGCTCGAGCCGACCCTCGAGCTTCGTGGCCGCGGCGACGTCTACTTCGCCGGGCAGCTGATCGGCGTCGAGGGTTACGTCGAATCGGCGGCGAGCGGCCTCATCGCCGGGATCAACGCCGGCCGCAGCCGCAGCGGGCGGGCGCGCGTCGTGCCGCCGCCGACCACCGCGCTCGGCTCGTTGCTCGCCTACGTGACCGATCGCGATCGCAAGAACTTCCAGCCCATGAACGCGAACTACGGCTTGTTCCCGCCGATCGGGGGCTCGCTGCGGGGTCGCGACAAGCGGGGGGCTCTCGGACGGCGGGCCGCCGCCGACCTGGAGCGCTGGATCGACGACGAGGAGATCGCTCCCGCCCCGCCCGAGGCCTCGCGACGCCGCTACGCCCCGTGACCTCCCGCGAAGGTGCCTGGCTCGAAGGGCTGCCGAACGCCGAGGCCGTGAGGTTCGCCCACCGGCGGCTGGTGCCGTGGGCTGTCGAACGTGGCATCGCCGACGATCTCGGCCCCTGGTTCTCGCGCGCCGCGGACCCTGCGGCCGCGGGCGCGAACTTCGAGGCTCTGCTCGCCGCGGGCTGGAACCCGAAGCCGAGCTTGGTCGAGCCGCTGCTGCGGGTCTGCGGCGCGAGCCAAGTCCTGGCCGCAGTCCTGAACTCGGTTCCGGGGGTCGCCGCCGACTGGTTCGAGCGCGCGCTCGGCGTCGTGGCCTTGTCGCCCGCCGAGCACGTCGCCGCCTTCCGTGAGGCCTGTGGCGCCGCGTCGGTCGTCGACGTGCCCGCACTCCTGCGGCGCCACAAGCGCCGCCAAGTATTGCGCATCGGCGCGCGCGACCTCCTCGGCCTCGCTTCGGTCGGCGAGACGGTGCGTGAGTTGTCTTCGCTCGCCGAAGCCGCGACCGAGATCGCTGTCAGCCACGCGCGACTCCAGGTCGCGCGAGAGTACGGCGTTTTCGAGGCAGGCGACGGATTGCGCTTCGTGGTGCTCGGCATGGGAAAGCTCGGGGGCGAGGAGCTCAACTTCAGCTCCGACGTCGATCTCGTCTACCTCTTCGACGGCGGCCGCAGGGAAAGTTCCGGCGGAGAGCGAGGCAAGGCGGGGGGCACGAGCTTCGCGACGCGCCTCGCCGAGATCGTCACCCGTACGCTGAGCGAGGTCACGGGCGAGGGCTTCGTGTTCCGCGTCGACTTGCGGCTGCGGCCCGAAGGCCAGAACGGCCCCATCGTCAACTCGCTCGGCGGCGCGATCACCTACTACGAGTCCATGGGCCAGACCTGGGAGCGAGCGGCGATGCTGAAGGCCCGTCCGATCGCCGGGGACCGTGGCTTCGGCCTCTCGTTCCTCGACGAGATCGCGCCCTTCGTCTATCGCCGCTTCCTCGATTTCGACACCGTCGAAGAGATCGAGGCGATGAAGCGCAAGGTCGACGGCAGCCGATCCCACACGCGGCTCGATCGCGACGTGAAGCTCGGACCGGGCGGGATTCGCGAGGTCGAATTCATCGCCCAGGCGCTGCAGCTCGTCCACGGGGGCCGGGATCAGCGGCTGCGCAGTCGCTCGACGCTCGCCACGCTGCGCGCTCTGGCCGACGTGGGGCTGCTCGACCGAGGGGATTCCGCGAGCCTCTCGGAGGCGTACCTCTTCCTGCGCGACGTCGAACACAAGCTGCAGATCGTCCACGAGCGCCAGACGCAGGTCATCCCGCAAGACGCCGAGGAGGAGCGGCTGCTGGCGCGCCGGCTCGGCTATCACCTCAGGATGGCACCGAGCGCCGCCCGAGACGGCGCAGCGCCGACCGAGGTCGAACGCTTTCGCGCCGATCTCGGCCGCTACCGCGCTGCGGTCCGCCGCTCCTTCGAGCTGCTGTTCTTCGGCGCCCGATCCGAGATCCGCCGAGAGGCGGAGGAAGACGTAGTCGCGTTACTCGAAACGCTCGAGCGAGACACCGCGGCGGAAGCTCGGCTCGCCGCGATGGGGTTCGCCGACCCGCAGGCCGCCGTGGCGAACTTGCTTCGGCTGCGTGAGGGGCCGCCGTTTGCGCCGGCATCCGCTCGGCGCAAGAAGGCGCTGTTCGCGCTGGCACCTGCGCTCCTCGGGGCCATCCGCAAGGCATCGGACCCGGATCAGGCGCTGGCGCACATGGCCGAGCTGATTTCCGCGATCGGCGCCCGCACGAGCTTCCTGGCGCTCCTCGAGCAGAATCCCGAGACGCTCAAGCTACTGGTCGGCTTGTTCGGCGCCAGCCGCTATCTCTCGAACTTCTTTCTGCGACATCCGGAGCTGCTCGACAGCTTGGTGCGCGCCGACCTCGCGGTGGTGCGCAAGGATCCCGCGTCGCTCGAGGAGGGACTCGCGAGCCTGCTCGCCGCGGCCAGCGACTACGAAACGGAGCTCGATACGCTGCGTCGGTTTCACAACGAGGAGCTGTTGCGCATCGGCGTCAACGACATCCATGGGCTACTCGACGCGAGTCAGGTCGAGGAGGAGCTGTCGTTGCTCGCGGACGTGTGCCTCGGCGGCGCGCTCGACGTCGCGCGCAAATCGCTCGCCGAGCGACACGGCATTCCGCCCGGTCGCTTCGCGGTCATCGGCATGGGGAAGCTCGGGCGGCGTGCGCTCAGCTACAACTCCGATCTCGATCTCATCTTCGTCTACGACGGCACGCGCGACGCCGCCTCGGGGATCAGCGTTCACGAGTACTACACCAAGCTGGCGCAGCGGCTCATGGTCGTGCTCCAGCTCACCACGCGGGAGGGATACGTCTACAAGATCGACACGCGCCTGCGGCCCTCCGGGTCGCACGGGCCCCTGGTTTCGTCGCTCGAGGCGTTTCGCGAATACCATCGGACGGCGTCCGCGCTGTGGGAGCGTCAGGCGCTCATCTCCGCGCGCGGAGCGGCGGGTGATCGCTCGTTGATCGCCGAAGTGGAATCCGTGACCGAGAACTTCGTCTACGGCCACGGCTTGGCCGATTCGGACGTCGCCGAGATCGCCCGGATGCGCGCCCGAATGGAGCACGAGCTGGCCCGCGAGAGCACCGGACGCTGGGATCTCAAGACCGGCCGCGGCGGGCTCGTGGACGTGGAATTCGTCACTGAGATGCTGCAATTGCGCCACGGCCACGAGCATCCCAGGGTCCGTCGCCGGCGCACCGAGGACGCGCTCGACGCGCTGCGAGACGAGCGACTACTCGACGGCGAGCACCACCGCGTGCTGCTCAGCGACTACCGCTTCCTTCGCCGGGTCGAAAGCCGTCTGCGCATCGAACGCGATCAGGCGGTCCACGCGCTGGATCCCGGCGATGCCAAGCTGGCCGCGCTCGCGCGCCGGCTCGGCTATGACGGGATGGATGCCGCCGAGCGGCTGCTCCAGGATTTGGCGAGCACGCGCGAACGGATCCGCGCGGTCTACGACCATCACTTCGGCGCGGCCGGCGCCGAGGCGGCCGGAGCGGCGGTTTGACTCGGTGAAACGATCCCGTTAGCAATCGATGCCCCCGGAGGCGGACGTGCAGAAATCCGAAAAGATCTGGATGGATGGGCGACTCGTCGAATGGGACGACGCCAAGGTTCACGTGCTCACGCACACGTTGCACTATGGATTCGGCGTTTTCGAAGGGATTCGCTGCTATCAGACCAGAGCCGGCCGCTCGGCGATCTTCCGGCTTCCCGAGCATAATCGCCGTCTGTTCGACTCGGCCAAGATTCTCGGCTTGAAGATCCCGTTCTCGGCGGAGGAGATCGAACGTGCATGCGTCGAGACGGTGCGGGTGAACAAGCTACGCGAGTGCTACATTCGGCCGTTGGTCTTCGTCGGCGACGGCGAGATGGGCGTGCCGTCGGCGCTGTCCAATCCGGTTCGCGTCGCCATCGTCACTTGGCCCTGGGGGGCTTATCTCGGGGACGAGGGGCTGAAGAACGGAATTCGGGTCGTGACCTCGTCGTTCGCCCGCTTCCACGTCAACACGCTGATGACCAAGGCCAAGGCCGTCGGTCACTACGTGAACTCGGTGCTCGCCGCGTGCGAGGCGCGTAGCGCGGGCTTCGACGAAGCGTTGATGCTCGACACGGACGGATTCGTTTCGGAGGCGAGCGGCGAGAACGTGTTCATCGTCCGCCGCGGCAGGGTCAAGACCACCCCGTTGACGTCGATCCTCGAAGGCATCACTCGCGATTCCGTGATGCAGCTGCTCGCCGAGAGCGGTATCCCCTTAGTCGAAGACCGCTTCACGCGGGACGAGATCTACATCGCGGAGGAGGCGTTCTTCACCGGCACCGCCGCCGAGGTCACGCCGATCCGCGAGCTCGACAGCCGACCGATCGGCACCGGGAAGCCCGGGGAGGTCACCAAGCTCGTGCAGGACAAATTCTTCGCGATCCTCCGGGGAGAGGACCGACGGCACGAGGCCTGGCTGACCTACCTGTAGAGCGCCGCCGCGAATCGCGCGCCAGTCCAGGTCGGACTCTGGCGAAGCTGAAGCTCCGCTGGTCGCCTTGCTCACGCTGGCGGCTGCAGCGATCGCCTTCGCAAACGGGCGAAAAGGACCCTTCTCCCTAGACGCGGGCGCGCGAGCCGGTCTGCCCCGCGTCACGCTCCTTCACCGACGGCTCTGCGCGAACTCCTGGTACTCGCGCACGTCGTCCGGGCTGCCGAGCGCGACCGCGGTGCGCTGGTGTATGTCCGCCGCCTCGATGTCGAGAATTCGCTCCCGGCCAGTGGTCGCCGCGCCTCCGGCCTGCTCGGCGATCATCGCCATGGGCGCAACCTCGTACAGCAAGCGTAGCTTCGGCTTGGGGTTAGCCGGGTCGCTGCAGTCGGCCGGATACAAGAAGATGCCGCCCTTCAGCAGGACGCGGTGGAAGTCGGCGACCAGCGTGCCGATGTAGCGCAGCGAGTAGGGCCGCCCGGTCGCCTTGTCCCGCTTTTTGAGGTGCTGAACGTATCGGCGAGTACCGTCGTCCCAGCTGTGCTCGTTCCCCTCGTTGATGCTGTAGCTCTTGCCGCGCTTCGGGATGCGGATGCTCTCGTGCGACAGCAGGAACTCGCCGAGCGAAGGATCGAGCGTGAAGCCGTTGACGCCGCGGCCGGCGGTATAGACGAACATCGTGCTCGAGCCATAGACCACGTACCCGGCCGCGACCTGGTCGCTCCCTTTCCGCAGGCAATCTTCGAGACGTCCGTCCGGGCCCGGCGAGCGCTTGCGCTGGATCGAGAAGATCGTGCCGAGGCTGGCGTTGACGTCGACGTTCGAGGAACCGTCGAGGGGATCGAAGAGCAGAACATACTTGCCACGTGGATAGCGTTCCGGAATCGGGATGAGACCGTCCGCCTCTTCCGAGGCCATGCAGCAGAGGTGTCCGCCGTGGTCCATCTGCTCGACGATCCGCGTCTGCGCGTACTCGTCGAGCTTCGTCACCTGCTCGCCCTGGACGTTCTGCTTTCCCGCGAGCCCGAGAATCGCGGCCAGCCCCGCGCGGTTGACTTCGCGAGAGATCATCTTGAAAGCGAGGATCAGGTCCCACAAGAGCTGGGTGAAGTCGCCGGTCGCGGCCGGGTGAAGCGCCTGCTGCTCCATGATGTGACGCTGGATCGTGACGATCTTGCCGACGCTTTCCAAGCACGCCTTTGTTGCAAATTCTCGACGTTGCCCGCAAGCCGCAGAACGGTTCGGCGCCTTGCGCGTTCATGGACCTTGTTGTATTCAGACGGTTGGAGTTGGCCGCAAAAAAAGTGGGCCCCAAGCCCACTTTTTCATTTCAGGGGAATGGAGAGTCGCGACAAGGTGATTCAACTGGCCGAGCCGATACTCGCGGAGCAGGGCCTCGAGCTCGTCGACGTGGAGCTGCGTCGCGAGGGGCGAGGGTTCATGCTGCGTGTGCTCGCCGATCGCGAAGGTGGCGTCGACCTCGAAAGCCTCTCCCGCTTGAGCCGCGAGCTCTCCGTGCTCTTCGACGTCGAGGAGCCGGTCGCGGGACCGTACACGCTCGAAGTCTCCTCTCCCGGCATCGATCGGCCGCTGCGCAAGCCGGACCACTTCGTTCGCCATCTCGGCAAGAAGGTGCGAGTGCGCAGCCACGTTCCCTTGAACGGGCAGCGGAATTTCAGCGGCACGCTCGCCACCGTGACCGCTGGCGGCGTCACGCTTCGCTCCGAGAGCGGCGCCGAGACGTACATCGAGTTTTCGAACCTCGAAAAGGCGAACTACGAGCACGAATACTCGCCCGCGGATTTCGCCAAACGCTCCCTTCCGCGCTGAGGAGACGTCCATGATGCATCCAGAGGTCGAACGCGTCATCGAGCAGGTGAGCAAGGAGAAGGGTATCAGCAAGGAACTCGTCATCGCGGCCGTCGAGGATTCGATGCGCTCGGCTGCCCGCAAGTATTTCGGAATGCAGTTCAACATTGAGGTGAAGTACAACCCCGAGGTGAGGGAGCTCGAGGTCTTCAAGGTCTGGAAGGTCGTCCCGATCGTGAACGACCCTTATACCGAGAAAACGCTCGAGGAGGCGCGGGCGGAGCTCGACCCCGAAGCGGAGGTCGACGACGAGCTTCTCCAGAAAATTATACTCGATCCGACGAGCTACGGGCGTATCGCGGCGCAGGCGGCCAAGCAGAACCTCATGCAACGCCTGCGAGACGCGGAGCGCGAGATCATCTTCAACGAGTTCAAGAACCGCAAGGAAGAGATCGTCTCCGGCATCGTCACCCGCTTCGAGCGAAAGAACCTGATCGTGCAGCTCCGTCCGAACGTCGATGCGATCCTTCCCGAGAAGGAGCAGATCCCCCGCGAGCGCTACCGGCCGCAGGATCGGATCCGCGCTTACGTGCTCGACGTCGACATGACGAGCAAGGGACCGCAGATCGTGCTGTCGCGCACGCATCCCGGATTTCTCAAGAAGGCCTTCGAGCAGGAAGTGCCGGAGATCTACGAGGGTATCGTCGAGATCAAAGCCGTGGCCCGCGAGCCGGGTGGACGGGCGAAGATCGCGGTGGCTTCCAACGATCCCGACGTCGATCCGGTCGGCGCGTGCGTCGGCATGAAGGGTACTCGGGTGCAGGCCGTGGTGCAGGAGCTGCGAGGCGAGAAGATCGACATCGTCCCCTGGACACCGGATCCCGCCGAGTTCGTTTGCCGTGCGTTGGCACCAGCCAAGGTCGCCAAGATCATCATGGACGAGGATGACAAGGGGATGGAGGTAATCGTCCCCGACGACCAGTTGTCGCTGGCCATCGGCAAGAAGGGTCAAAACGTCCGGCTCGCCTCACGCTTGACGACTTGGAAGCTCGACGTGCGCAGCGAAGCCGAAGCCGAGGAAGAGCAGCGGCGTGCGCGGTCCTCCCTGATCGCCATTCCGGGTATCGGCGACGTGACGGCCGAATACCTCCTCCAGGAGGGCTTCAAGTCCGCCGAAGAGCTCGCGGAGTCCGACATCGAGACGCTCGCGGAGATCGACGGCGTCGGGCCGGAGCGGGCCGAGGCAGTCTTGCAAGCGGCCAAGCAGCACGTCGAGGCGCTGCGCCAGGCCGAAGCGGAAGCCGCTGCGGCCGCTGCAGCCGCCGAAGCCGAGCGCATTCGCGGCCTCTTGAAGACGCTCGACGGCATCGACGATGCGGCGGCGGAGAAGCTCGCCGCGGCGGGACTCGATTCGATCGAGGCCGTGAGCCTGGCCGGCGCGGCGAAGATCGCCGCACTCCTCGAGCTCGGCGCCGAAGAGGCGCAGCGCATCATCGCAGCCGCCACGGCGGTAGCCGAAGCGGCTCGGCAAGCGTTGGAAGCGGAGGCCGCCGCGCCCGCGGAAGCCGAGCCCGATTCGACACGGGGAGACGCGTGAGCCGCACCTCGCCACGCGCTTCGATGCGGTCGTGCACCGGCTGCAACGCCCGCGACGTGCAGTCGTCGCTGGCGCGGTTCACGCTCGTCGTCGGCCGCCTGGTCTGGGACGGCGGGCGGCGCCGGCCGGGGCGTGGCGCCTACCTTCATCTGCGACCCGACTGCGTGGAGGCGTTTGCTCGCCGAAAGCCGTTCTTACGCTCCCTGCGCGCGTCGGTTCCGCGAGCGGAGCGCGAGCGATTCGTTGCGGAGCGATCGCTAAGCTAAGGGAATCCAGATGGCGAAGAAGACCCTGTCTGAGGTCGCGAAGGAGTTCGGAATCGAGCGCAAGGACCTCGCCAGCTATTTCGAGAAGCAAGGCAAGGGAAAGGTCACGATCAAGACCACGCTCACCGACGAGGAGGTCGAGCGCGCGAAGGAGAGCCTCGGGCTCGGCCCCAAGCCGCAGGTGCGGATCGGGGAAGAACGCGTCGTCGCCGAGAGCGTGTCGAGCGAGGGCGGAGGTACGACGCGCGAGCGTGTCACCGAGCTACGCACGACCGGCACGCTCATTCGCCGCAGGAAGGTCAAGGAAGTCTCCAACGAGCCGCCTGCGGAGCTGCCCCCCGAAGGTGATTCGATGTCAGAGCCGGCGGAGATGATCGGCGAGACGAGCGAGGATCTGCCGCCGCTTCCTCCCGAAGCACTGATCGCGCAGCCCCCGCCTCCTCCGCCACCCTTCGTCGTGGCGCCGCCCCCGGAGCCGCCCGTCGCCTTGAAGCCGCCGTCGCAGCCTTTGCCTGCGCGGCCGGCCGAGAAGGCCCCGCCACCCGCCGCGCGCGCTCCGTCCCAGCTGGCCGTCCCGCCGCCTGCGCCGGCCGACGCGCCGATGCGCGCCGCGAGGGTTCTCGGGCGTATCGATCTCAAGAAGGTCGAGCCGCCTAGGGTCGTCACGCGGCCCGCAGCGCCCGCGGCCGACGAGCGCCGTGGGCGGCCGGACGTCCCAGCGAAGCCCGCGGCGCCGGTCGAAGAGGAGACCAAGGACCGCAAAGGCCGCAAGAAGCTCAAGGTCATCAAGAAGGATGCGCTCGGTACCGAGCGGGATCACCGCACGGGTCGGATGCCGCGGAAAAAGCGCGCGCTGCCCGGCAAGGAGCAGAAGAAGACCGAGGTCACGGTCCCGAAGGCGAGCAAGCGCGTGATTCGCATCTCCAACATGGTGCCCGTCGGCGAGCTCGCCAAGCAGATGGGCGTCAAGGCGGGAGAGGTGCTGCGCAAGCTCATGGACCTCGGCGTGATGGCGACGATTACCCAGCAGCTCGATCTCGACACCGCCTCGCTCGTCGCTCAGGAGTTCGAATACGCGATCGAGAACGTCGCCTTCGACGCCGAATCGACGATCGAGATGGAGCACGGGAATGACGAGGGCCAGGAACCGGCAAAGGAAACGCGCCCGCCGGTGGTCACGATCATGGGCCACGTCGACCATGGCAAGACCTCGCTCCTCGATTCGATCCGCTCCACCAACGTGACCGGAGGCGAGGCGGGAGGCATCACCCAGCACATCGGCGCTTACAGCGTGAACGTCGGCGAGCGGCGCATCACGTTCGTGGATACGCCGGGTCATGAAGCGTTCACGGCGATGCGCGCCCGCGGCGCCAAAGTCACCGACATCGTGGTGCTCGTGGTTGCGGCCGACGACGGAGTGATGCCGCAGACAATCGAGGCCATCTCTCACGCGCGCGCGGCGAGCGTGCCGATCATCGTCGCAGTCAACAAGATCGACAAGCCCGACGCCAATCTCGACCGCGTCAAGCGGGGCCTCGCCGATCACGGCCTCGCGGCCGAGGACTGGGGGGGTGACACGGCGATCGTGCCCGTCTCGGCGAAGACCAAGGAAGGGATTCCCGATCTGCTCGAGATGATCCTCCTGCAGGCGGACGTTCTCGAGCTCAAGGCGAATCCGGCGAAGCTCGCGCGAGGCGTCATCATCGAGGCGAAGCTCGAGCGCGGGCGCGGGCCGGTAGCGACGGTTCTCGTCCAGGAAGGCACCCTCCACGCGGGAGACCCCTTCGTGTGCGGGACTCAGTACGGGCGCGTGCGGGCGATGATGGACGAGAAGGGGCAGAAGCTCGAAGACGCGGGACCCTCCATGCCCGTCGAAATCCTCGGCCTCGCCGGCGTTCCGGAGGCGGGCGACGTCTTCAGCGCGGTTGGAGACGAGGCGACCGCGCGCCAGGTCGCGAGCGCGCGGCTCGACAAGAAGCGCCAGGCGCAGTTGTCGACCACGAGCCGGGTGTCGCTCGAGGAGCTCTACGACAAGATCAAGACCGGCGAGGCGAAGGAGCTGCGCGTCATTCTCAAGGCCGACGTGCAGGGATCCGTGGAGGCGTTGCAAAAGGCGCTCGGCCTGCTGTCGACCGACGAGGTCAAACTGAACGTTCTGCACGCATCGGTCGGCGGCGTATCCGAGAGCGACGTGCTGCTCGCCTCGGCGTCGAAGGCGATCATCATCGGCTTCAACATCCGCCCCGAGTCCAAGGCCACCGAGCTCGCCGAGCGCGAGGGCGTGGACATCCGGCTCTACACGATCATCTACGAGGCGCTGAACGAAATGCGTTCGGCGCTCGAAGGTCTGCTGACGCCGACGATTCGGGAGCGGATCGTCGGCCGCGCGGAGGTGCGCCGTCCGTTCCCGATCCCTGGCGTGGGGACCATCGCCGGGTGCCTGATGACGGAAGGCAGGATCGCCCGGGCCTCGCGCGTACGATTGGTTCGCGACAGCGTGCAGGTCTTCGAAGGCAAAGTCGGGAGCTTGCGACGCTTCAAGGAAGACGTTCGCGAAGTCGCTTCCGGCCTCGAGTGCGGCATCGGGCTCGAGAATTTCAACGACGTCAAAGCAGGGGACGTGATCGAGGCCTTCGAGGTGGAGGAAGTGGCACGCCGGCTGACGCCGCCTTCGCCGCGCGGCGGCGCTCAGGCGGAGCGAACGGCCTGATGCGTCCATGGTCGTGGGCGTCCTCCGCCTCGTCGTGTACATCCCCGAGAATCATTCGCTGAAGGGAAAGCGCGGAGTCCTGCGCAAGATCAAGGCGCAGGTCTCCAACAACTTCAACGTGTCGATCTCGGAATGTGACGACCAGGATCTGTGGCAGCGCGCGACCCTCGGCTTGAGCCAAGTCGGCACCGAGGAGGGGCAGGTCGACGGCGCGCTGCGGGCCGTGGTGAAGTTCATCGACGGCCTCGGGCTCGTCGAGGTCGCGGAGGAGAAGCTGGAGTTTCTCCACTACTCGAGTGGTCTGTAATCGACGAAGCGGAAGGGGGGTCTGCGACGGCCGCTGGGTTCGGGACGCTTCGCCCGCGCAGCCCTCACGAGCTGCGCTTCCGCTTTGGCCGTCGCTGCCTCAGAAGCCGCGAGCTAGCCCGCAGACCGGTCCCTAGCGGATCTGGCATCTTCGATGTCGCGTCGCACTGAACGGTTTTCTGATCTTCTCCTCGAAACGCTCTCCGAGCTCCTGCTGCGCGAAGTGAAGGACCCGAGAATCGGCACCGTCACGCTGACTCGGGTCGACGTGGCGCCCGACCTCCGTCAAGCGCGCGTCGGCTATTGCACGCTCGGCGACGCGGCGGGGCGGGCAAAGGCCCAGAAAGGCCTCGAAAGCGCCGCCAGGTTCATGCAGGGGAAGGTCGCGCGGCTGCTGCGCATGCGTTACGCGCCGGAGATTCATTTCGAATACGACGATGCCTTCGAGAAGGCCGATGAGATTCATCGGCTGCTGAAGAGCGTCCGGCCTCACGATGAGCCGGAGTAAGCCGCCGCTCGATGGCGTTCTCCTCGTCGACAAGCCCGCCGGCATCACGTCGGCCGGGGTCGTGCGGGAGGTCAAGCGCCGCCTCGGCGTGATCAAAGTCGGTCATCTCGGCACTCTCGACCCGTTCGCCACGGGGCTCCTTCCCGTCGCGATCGGAGAAGGAACGAAGGTGGTCGCGTTCCTCAGCCAGGGAGACAAGTCCTATACGGGCGTGATCGCGCTCGGGCGATCGACGGACACTCTCGACTCGACCGGCCAAGTCGTGCAGACCGCGGCCGTACCCCCGCTCGCGGACGACGTCCTCGAAGCGGTCGCGCGGCAGTTTCGGGGAGCCATCGAGCAGGTCCCCCCCATGTTCTCGGCTCTCAAGCGCGGCGGCGTTCCCCTCTACGAGCTCGCCCGTAAAGGAGTCGACGTCGAGCGCGCGCCTCGCCGGGTGCACATCGAATCGCTGTCGCTCGCCCTCGTCTCCGCCGCCGAGATCTCGCTCTCGATGCGCTGCTCGAAGGGGACCTACGTACGATCACTCGCCCGCGACGTCGCCGCGGCGCTGGGTACGGTCGGCCACCTCGCCTCGCTTCGCCGCACCGCCTTCGGCTCGTTCGAGGTCGCTTCGGCGATCCCCCTCGACGGCATCGATGCGGCGGCCGAGCTTCCGATTCTACCTTCTCGGAATGCGCTTGGGGGCTTGCGCGAGCTCGAAGTCGACGCGGGATTGGCGGCGCGGATCCGCTGCGGTCAGCAGGCGGCGGTGGCCTCTCTGCCGGCGGCTCCGAAACGGATGGAGGTTGCCAAGGTGCTCGACGACCGGGGTGATCTCGTCGCGCTCGTCGGTGAGAGCGGCGGGCGATGGCGAATCGAGCGTGTATTCGTCGACGCAACGGTCCTCGAATCTCACAACTGACGTTCTACCCGAGTCCGGCTGCGCGAGCAGTCGCACGTTCGCTTGACAGGCCGCGAAACCCGCCGATAGGTTGTTTTCGAGTACACCGTTCGGTCCTCGCACCGCGAGGTGTCGAGAGGAAAACAGGGAAATCAAGAAGCCAAAGCGTATTGGAGAGTGGTGAGCGAGTCGTTCGAGCAGAGTCTGTAAGCGCCGGGCGACAGGCCCTTGTTAGGCTTGGAGACACGGGGATGGCCCATTTGCGTCGCAGAGGCGGGTAGTTCTTAGGAGCAAGAATGTTCGGATCGTCGATGAACTTCCTGAAGAGAGCGAGCCGTGGAAAGTCGCGGCGAGCCCGGTTCCTTCTGCGTCAGCTGAAACCCGTCGAGGCATCCAGAGCCTAGGCCGCCGTCCCGGTCCCCTTTCTCAGCCTCTCCTCCGCGGGCGCCCCCGAGGCGCCTTGATCGATACGTTTCCCGGAAGGGAGGACAGTTGATCGTCTTCGAGATCGTCGTCGCATCAATCGTGATCGGCGCTGGGCTGGCGTTCGTCCTCGATCGGGTGCGCCAGAGAAGCCGCTCGGCGCAAGACGAACAGGCCGCCGCGACAGCCGCGCGGATCCTCGACGAAGCCCGAAAAGAGTCGGAGGTCATCCGCAAAGAGACACAGGTCCAGGCGAAGGACGCGATGTTGAACGCCCAACAGGAGGCAGAGCAGGAAACGCGGGAGCGGCGCCGGGAGATTCAACAGGTCGAGAAGCGAATCCAGAGCAAGGAGGAGGCCATCGAGAAGCGCCTGCAGTCGATCGAGGCGCGCGACACGGAAAACGCGCGGCGCGAGACAGCGCTGCGGGAGCGGGAGCACAAGTCCCAGGAGCAAGAGCGCGAGCAGGCCGAGGTCCTGCGGCAGATCCACGAGCGCTTGGAGCAGGTCGCCGGCATGAGCCGCGAGGAGGCCAAGCGGACGCTTCTCGAGGAAATGCTCACCGAGACCCGGCACGAAGCCGCCAAGAAGATTCGCCAAGTGGAAGAGGAGGCGAAGCAAGAGGCGGAGCGCAAGGCGAAGAAGATCGTCGCGATCGCGATCGAACGCCTCGCTGGAGACTTCGTCGCCGAGCGAACGGTCACCGTCGTACCGATCCCATCCGACGACATGAAAGGTCGAATCATCGGCAGGGAAGGGCGCAACATCCGCGCCATCGAATCGGCGACCGGCGTCGACCTGATCATCGACGACACGCCCGAGGCCGTCGTGGTCTCGTGTCACAACCCCATCCGCAGGGAGATCGCGCGGCTTGCGCTGCAGCGTCTCATCTCCGACGGGCGGATCCATCCCGGACGCATTGAGGACGTGGTGCGCAAAGCCGAGCAGGAGCTCGACGGGAACATCCGCGAGGCGGGCCAGAAGGCGATCTTCGAGGTCGGCATCCACGGAGTGCATCCCGAGATCGTCAAGCTGCTCGGCATGCTGAAGTATCGCTACAGCTATGCGCAGAACGTCCTGCAGCATTCTCTCGAAGCGGCGTTCATCTGCGGGGCGATGGCCGCGGAGCTCGGCTTGAACGAAAAGCAGGCCCGCCGGGCGGCGCTGCTGCACGACATCGGCAAGGCGCTGACCCACGAGGTCGAAGGGTCGCACGCGATTATCGGCGCCGAGATCGCGCGCAAATACGGCGAATCCGCGAAGATCGTCAACGCCATCGCGGCCCATCACGAGGAAGTGCGCGCGGAGACGATCCTCGCGCCTCTAGTGGACGCAGCGGACGCCCTTTCCGGAGCTCGCCCCGGGGCGCGGCGCGAGGTTCTGGAGAGCTACGTGAAGCGGCTCGACGATCTCGAGCGCATCTCGACCTCGTTCAAGGGGGTGGAGAAGGCGTTCGCCGTCCAGGCGGGACGGGAAGTGCGCATCATCGTCGAGCCCGCGGCGATCGACGACGACCAAGCGACACTCTTGGCCCGCGACGTCGCGCGCAAAATCGAAAGCGAGATGACGTATCCGGGGCAGATCAAGGTGACGGTGATCCGCGAGATGCGGGCGTCGGAGGTGGCCCGATGATGGAGCTCGTCACAGCGTCCCGCGGCCTGGAATGAAGATCCTCTATTTTGGCGACGTCGTCGGCAAACCCGGCCGGCAAGCCCTGAAGCTGCGCGCTCAGGCGCTGGCCGCGAGCGAGGGCGCCGATCTGCTGGTCGCCAACTGCGAGAATTCGAGCGGCGGTATCGGAGTCGACCCCGGAAGCGCGCGCGATCTGTTCTCCGTCGGCATCCACGTGCTCACCTCCGGAAACCACATCTGGCACCGTAAGGAGATCTACGATTTTCTCGATGGCTCGGATCGACTGCTGCGCCCGGTCAACTTCGCGCCCGGCGTCCCCGGCCGCGGCTGGTCGATCTACCAGACACCCAAGGGACCGGTTGCCGTGGTGAACCTGATCGGGCGCGTGTTCATGGCGCCCGCGGACTGCCCGTTCCGCGCCGCCGACGCCGTCCTCAAGCTCATCGGCGAGCGCGCGCGGGTCGTGCTCGTCGACATGCACGCCGAAGCGACATCCGAGAAGATGGGTATGGGCCGCTACCTCGACGGCCGCGTGTCGGCCGTCGTGGGCAGCCACACCCACGTGCAGACTGCCGACGAGATGCTCCTTCCGAAGGGAACGGCGTTCATCACCGACACGGGCATGTGCGGTCCCTTGGACTCGGTGATCGGCATGCGCACCGACCAGGTGCTGAAGCGCTTCGTCGACCAGCTGCCGCTGCGCTACGACGTCGGCGGGGGCCCGCCGCTCCTGCAGGCGGTGGCGATCGACGTCGACGAAACGACGGGGCGCGCGCGGGGAATCCGGCGCATTCGCGAGGTGCTCGAGGGCGCGTCGTGATGCCGGTCGGCGAACAGCTGGCCATCCTGCGCCGTGGCGCGGTCGAGGTCATCCCCGAGGACGATCTCGTTCGCAAGCTCGAATGCGCGGCGCAAGCCGGAAAACCGCTGCGCGTCAAGCTCGGCGCGGATCCCTCGGCGCCGGACCTGCACCTCGGCCACACGGTCGTGTTGCAGAAACTGCGCGACTTCCAGGATTGCGGCCACACGGCGATCTTTCTGATCGGCGACTTCACGGGGATGATCGGCGATCCCAGCGGTCGCTCCGAGACGCGCAAGCCGCTCGCTCGCGATCAGATCGCAGCCAATGCCGAAACCTACAAGAAGCAAGTCTTCAAGATCCTCGATCCGGCGCGCACCGAGGTCTGCTTCAATTCGCAGTGGATGGATCGCATGGCGGCGGCCGACGTCGTCAAGCTGACCGCGCAATACACCGTGGCTCGGCTTCTCGAACGGGACGATTTCGCCCGGCGCTTTCGCGAGAACCATCCGATTGGTCTTCACGAGTTTCTCTATCCGCTCGTGCAGGGATACGACTCGGTGGCGCTCCGCGCCGACGTCGAGCTCGGCGGCACCGACCAGAAGTTCAACTTGTTGGTCGGCCGCGAACTGCAGAAGGCCGCCGGTCAGGAGCCGCAAGTGGTGTTGACGATGCCGCTTCTCGAGGGCACCGACGCTCGCCTCCTCGACGGCAGGCTCGTCGGGCAGAAGATGTCGAAGTCACTCGGCAATGCAATCGGCATCCAGGATCCGCCGGCCGAGATGTACGGCAAGATCATGGCGATCTCCGACGAGGCGATGCGTCGCTACGTCGAACTGCTCTCTCGCGCCGAGGCTCGTCCCGATCCGCGGTCGGAGCCGATGGCGGCGAAGCAGGCGCTCGCAGCCGAGCTCGTCGGCCGCTATCACGGCGCGGAAGCGGCGCGTGCGGCGGCTGAGGCGTTCGCGCAGCGGTTCCAGCGCCGAGAGCTCCCCACCGACATCCCCGAGATTCGCTGGAGCGGCGACGGCGAGACCATATGGATCAGCCGACTTATCGCGGAGAGCGGGCTCGCCAAATCGAACAGCGAGGCGCGCCGGCTCGTGATCCAAGGCGGCGTGAGGCTCGACGGCGGGCCGGTCAAGGATCCGCAGCTCGAGATCCCCTGCCGGGGCGTGGTGCTCCTCGAAATCGGCAAGCGCCGGATCGCGCGCGTCCGATTCGGGCCGTAGAGCGTAGCGCACGGAGCCGGAGGGGAGTCGGCGAGGCTCGCCGCGAGGTGGGTCCGCGACGAGTCCGGATCAAGGCGAGCCTCAACGATTCCCCTCCTGCCCCTTCGCTACGGGACGCTAGGCTTCAGGCTTGTCTGCGGCGAAGCGGAGACGGACGTAGTCCGCGGTCCAGCGGCCGTCGGCATCGCAGAGATCGGGCCGCAGAAGCTCCTGCACCTCTTCGAGGAACGAAGCGCGAGACGGAGCGGGCAGCGCGCTCGTGAAGCTCTCGGCGAACGTCTCGAGCCACCCCGTCACGTCACCCGGCAAGGGCGTAGGCCTCGGGAACAGGGCGATCGACCGCACCACGAAGCCGCGCGCGCGAAGCCGCGCGGAATAGTCGTCGGCGGACGGAAAGTACCACGGGTTCATGCTGCGGATGTCGACGCCGCGCCGGGCGAGCGCACGATCGAGCGCGGCGACGATCGTCGCCACGCACCCGCGGCCGCCGCACTCGGCGACGAACCGTCCTCCGGGACGGAGCGCGCGCCAAACGCCGCCGATCACCTCGTCGGCTCGCTTCATCCAATGCAGAGCGGCATTGCTGAACACGGCGTCGAACTCAGCGTCGAAGGCGAGCCGCTCGCCGTCCATCACTCGCGCATCGAGGCCGAGCGCGCTCGCGGCTTCGATCTGGGGGGCACTGCCGTCCACGCCGATGACGTCGCAACCGAGCTCGGCGAGCTTCCGGGTGAGAGCTCCGTCGCCGCAGCCGAGATCTAGGATACGTTCGCCGGGCTGCGGCGCGAGCAGATCGACGACCGGCCCGCCGAGGTCGGAAACGAAGCGCGCGTTACGTGCGTACCGTTCGGGGTCCCAACTTTGCGTGGGGCTCATCCCGCCGCCTCCGCTGACGGTCGCTCGCCGACGGCACGACGGACTCTCGCGGTCGGGGAGCGCGTGCTGTCTTCGGTCATGGTGGAGCAGACTAGCGTAGACGAGCGCTCAGGGAAGCGGGGACTCGAGGGCTGAGCCCCGGCGCCCGTCACAACAACAGCGCCAGCTCGGGGGCCGAGGCGCGCAGCGCCGCCGCCGCGCGCGGGTCGTCGGCGAGCAGGTGAAAGTCTTCGAATTCGAAGCCCGGCCCGACGCTGCACCCTGCGAGCGCATACGCGGCGAGCGGTCGCGCAGCCTGCCAACAGCGGGCGGGGACGGTATGCATGGGCAGCGCGTCGCTACCTATGGAGCCGAGGAGCGTGCGGTCGATGCGCGTGACATCGGGCGGCGCAACGAGCAGCTCGAGAGGGCCGCCCTCGTAGAGATGCCAAACTTCGTCGGAGGCCACGGCGTGCCAGCGGCTCGCCTGCCCTTCGACGAGCAGAAAGAAGATCGTCGTGAGGGCGCTTCGCGAAGCGCGGCTGTCGAGCGGTTGCACGCGCTCGGTGGAACGGAACACTTCGCGGAAGAATCCTCCCTCCGGATGTGGAGCGAGCCCGAGCGTGCGCACCAGCTCGGCCGCGCGCCGATGCATGGTCATGGAGCCGCTTGCCGTCATCGTGTCGTTTACCCCGCGAGCGGATCGCCCCGCTCGGAGGCTCGCCCGAAGAGGCTTACGACGTGGTCAACGAGGATGCCGGAGCCAGAGCGCGCGCGGTTCCGAGCCCCCCGGCGAGCACGAGGACGTACCAGAGTGACAGCGCCGGGCACGCCGGGCAGCGCGCTCGGCGCGGCGAGTGCCAGCAGCACCGAGCCGGCGACGAAGTTCGCCGGGAACAGGAGCCATGCCGCGAGAGAGGGACGCGCGGAGGACAAGAGGCCGAAGGGGCTCAGCACGAGCGCCACGCCCGCCGCGAGGCCCGGAGCCAAGAACATCGCGCCGTTGACCTTCAGCATGGAGAACCCCCACGGGAGAGATTGCGACCCGAGGCCGGG
>JBEVNX010000235.1:0-32320 GCA_040507895.1 Binatia bacterium | reverse complement strand
AATCTCGGGTACCGTCGCACGCTCCGACGACTCACGCAGCGGAAGGAACCGACTTGACTTGAGCGCCTCGGGAGCGGTTTCTTCTCATCGTCGGAGGCGGTCCATGGACTTCAACTACACGCCAGAAGAGGAGAAGTTTCGCAAGCAAGTGCGCTCGTGGCTCGACCGGCACCGACCGCGCGGAGCGTCGAAGTTGGCGGGCCGAGCGTCGCTGAACGACGACGAGGCGTGGAACCGCCTCGTCGCCTGGCACAAGGACCTGCATGCAGGCGGTTGGATCGGTCTATCCTGGCCGATCGAGTACGGGGGCCGCGGCGCGACCTTGATGGAGCAGGTTATCCTCAATCAGGAGCTCGGCCGCTACAAGCTGCCCTCGGGTTGCAACGTCCTCGGCGTGATGATGGCCGGCCCGGCGATCATGCACTGGGGACGCGAGGAGCAAAAGCAGCAGCATCTACAGAAGATCCTCGCCGGCGATGAGATCTGGTGCGAGGGGTTGTCCGAGCCCGGATCCGGCTCGGATCTCGCTTCGCTGCAGTGCCGCGCGGTGCCCGACGGCGACGACTTCGTGGTCAACGGCCAGAAGGTGTGGACGACGCTGGCGCACCGCTCGGATTGGATCCAGCTTTTCGTGCGCACGGATGGCGACGCGTCGAAGCACAAAGGCATCTCGTGCCTGCTCGTCGACATGCAGAGCCCCGGCATCACCGTTCGCCCGCTGCGGCAGATGACCGGCGACTCGGAGTTCAACGAGGTGTTCTTCGAAGATGTCCGTGTGCCGAAAGGGAACCTCCTCGGCCCGCTCAATGCCGGCTGGCAAGTGCTGATCACCACGCTCATGCACGAGCGCGCCGGCATCAGCGAGCTCGGTTCGGAGCAGATCATCGATCACCTCATCGACCTCGCGAGAACGACCCGGCGAGGCGGCCGGCCGGTCTCGAAGGAAAGCTACGTGCGCCAGCAGCTGGCGCAGTTCGCCATCGAGGTGCAGGCGCGCAAGCTGAACGGGTTGCGGAGCTTGACCAAACGGCTCAAGGGATCTCCGCCGGGTCCGGAGGGATCGATCGGCAAGCTGTGCGCCACCGAGCTCACCAAGCGCATGGCGAAGTTTGCGGTCGAGCTCGCCGGGTCGCAAGCGCTCGTCGAGGGCGAATCGCCGCACGCACTCGATCGCGGGCGATGGCTGCAAGCGATCCTCTATTCGCCGTCGCTCACCATCGCCGGCGGCACCTCGGAGGTCAATCGCAACATCATCGGTGAGCGGATTCTCGGGCTCCCCAAGGAGCGATGAGCGCCGATCCCCGACACGGACAGGTCGAGGGTCGGCGCCGACGGCCAGGCGAAGCGCAGTTCTTGACGTGATGCGCATTTCGTCGCATCGAGATAGCTTCGCCAGACTCCTCGAGGGGTGCGCGTGGCCGCGAATCTGAGCGTCGTCGGTAAAAAGCTCGATCCGTCCGTCTACGAGTATTCGGAGAAGGACGTGATCCTCTACGCGCTCGGGGTCGGCTGCGGTCGCGAGGATCTGCCGTTCGTGTACGAGGGTGCTCTAAAGGTCTTGCCGACGTTCGCCGTCGTGCCCGCGTTTCCCGCGCTATTCATGATGGGAGCCGCGGTCGACGTGAACCCGATGATGATCTTGCACGGCGAGCAGCGGATCGAGCTCTTCGCGCCGATTCCAACCGCCGGCCGGCTCACCACCACGCCGACCATCACCGGGATCTACGACAAGGTGAAGGGGGCCCTGGTGATCATCGAGACCGAGACCGTCGACGCCGAGGGGAAGCTGCTGTTCAAGAACGTCTTCGGCGCCTTCGCGCGCGGCGCCGGCGGCTTCGGCGGTGCTCGCGGGCCGTCCACCGCGCGCAACATGACGCCGGGTCGGGAGCCCGACAGAGTGGTCGAGATGACGACGCTGCGGCAGCAGGCTCTGCTGTATCGCCTGTCGGGAGACGCGAACCCGCTCCATGCCGATCCCGCCTTCGCCAAGATGGGTGGCTTCGATACGCCGATCCTCCACGGGCTCTGCACGTTCGGCTACGTCGGCCGCGCCATCCTCGGCAACTTCTGCGACGACGATCCCGCTCGCTTGAAGGACTTCGAAGCGCGATTCGTTGGAGTCGTCTATCCCGGCGAGACGATCGTCACCGAGATGTGGCACGAAGGGGGCCGCGTCCTGGTTCGAGCCCGCACCAAGGAACGGAGCGAGTTGGTGATCAACAACGCGGCCGCCACCGTTGCCTGAGCTGCCCGGCGGTCAGACTACTGCGCAATGATCTCGTACTGGCCGGGGCGAAAGCTCTCCTGGGCTTTGATGATGATGCGCTTGGCAATCGTCTTTTCGAGCTGATCGAGCGTTCGGCTCTCGGAATCGGACAAAAACGCAGCGACCGCCGCGCTCGCCTTCACCACCAGGCGCGAGGAGCTGGGTGGAAACGCCGCACCGCGCTCGACTTTGCGCAGGATCTCGAACGAGACGGTCTCCGCGGACTTCGCCTGGCCCGTGCCCTCGCAGTGCGGGCACGGCGAGCAGAGCAGCTGCTCCAGGCTCTCCCGCGCGCGCTTGCGCGTCATCTCCACGAGGCCGAGTTCGGAGATCTTGAGAATCCTGGTCTGCGCCTTGTCCTTCTGGCGGACCGCTTCCTGCAGCGCATCGCTCACCTTTTGGCGATCGGCCGCCTTCTCCATGTCGATGAAATCGATGATGATGAGCCCGCCGATGTTGCGCAGGCGCAGTTGGCGCACGACTTCCTCGGCGGCCTCGAGGTTGGTGCGCAGAATCGTTTCGTCCTGATTCTTCTTGCCGACGTAGCGACCGGTGTTGACGTCGACCGCAGTCAGCGCCTCGGTGCGGTCGATCACCAGCGTGCCGCCCGACTTGAGCCACACTCTTCTGTCGAGCGCCTTGTCGATCTGCGCTTCGACGTCGAAGTGATCGAAGATCGGCTCGGTGCCTTCATAGAGTACTAGGCGGCCTTTGAGCCGCGGCGCGAGCGTCTCGACCAGCTCGAGCATGCGCTGGTGCTCGTGCGGCGAATCGACCCACACGTGGCCGACTTCAGGTGTGAAGAGATCACGAACGGTCCGCTGGACCTGATCCATGTCGTAGTAGAGCATCACCGGCGCCGACACGGCCTCGCTCTTTTGCGTGATCCGCTGCCACTGCCGCGTCAGAAACGTGATGTCCGCTTGGATCTCGCGCTTCGACAGGCCTTCACACACGGTGCGCACGATGAACCCGCCGCCCTCGAGTGGTCGAAGGCTCGTCACGAGGTCCCTCAGGCGCTTGCGCTCCAGCTCGTCGGCGATGCGGCGCGAGACGCCGATGTGATTCGTCGTCGGCATGAAGACGAGATAGCGGCCCGCAAGGCTGATGTACGAGGTCACGCGGGAGCCTTTCGTGCCCATCGGCTCCTTCGACACCTGCACCAGGATCTCTTGGCCGCGCGAGAGCTTGCTCTCGAGCGGCGGGCGACGTCCCCGTCGATGGGCTCGCGCAGGTTGCGCGGCCGGGTCGGAAGGGTCTGCTTCCGCGCCGGGCGAGCCCTCGCCAGCCGACTGTCCCGCGACATCACCATCGCTGGCGCCGTCGGGCTCAACGGAGAACTCCTCCGTCATAGACTCGCCGGTCCCGCCACGACGGATCTCCTCGATCTCTCCCGCGATCGGATCCTCATCGGAGGCGGACTCGAAGGCGAACGGCGGCAGACCGGAGATCTCGTGCAGGAAATCGGAAGCGTGCAAAAATGCCGCCTTCTCGAAGCCGATGTCGACGAAGGCGGCTTGCATCCCGGGAAGCACGCGCTGAACGCGGGCCTTGTAGACGTTACCGACGACGCCGCGGCTGCGAAGGCGCTCGATGTAGATCTCGGCGAGCTGACCGCCCTCGAGGATGGCGACTCGGGTCTCCTGCGTCGTACAGTTGAGAATGATCTGCTTCTTCACGCGCTCGTCATGAAAGGAGGCTCGACTCGCCTCGGGGGCGCCCGGCGTCACTCCGTGCCGAGGCCGAAACGTCCGCATTCGTTGGGCTTGTCGGTGGAAAGGAGTCTCGACCGCGAGAAAGACGGAGTATAGGGCCCGCTGGCTTCGAGAGCAATGATCGTCGGCGCCGGCTCGAGGAGCCGCTTGGCTTGCTTGACAAGCTTCCCGACCACCGTTAGCGTCCGGAAAGTACCGGATCCCGCGGAGGTTTTCTCTTCGAGACCGCAACAGTACTGAACACCAAGGTCTTGGTCCTGAACCGGGCCTACCTGCCGATCCACGTCACCTCGGTCCGGCGTGCGTGCTCGCTCCTCTATCAGGGTATCGCCCGCGCGGTGAACGAGCAGTATCAGACCTTCGATTTCGAGAGCTGGTCCGCGTTGTCTCGCTCGATCAACGACGAGACCATCGGGCTCGTCGACCGCGCAATGAGGGTGCCGCGCGTCATCCTGTTGGTCGCCTACGATCGCGTGCCGAAGCGCCACGTGCGCTTCAGTCGCTTCAACGTATACACCCGCGATCGCAACACCTGCCAGTACTGCGGCCGCGTTTTCCCACGCGGAGAACTGAACCTAGATCACGTCATCCCCCGTTCGCAGGGTGGCACCTCGACCTGGGAGAACGTCGTTTGCTCATGTCTGCGCTGCAACCGGCAGAAGGGCGGCCGCTCGCCCGAAGAAGCCGGGGTGCATCTTTTGCGCCGTCCGATGCGCCCGAATTGGACTCCATTCGTGCTCGAGACGTGGAGCCTGCGGCGCCACCGTGAGTGGCTTCCGTTTCTCTCGACCGTCGATGCCGCGTACTGGAACGCCGAACTGGTCGAGCGATGAACGGCACCAAGATCTAGTGGTCCTGTTCTCCGCTCGCCACATTCTGTAGTGTTCTCAACTTGACTCTCTCCAGGACTCTGTGGGAGAGTCCAGACTAATGCGCATCCGCCGCCTCGAGCTCTGCGGCTTCAAGTCCTTCGTCGATCCGACGAGCCTCGAATTCTCCAAGGGAGTCAGCGGGATCGTCGGTCCCAATGGGTGTGGAAAGTCGAATTTGGTCGACGCTCTACGCTGGGTGTTGGGCGAGCAATCGGCGAAGCGCCTGCGCGGCGACGCCATGGAGGATCTGATCTTCAACGGCACCGAGACCGGCCGCGGACCTGCCGGGATGGCCGAGGTCTCGCTGATCCTCGACAACGAAGAGCCGCTTCTCGAATCGGACGATCCGTCCGACATCGTACGGCAGATGCGAGATGTGGCGGAGATCCAGGTCACACGCCGCTACTTCCGCTCCGGTGAGTCCGAGTACCTGATCAACAACCGGCCTTGCCGCTTGAAGGATGTGACCGAGCTATTTCTCGGCACCGGCGTCGGCACCAAGGCTTACGCCATGATCGAGCAGGGGCGTGTCGATCAGCTGGTGAATGCGCGACCCGAAGACGTTCGGTTGTTCATCGAAGAGGCTGCAGGCACCACACTGTACCGCGATCGGCGCCTCGCAGCCGAGCGAAAGATGGAGCGCACGCGGGATAACCTGACGCGCGTCGGCGACATCTTGCAGGAGATCGACAGGAACATCGTCCTCTATCGCCGACTGGCGAAGCGGGCAGAGCAATATCGGCTGCTTCAGCAAGAGCTTCGCGCCGCCGAGCTGCAGGTCGCGCGCCGCAAGCTCGACCGGCTCGATACCGAGCTCGCAGAGATCGATGCCCGGGGCGCCTCACTCCGCAAGCTCGAGGCGGAGTTCGCCGCGGCGATCGACTCGGGCGAGCGCGAGCGGGAGTCGGCGCGGGAGCGGTTGGCTCGGGCGGAGGCCGAGCTGCGTGCTCGCCAGGAGGCATTGTTCGAGGCTCGCTCGGCGCGTAGCGGCGCCCAGGCGCGCCTGGAGATGCTCGATCGCGAGGAGATCCAGGCCGCGGATCAGCTGGCGCGGCTCCAGCGCGATCGCGAGCACACTGCGGAACGCGTCGCGGAGCTCGCGGCCGAGATCGACCAGCGCGGCCGCGTGCTCGCCCAGCTCGTCGCCGACAACCGCGAAGGGGAGGACAGTCTCGCGCGCGGCGAGGCCACGCACGCGGAGGCGGAAAGGCGAGTCGCAGGCCTCGCGCTCGAGGTCGACCAGGCGAAGACCGAGAACGTCGAGCGCCAGCGCGGCGAATCTGAGATGCGAAACCGCCTGCACGCGGCCGAGGAGCGCGCCGCGGATCGGCGTCGGCGCCGAGAGGCGCTGCGGGTCGACCTCGGCGGGCTGGAAGCGGAGGACACCGGCCTCGGCGCGGAGCTCGAGAAGCTCGGCGTGAAGCGGGAGGCGGTCGAGCGCCGTATCGCGGACGCTCGTGAAGAGCTCGCGCGGCTCGTTCCGGCGATCGCCACGCGGCGGGTCCAGAAGGTGCAGCTCGAAGAGGCCTCGATCGCCGCCGCCGCGGCTCTCGCCGAAGCGCAATCGCGGCTGGTGGCAGCGGAGGAGGTCGAGCGGGGATACGGCCGGTATGACGAGGGGGTGCGCGCGGTGATGCAACGTCACGCGACGAGGCGCAACGGCGTGCTCGGGCTCGTCGCGGAGGTCATCGACGCTCCCCCGGAGCTCGAGAAGGCGGTCGCGGCCGTTCTCGCCGAGCGCCTTCAGTACGTCGTGGTGCGCACGCCGGAAGATGCCCGTGACGCCGTGCAAGAGCTCAAGCAGGCGGGCTCCGGACGCAGCAATTTCATCCCCGTGCGGCCTCGGCAACCGCAGCTCGGCGATCCGCCCGTGGGATCGCCGAGCGACGGCTGCACCCGGCTCCTCGAGGCGGTGCGGGTGGAGGAAGGCTACGGCGACCTCGCCGAGAGCCTGCTCGGTGACGCGGTGCTCGTCGACGACCTCGATCGTGGCATCGAGCTCTGGCGGCGAAATGGTCACTGGCGCACTCTGGTGACGCGCGAGGGCGAGGTGGTGCATCCCGACGGGGCCATCGGCGGCGGCAGTGCGCCGCCGGCGGAGGAGCGGCTGCTCGCACAGCGGCGGGAGATCCGTCGGTTGCGTCAGGACGTCGCGCGCCTAGCCGCCGAAGCAGCCGATCTCGACACGAAGCGGAATGCGCAAGCCGTCGAGCTCTCGACCGCCGAGAAGCACTTGACGGCTATCGAGGAGGCGACCCGCACGCTCACCATCGAGCGCGTCACGGTCGAGAAGGATGCCGAACGGGTCAAGCAGGACGGCGATCGTACGGTCGCGTCGCTGACTCGCGCTAGGGCCGAGGACGAGCAGCTCGAGAGGGAACTGGCCGGGCTCGTCGAAGAGGTGGCTGCGACCGAGCGAGCGGTCGCCGAAGCGGCCGCGGCTCGCGAGGTCGGCGACGAGCGCCGGCGCGGCCTGGAGGCTGATCTCGGCGCTCGCCGGACGGCGCTCGAAGCTGAAACCGCCGCGGTGCTGGAGCTCAAGATCCGGCTCGTCCGCGCTCGCGAAAAGGAAGACGCGCTGCGGCAGGGGCTGGAACAGATGAAGCGGTCGCGCGGCGAGCTCTCGGATTGGCTCGAGAGGCTCCACGCCGAAGCCGAGGGCGTCGAGGCCCTGGCGACAAACCGCACCACCGAGCTGGCATCACTCCACACCACGCTCCAACGAGCTGCTCAGCAGGAGACGGAGCGTCAGGAAAGCTTCGAATCGAGTCGCGCCGGTGAAGAAGGGCTGCGCCGCGAGATCGAGTCCGCCGAGCGTCGACTCGGCGAGGTTCGCGCGGAGCTCGATCGGTCACGACAGGAGCGCTCCTCGTGCGACGTCTTGCTCGCCGAGCGTCGCGCGCACCGAGAGTATGCGGTCGCGACGATGCGCGATCGCTACCAAGTCGAGCTCGCCGAGGTCATGCTGGAGCCGGGGGAGGAAGCGGATCTGGAAGCGCGCTGCCAAACGCTGCGACAAAAGGTGGAGCGTATGGACCGCGGCGCCGTCGGCGTCGAGGCCATGGAGGAGCTCGGCTCGATGGAGGAGCGGCGTGGCTTCCTCGCCAACGAGAAGGCAGACCTCGAACGCTCGCTCGGCGACCTGCAGAAGACGATCGCCAATCTCAACCGCATGAGCCGCGACCGCTTCTCGGAGACGTTCTCCGCCGTCAACGAGAAGTTCCAAGAGACGTTTCCGAAGCTGTTCCGCGGCGGCCGCGCCTATCTCGCTCTCACGGACGAGAGCGACCTGATGAATACCGGCGTTGACATGCACGTGCAGCCGCCCGGAATGAACTTGCGCCATCTGAGCCTGCTCTCCGGCGGCCAGAAGGCGCTCACCGCGGTGAGCCTGATCTTCGCGCTCTTCATGTGCCGGCCGAGCCCGTTCTGCGTGCTCGACGAGGTCGATGCGCCACTCGACGACGCCAACATCGACCGCTTCAATCACATCGTCGGCGAGATGGGCCGCGAATCGCAATTTCTGATCATCACGCACAACCAGCGCACGATGGAAGTCGCCGACTGCCTCTACGGTGTGACGATGGACGAGCCGGGCGTGTCGCGGATCGTATCGGTTCGACTGCAATCGGCGGCGTAAGGCCGTCTTCCCTTGTCCCGCGCCGCAGTCTAAGGCGGCTCCATGCCGGAGCTGCCGATCTCTCCCGAGGCGGCGATCGCCGTCTGCGCGCTCGTCGCCGCCTTGCTCATCGCGACGATGGTCCGGGCGTTGCGTGCCAAGCGCCGCCCAGCGCCGGGCGAGCGCGAGGCGCCGCGTCTCGAGCAGAAGCCCCAGGCGCAAGTTGCCTCGGAGCGGGTGCGCGGGGCGCTGGCGAAGACGCGCGACGCGCTACGACGGCGACTCGCCGACGTCTTCGGCGGCGATCGCGGGCTCGACGCGATCCTCGCCTCCCTCGAGGAGGTGCTTCTTGCGGCCGACGTCGGCATGCCAACGACGACGCGCATTCTCGCGGCCGTGCGCGCGCGCTGCGGCTCCGAGCGAGAACCGACCGAAGCGAAGGTTCGCGAGGCCTTGCGTGCCGCGATCGAGGAATCCCTCGGCGAGCCGCCGCCTCGGCCGCGCACCGGCGGCAAGCCGTGGGTGATCCTGGTGTCGGGTGTCAACGGCGTCGGCAAGACGACCTCCATCGGAAAGCTGGCCGCGCGGTTCGCCGCTGCGGGCAACCGCGTGCTGCTGGTGGCCGCCGATACGTTCCGAGCCGCGGCGATCGACCAGCTGGGCGTGTGGGCCGAGCGCGTCGGCGCCGACCTGGTGCGGCATCAAAGTGGCGCCGACCCGGCTGCCGTGGCCTTCGATGGGGTGAAGGCGGCGGCCGCCCGCGGTGTCGACGTCGTGATCGTCGATACCGCGGGCCGCCTGCACACTCGAGAAAACCTCATGGAAGAGCTGCGCAAGATGACCCGGGTGATCGGCAAGGCGATCCCCGGCGCGCCCCACGAGACTTGGCTGGTACTCGATGCGACGACGGGCCAGAACGCGATCCACCAGGCCAAGGTGTTCTCCGAGGCGCTCGGCGTGACGGGGATCGTCGTCACCAAGCTAGACGGCACTGCGAAGGGCGGAGCCGCGCTCGCCGTGCGCGAGGAGCTCGGCGTACCCATCGTCTGGCTCGGGGTCGGCGAGGGAGTCGAGGACATCCGTCCATTCTCCGCGGCAGAATTCGCGACGGCGCTCGTCGGGGAGGATTGAGCGCGCCGCTCGCGTGCTCGAGCGCAGCGAACGCGAGGGCACGGCTTTACACCCCTACGAGCGTGTGGTACGCAGAGCGGTTAAGAAGAGAAAACGGAGGAAGAATGGAGGCGGCGCAGGGGCGCACCCAGGACATCGTCGGTCGGTACCGGCTTCACGCGTCCGATACGGGTTCGCCAGAAGTTCAGGTGGCGCTGCTGAGTGCGCGGATCGGTCATCTCACCGAGCACTTCAAGAGTCACGTCAAGGATCATCATTCCCGCCGGGGGCTCCTCAAGCTCGTCGGCCAGCGCCGCCGCCTTCTCGACTATTTGCGACGGCGCGACTTCGGCCGCTACAAGAGCCTGATCGAGCGACTGGGGCTCCGCAGGTAGCCACCCCGGGCCGGACTTCCAGCCCCTCCCTCGCGGTTTTCTTTTCGAGACAAAATTCAGCGCAGCGAAGCGGCGGGCGCTCGATCGGAGCGGCGCCGTGGCTGCAGGGCACAGGAGTCGTAGAATCATGATGATCGTCGAACGGGACTTCCACGGGCGGAAGCTCTCCATCGAAACCGGCAGGCTCGCCAAGCAGGCGAGCGGATCGGCACTGGTCCGCTACGGAGACACCGTGGTCCTGGTGACCGCCGTCGCTTCGAGGGAGGCCCGCGAGGGAATCGATTTTTTCCCGTTGACCGTGGACTACCAGGAAAAGACGTTCGCCGCCGGCAAGATCCCCGGCGGCTTCTTCAAGCGCGAAGGGCGCCCGTCCGAAAAGGAGGTACTGACCTCCCGGCTCATCGATCGCCCGTTGCGGCCGAATTTCGCCGAGGGCTTTCACTGTGAGACCCAGGTCATCGCCACGGTGCTCTCGGCCGACCGGGACAACGACCCCGACATGATCGCGCTCACCGGCGCGTCGGCTGCGCTGCACGTCTCGGACATCCCCTTTCACGGGCCGCTGGCGGCCGTACGCATGGGGCGCGTCGACGGTAATTTCGTGGTGAATCCGACGATCGATCAGCTCGAGAAATCGGACCTGAACCTCGTCGTTGCCTGCAGCCGCGACGCCATCGTCATGGTCGAGGGCGGCGCGAAGATCGTCGCCGAGGACGTGCTGCTCGACGCGCTGTTCGCGGCGCTCGATGCCTGCCAGGTGTTGCTCGACATGCAGGACGAGCTTCGCAACAAGCTCGGTAAGCCGAAGCGAACGGTGGTGCCCCCGGCGCGTGACGAGAAGCTCTACGAGCGCTTGCGGGCGCTCGTCGTAGCGAAGCTGCGCGAAGCCATGAACGTTTCCGGCAAGCACGAGCGCAGAGATTCCATGCACGAGGTCAAGCGGAGCGCACGAGAAGCGCTCCTCGCCGAGTTTCCGGATCGCGAGAGCGAGATCCGGTCGCTGTACGAAGACGTCGAGTACCGCTCGTTCCGCGAAACCATCGTTCGCGAGAACCGCCGCGTCGATGGCCGCGGCTTGAAGGACATCCGGCCGATCAGCTGCTCCGTCGAGGTGTTGCCGCGCACGCACGGCTCGGCGCTGTTCACGCGCGGCGAGACCCAGGCCCTCTGCGTCACTACGCTCGGCACGACCTCGGACGAGCAGAAAATCGACGCGTTGCTCGGCGAGTACTACAAGCGGTTCATGCTCCACTACAATTTTCCGCCGTTCAGCGTCGGGGAGGTGAAGTTCCTGCGCAGCCCCGGCCGTCGCGAGATCGGTCACGGCGCGCTCGCCGAGAGAGCGCTCTCGGCGGTGCTGCCGGACGAGAAGAAGTTCCCCTACACGATCCGGCTCGTGTCGGAGATCCTCGAATCGAACGGATCGTCTTCGATGGCGACGATCTGCGGCGGAAGCCTATCGTTGATGGATGCGGGCGTGCCGATCCTCGCCCCGGTCGCAGGCGTGGCCATGGGGCTCATCAAGGAAGGCGACCAGGTCCGCGTCCTCACGGACATTCTCGGAGACGAGGACCATCTCGGCGACATGGATTTCAAGGTCGCGGGTACGGCCGAGGGTGTCACGGCCGTGCAGATGGACAACAAGATCGGCGGCGTCAGCCGCGAGGTGATGCGCGACGCGCTCTATCAGGCGCGTGAAGGGCGCCTACACATCCTCGGAGAGATGAAGAAGGTCATGCTCTCGCCGCGCGAAGAGCTGTCGACGTATGCGCCACGCATCACGACGCTCAAGATCCGCGTTGACAAGATCCGCGACGTCATCGGCCCGGGAGGCAAGGTGATCCGCTCGATCGTCGAGGAGACGGGCGCGAAGATCGACGTCGAGGACGACGGCACGATCTTCGTGGCCTCGACCGATGGCGAGGCGATGAAGAAGGCGATCGAGCGCATCAACTCGATCACCGCCGAAGCGGAGATCGGCAAGATCTACAAAGGCCGGGTCCGCAAGATCATGGACTTCGGGGCATTCGTCGAGATCCTGCCCGGCACCGACGGGCTCGTGCACATCTCGCAGCTCGCCAACCACCGCGTGGCCAAGGTCACCGACGTGGTGAACGAAGGCGACGAGATCCATGTGAAGGTGCTGGAGGTCGATCCCAAGAGTGGAAAGATCCGCCTGTCGTTGCGCGAAGCGCAGCGCGAGATGGCCGCGGCCGGCCAGAACTGACCTGCCTTGGCGAAGGAGACGGTGGGGGGCGCGGTGCCGGTGCGGATCCGGCGGTTGCGTCCCGACGCCGTGCTGCCGCGCTACATGACCGACCAGGCCGCCGGGATGGATCTCGCGGCCGCGATCGACGTACCGCTCACGCTGTCGCCGGGCATGCGAGCCCGGGTTGGCACCGGCATCGCCGTCTCGTTGCCGGCCGGCTACGAAGCGCAGATCCGGCCACGGAGCGGGCTCGCTGACCGCCACGGGGTCTCCTTGCTCAATTCCCCCGGGACCATCGACGCCGACTACCGCGGAGAAATCGGGGTGATCCTCGTCAACCACGGCGACCAGCCGTTCACCATCCGCAGCGGCGATCGCATCGCACAGATGGTGATCGGCCCGATCTGCCGTGTGCAATGGATCGAAGTCGAGGTGCTCGACGACTCGGACCGTGGCGTGGGGGGCTTCGGACACACCGGATGAAGACGTCGGTCCGCCGGAGCCTGAATTCCGCCGGTCCGCTCGAAGCGCTCGCGCTCTGCGTCGACCCCCGGCATGCGCGATCGGCGGAGACGAGCGCCCACTCGTTCTCGGAGTTCTTTCCCGCTAGAACGAGCGCGTGATCGATCGCTATTCGCGTCCAGAGATGGCTGCGATCTGGTCGGAGGAGCGGAAGTTCGCTCTCTGGCTCGAGATCGAGGTGCTTGCGGCCGAGGCGCTGGCGGAGCGGGGCGAGCTGCCGAAGACTGCGATGTTCAAGTTGCGAGCGCTGCCGCCGGTCGACGTAGCGCGAGTGCGCGAGCTCGAGCGGACGTCGCAACACGAGGTCATCGCATTTCTCACTGCGCTGGCCGAGAAGGGCGGCGATCCCGTCCGTTACCTACATCTCGGCCTGACATCCTCAGACGTGATGGACACGGCGTACGCGGTGCAGACGAAGGACGCGGCAAATCTCTTGCTGGCCGGCCTCGACCGCTTACTCGACGTCGTGAAGGGGCAGGCGCTCCGTTACAAACGCCTGCCGATGATCGGCCGCACACACGGCATTCACGCCGAGCCGATCACCTTGGGGCTGAAGCTCGCCCACTGGTGGGCCGAGCTCGTGCGCGCGCGCCACCGCCTCGCAGCCGCCCGCGACGAGATCGCGTACGGGAAGCTGTCCGGCGCCGTCGGCACCTTCGCGCATGCACGTCCCGAGATCGAGGCCTACGTTTGCCAGCGGCTTGGACTCCACCCGGAGCCTCTCGCCACCCAGGTAGTGCCGCGGGATCGGCACGCGGCGTTCTTCACGGCGCTCTCGCTGCTCGCCGCTTCGATCGAGCGCATCGCCGTGGAGATCCGGCACCTGCAACGAAGCGAGGTGCTCGAGGTGCTCGAGCCTTTCGGCCGCGGGCAGAAGGGTTCCTCGGCGATGCCGCACAAGCGCAACCCGATCCTTACCGAGAACCTCTGCGGTCTGGCGCGACTGGTGCGCGGCTACGGACAGGTGGCGCTCGACAACGTGCCGCTTTGGCACGAGCGGGACATCTCGCATTCCTCGGCCGAGCGCGTGATCGGGCCGGATGCGACGATCGCCATGGACTTCATGCTCGCTCGGCTCGCGGCAGTCGTCGAAGGCCTGGAGGTGCGGCCGGAATCGATGAGGCGGAACCTCGAGCTGACCGGCGGCGCGCTGTTCTCCGAATCGCTGTTGCTCGCTCTGGTGCGCAAGGGGCTCTCGCGGGACGCCGCGTATGCGCTGGTCCAGCCGCACGCGCTCGCCGCTTCCGCCGGACAGGGAACGTTCCTCGCGCTCGCGCTCGGCGACTCGGCGATCCGCCGCGCGCTCAGCGACGAAGAGATCCGCGCGACCATCGACGTCGAGCACGCGTTGCGCTACGTGGACGTCCTGTTCGAGCGCGTGTTCGGCGATTCGTAGGAGGATGTCATGGAGAAGCGCGAGCTCATCTATGAAGGCAAGGCCAAGAAGCTCTACACCACCGACGACCCCGATCTGCTGATCCAGTACTTCAAAGACGACGCGACCGCCTTCAATGCCAAGAAGCGAGGAACGATCGAGGAGAAGGGCGTGCTCAACAACCGCATGTCCGAGATCTTCTTCGGTCTCGTAGAGGGAGCGGGAGTACGCACCCACTTCGTCGCGCGGCTCTCCGATCGTGACATGCTGGTCAAGCGGCTCGAGATCGTCCCGGTCGAAACGGTGGTGCGCAACATCGTCGCCGGCAGCCTTGCAAAACGCATGGGCCTCGAGGAGGGGGCCGATCTGCCGCACCCGATTGTCGAATACTACTACAAGAGCGATCCACTCGACGATCCGATGATCAACGAGGACCACATCGACGTCTTCAAGCTCGCTACCCCCGCTGAGGTGGCGACGATCCGTTCGATGG
This sequence comes from Binatia bacterium, assembly GCA_040507895.1. GTDB lineage: Bacteria > Desulfobacterota > Binatia > JACPRU01 > JACPRU01 > JBEVNX01. The sequence goes on along the minus strand of JBEVNX010000235.1, from coordinate 17,744 downwards.
TGTTGCGAGTGAACGAAGCGCTGCGTCGCTTTCTTGAGGCGCGCGGCATCCTGCTCGTCGATGCGAAGTTCGAGTTCGGCAGGCACAAGGGTGAGATCCTGCTTGGCGACGAGATCTGCCCCGATACCTGCCGGTTTTGGGACACGCGAACGCGCGAGAAGCTCGACAAGGATCGGTTTCGACGTGACCTCGGAAACGTCGAAGAGGCGTATCGCGAGATGATGTCGCGGGTATCGAGTTGACCTTGACGGCGAAAGTCTATGTCACGCCCAAGCGAGGCGTGCTCGACCCCCAGGGCAAGGCAGTGGCGAATGCTCTGCACGCCTTGGGCTTCGCCGAGGTCGATGACGTACGCATCGGGAAATACGTGGAGATCCGGCTCGGTGGCTCTCCCAGCGATGTGTCGGCGCGCGTGCGTGACATCTGTGAGAAGCTGCTCGCCAACCAAGTGATCGAGGACTTCCGCTTCGAGATCGGCGACGACGGGGTCAAGCCGAGATGAAGTGGGGCGTCCTCGTTTTTCCCGGCTCCAACGACGACCAAGACGCGCTCTGGGCGCTCGGCGAGATCCTCGGACAAGACGCTGTGGCGCTCTGGCACAAGGACGCCGACCTCAAGGGCGTCGATGCCGTGGTCGTGCCCGGCGGGTTCTCCTATGGCGACTACCTGCGCTGTGGAGCGATGGCGCGCTTCTCGCCGGTGATGGAGAGCGTCGGCCGCTTCGCGGCGGAAGGCGGGTTCGTGCTCGGCTTCTGCAACGGCTTCCAGATTCTTTGCGAAGCGGGGCTGCTCCCGGGTGTGCTCGTGCGCAACCGCTCGCTCACGTTCATCTGTCAGCGAGTCCACCTGCGGGTCGAGAACGCCGCGACCGCGTTCACCCGCCTGTGCCGTGAGCGCGAGATCCTGGAGATCCCGATCAAGCACGGGGAGGGCTGTTACTTCGCCGACGACGAGACGCTCGGAGAACTCGAAGCGCGCGGCCAAGTGCTCTTCCGCTACGTCGACTCCCAGGGAGAGGCGACGCCCCAGGCGAACCCCAACGGCTCGCTCGGTTCGATTGCCGGCGTGATGAACGCGCGAGGCAACGTCTTCGGCATGATGCCGCATCCCGAGCACGCCGTGGATCCGGCCGTGGGAGGCTGCGACGGCCAGAAGCTGTTTCGCTCGTTAATCGATCACCTCGAGCGCGGCGTGCGCCAGCCGCGCCTGGCGGCGGCGGACGGGCGGCCGTAGGTGGGCGCGCCCGCTCCGGTCACCGTCGAGGCCGCCGCCGAGCACGGCCTGACGGCCGACGAGTGGCAGAAGATCTGCACGATCCTCGGCCGCACGCCGACCGGGGAGGAGCTCGGCGTTTTCTCGGCGATGTGGTCCGAGCACTGTAGCTACAAGAGCTCGCGCGTGCACTTGAAGTCGCTGCCGACCACGGGTCCGCACGTGCTGCAGGGGCCCGGCGAGAACGCCGGCGTAGTCGACATCGGCGACGGGCTCGCCGCGGTCTTCAAGATCGAAAGCCACAACCACCCTTCCTTCATCGAGCCGTACCAGGGAGCCGCGACGGGCGTCGGCGGCATCCTGCGTGACGTCTTTACGATGGGCGCACGCCCGATCGCCAATTTGAACTCGCTCCGCTTCGGTGCGATCGACCACCCGCGGACTCCGCACCTCGTCAGGGGCGTGGTCTCGGGCATTGGCGGATACGGCAACAGCGTCGGGGTCGCGACGGTCGGCGGCGAGATTTACTTCGATGCCGGCTACGACGAGAATATTCTCGTCAACGCGTTCACGCTCGGCTTGGTGCGCCGCGACCGCATCTTCCGGGCCGCGGCCTCCGGTGTCGGCAACCCGGTCATGTACGTCGGCTCCCGTACGGGGCGCGACGGCATCCACGGCGCGAGCATGGCATCGGCGGAATTCGACGAGGATTCCGACGAGAAGCGGCCGACCGTGCAGGTCGGCGATCCCTTCACGGAGAAGCTCCTTCTCGAGGCGTGCCTCGAGCTGATGGAGAGCGATTGCCTCGTGGCGATCCAGGACATGGGAGCAGCGGGGCTCACCAGCTCGTCGGTCGAGATGGCCGGCCGCGGCGGCCTCGGCATCGAGATCGACCTGGATCGCGTGCCGCAGCGGGAAGAGGGCATGAGCGCGTACGAGATCCTGCTGTCGGAATCGCAGGAGCGCATGCTGCTGATCGCCAACGCAGGACGTGAGAAGGACGTCAAGCGCATCTTCGAAAAATGGGATCTCCAGGCTGCGGTGATCGGACACGTCAGCGACGACGGCCTCTTCCGCGCGCGCTGGCACGGGAACGAAGTCGTGCGTATACCCGTCGAGCCGGTCTCGACGCAGGCTCCGGTCTATCGGCGCCCGATCGAGGAGCCGAAGAATCTCAACGAAATGCAGGAGCTGTCGCTGGCGGACGTTTCCGAGCCCCCCGATTGCGACGACGTGCTCCGACGGCTGCTGGCGAGCCCCAATCTCTGCTCGCGGCGCTGGGTCTACCGGCAGTACGACTCGCTGGTGCGCGGCCATACCGTGGTCGGCCCCGGTTCGGATGCCGCCGTGCTCCGCGTCAAGGGCACGCGCAGGGGCCTCGCGCTGACCGTCGACTGCAACAGCCGCTACTGTCTACTCGATCCCTACGTCGGAGCCGTGATTGCGGTCTGCGAGGCGGCGCGAAATCTGGTGGTGAGCGGCGCGCGCCCGCTGGCGCTCAGCGATTGTCTGAACTTCGGCAACCCGGAGAAGCCGGAGGTCATGTGGCAGTTTCAGCAGGCCGTCGCCGGCATTCGCGACGCCTGTGTCGCGCTCGGCACGCCGGTGGTGAGCGGCAACGTGAGTTTCTACAACGAGACGCAGGGCCGCTCGATTCCGCCGACGCCGATGATCGCGATGGTCGGGTTGCTCGACGAGGTGAGCCGCTGCCTCGCGCAGGGATTTCGCCGCGCCGGGGACATCGTAGCGCTCGTCGGACGCACTCGCGAAGAGCTCGGCGGCAGCGAATACCTCGCCGTCGTGCACGGCCGGGTGCGCGGCGCCCCGCCGTGGATCGACCTGGGTTTCGAGAAGCGGCTACAGGGGCTGGTTCTTGAAGCGGCCGCCGACGGCGTTTTGCATTCCGCGCACGACGTCGCCGAAGGTGGCCTCGCAGTGGCCCTCGCGGAATGCTGTCTGGCGTCGCCGGACCGGCTCGGCGCCCGCATCGAGCTCGAGCAGAGCATGCGCGCCGACGTGCTGCTCTTCGGGGAGAGCCAGTCGCGGATCCTTGTCACGTTCGACAGACAGAATTGGCCGCGGTTACGCGATCGCGCCCAGCGCGAGGAAATTCCCGTGCAGGCGATCGGCGAAGTGGGCGGCACCCGACTCGAGATCGGCGATTGGATCGACCGTTCGGTGGCGGAGCTCGCCGAGATCTGGGAGGATGCTTTGGAACGCGCTCTGCGGGTGGTAGCATGACGCGCGCGCGAGAGGGCCAGGCTCCATTCATCCATGCTCGATAGCTTTCAGGAAGAGTGCGGGGTCGTCGGGGTTTATGGCCACCCCGAGGCGGCGAATCTCGTCTACCTGTCGCTCTACGCGTTGCAGCACCGGGGTCAGGAATCGGCGGGCATCGTTTCGGCCGACGGGCAGGTGCTGCTTTCGCATCGCGGCATGGGGTTGGTGGCCGACATCTTCGACGAGGACGTGATCCGCCGGCTCGAAGGCTCAGCCGCGATCGGCCACAACCGCTACTCGACGTCCGGTTCCACGCTGCTCAAGAACGCCCAGCCCTTCTGCGTGGACTACGTGGGCGGCGCGGTCGCCCTCTCACACAATGGCAACCTGACGAACTACGTCGAGCTCCGTCGCCGGCTCGAGGCCGATGGCCGGATCTTCCAGTCCGGCACCGACTCGGAGGTCATCCTCCATCTCATCGCGATGTCGAAGGCGGAGCGGCTCGTCGATCGCGTCGTCGAAGCACTCGGCGAGGTGCAGGGGGCGTATTCGCTCGTTCTCCTCTCCGAGACGGAGATGATCACCGCGCGAGACCCGTATGGATTCCGCCCGCTAGTCCTCGGGCGCCTGCGCGGTGCCGAGGGGCCCGGGGAAGGATGGGTGGTGGCCTCGGAGACCTGTGCGCTCGATCTCGTGGACGCGGAGTACGTGCGCGAGGTCGCGCCCGGTGAGGTCGTGGAGTTCAACGACGCGGGCATGAAGAGTTACCGGCCCTTCCCGTCCGTCCTGCCCAAGCGCTGCGTGTTCGAGTACATCTACTTCGCGCGCCCCGACAGCCGCGTGTACGGTCGCAACGTCTACCAGGTCCGCAAGGAGCTCGGGCGACGGCTGGCGCAAGTGCACGCCGTGACGGCCGACATCGTGATCCCCGTCCCAGACTCCGGCGTACCTGCGGCGGTCGGCTACTCGGAGGAATCTGGCCTGCCGTTCGAGATGGGGCTCATCCGCAATCACTACGTGGGGCGAACGTTCATCGAGCCGCAAGACTCGATCCGTCACTTCGGCGTCAAGGTGAAGCTCAACGCTCAACGAGAAGTGCTCGACGGCAAGCGGGTCATCGTCGTGGACGACTCGATCGTGCGCGGAACGACGAGCCGAAAGATCGTGACGATGGTCCGCAACGCCGGGGCGCGCGAGGTGCACGTGCGCATCAGCTCGCCCCCGACCACCGGCCCGTGCTTCTACGGAGTCGACACGCCGACGCACAAGGAGCTGATCGGCTCATCGCACTCGATCGAAGAAATCCGCGCCTTCATCGGCGCCGACAGTCTCGGGTATCTCGCGGAGGACGACCTCTATACCTTCCTGCGAGACGGTCAGCCGCGCACGTTCTGCGACGCCTGCTTCACCGGCCGCTATCCGGTCCTGGTGAGCCCGGACGACGAGCAGCCGATCCAGCTCCATCTCTTCGAGGCAAAGGAGCGCAACGTCCACTGAGCGAGCCGACCGCTGTTCGCGAAGCGCCTCGGCTCGTCAGGTGGGAACGACTTCCCAGCCGACGAATCTCGGAGGCGCCGCGAGAAGATCGCCCACCTTTCCCTGCGCGTGCGCCTTGCGGAAGGCTTCGCTCTCCGTCCAGGCGCGGAACGACGCTTCGTCGTCCCACACCGTGTGAGAGGCGAACAGACGCACGCCGCCGTCGTCGTCGAGCGGGCCGCGCAGCAGGTGAAACTCCCGGAACCCCGGCACGCCGGCCAGAAAGGATTGGCGGTTTCGCCAGGCATCCTCGAACTCGGCGGCGCGCTCGGCGCGCACGCGAAAGTTGTTCATCGCGATGTACATGGAGCGGGTCTATCAGAGGGGCGCGATGACGTCGACGTCGACGGCGAAGGAGCGGGCGCTCGATGCGTTTCGCCGGCGTTTCCGGCGCGATCCGGAGATCCTGGTCCGCGCGCCCGGTCGCGTGAACTTGATCGGCGAGCACGTCGACTACAACGGCGGGCTGGTACTCCCCGTGGCGATCGATCGGTCCGCATGGCTCGCCGCGGCTCGGAGCGAGGAGAGTGTGACGACGCTCGAAGCCGTCGACGTCGGCGCGACCATCCGCTTCACCGCCGACCGGCTGTTGGCGAAAACGGATGCCGGGGGGGCGCCGCTACCGACGTGGGCGTGCTATCCGGCTGCGGTCGCGTGGGTCCTCGAGCAACACGGGCTGGCGGTGGCCGCGGTTAACGCCGCGCTCGCCTCGGATGTGCCGATCGGGGCCGGGCTGTCGTCTTCCGCCGCCATCGAGGTCGCCTTCGCGAGGATGTGGCACGCGCTCGGCGGCGGGCGGGCGAGCGACCTCGATCTCGCGAGGTTCTGCCAGCAAGCAGAAAACGCCTACGTCGGCGTGGCGTGCGGCCTGATGGATCCCTTCACGAGCCTCCACGGCCGTCGAGGGCATGCGCTGCTCCTCGACTGCAGGAGCTTCGATTGGAGGATCGTCCCCCTGCCGGCCGACACGGCGATCGTGATCTCCGATACACGGGTACGGCGCGAGCTCGCCGCTTCGGAGTTCAATCTTCGCCGCCGGCAGTGCGAGCAAGCCGTGGCGATCCTGCGCCGCACGTTACCGGGCGTGCACACGCTGCGCGACGTGTCGCGCGCGGAGCTCGAGCGATTGCGCGGCGAGCTTCCGTCGCTCCTCTTCCGCCGAGCGCAACACGTCGTCGAGGAGATCGCGCGGGTCGAGGAGGTGATTCCCGACGTCGAGCGGGGCGATGCGGCCGCGCTCGGCCGGGCGATGACCGCGGCGCACCGAAGCGGTCGAGAGCTCTACGAGGTGAGCTGCCGCGAGCTCGACGTGCTCGTCGAATCCGCGGTGCGAATCGAAGGCTGCTACGGAGCACGCCTGACCGGGGCTGGGTTCGGTGGCTGCACGGTGAGCCTGGTCGACATCGGGTGCACGGATCGGTTCTCGGCGGAGCTCTCGCGCGCGTATCTCGAAGGGACCGGCCGGACGCCGGAGATCTGGATCTGCGCCGCCGAGAACGGTGCGAGCGTCACTCGGGTCGGACCGCTTCCAGCGTCGCGCGGGTGAGCAACGTGTCGCGGCGCCCATGCGCGTCGTCCCGCTCCGGCGTGTCACGGTTGTAGTGGAGGCCGCGGCTCTCCCGCCGCGCGATCGCCGATTCGATGATAAGCTCGGCGACGAGCGCGATGTTGCGGAGCTCGACGAGGTCCGAGGTGACGAAGAAGTTCCAGTAGTACTCCTGGATCTCGTGCCGGAGCATGCGAATGCGTTTGCGCGCGCGAGAGAGGCGGCGGTTCGTACGCACGATGCCGACGTAGTTCCACATCAGCCGGCGGATCTCGTCCCAGTTCTGGGTCACCACCACCGACTCGTCGCTGTCGACCGCGCCGCCGGGATCCCAGGCGGGGACCTCCGGCGGCCGCTGCGCGTCGGCAGCGAGGCGCTCGGCAACGTCGCGGGCCGCGCGATCGGCGAAGATGAGAGCCTCGAGGAGGGAGTTCGAGGCCAGGCGGTTGGCACCGTGCAGCCCGGTCATGGCCACTTCTCCGCAAGCGTAGAGGCGGGGGATCGTGGTTCGCGCGAACGCGTCGGTGACCACGCCGCCACAGCAGTAGTGGGCGGCGGGAACGACGGGCAGCGGCTGCTTCGTCATGTCGAGGCCGAGCTCGAGACAGCGATGGTCGATCGTCGGGAAACGCCGGCGAACGAACCCCGGGTCGCGGTGCGAGATGTCGAGGTAGACGTACTCATAGCCGTGCACCTTCATCTCGTGATCGATCGCGCGCGAGACGATGTCGCGCGGCGACAGCTCTGCGCGCGGATCGTAGTGCTTCATGAACGGCGTACCGTCGGGCAAGCGCAAGATCGCGCCTTCGCCCCTTAGGGCTTCGGTCAGCAGGAACGACTTCGCTTGAGGATGGTAGAGGCACGTCGGGTGAAACTGGAAGAACTCCATGTTGGCGATGGTCGCGCCCGCGCGACACGCCATCGCCACGCCGTCGCCGGTCGCGATGTCGGGATTCGACGTGTACAGATAGACCTTGCCCGCGCCGCCGGTGGCGAGGACCGATGCTCGAGCGACGAAGGTCTTCACTTCATCGGTCGCGCGGTCGAGGACGTAAGCCCCCCAGCAGGCGGGCTGAGGGCTGTCGTCGAGCACGAGGTCGATGGCGATGTGGTTCTCCATCACCTGGATCCTCGGCTCACGGCGGACTGCGGCGATGAGCGCCCGCACGATCTCACGGCCGGTGGCATCGGAGGCGTGTAGGATCCTGCGGTGAGAGTGACCGCCCTCTCGCCCGAGGTCGTACTCGCGGTCTTCTTGATCCGCACGTGTGGAGAAGCTGGTGCCGAGCTCGATCAGCTCGCGAATGCGATCGGGGCCCTCGCGGACAACGAGCTCGACCACGTCCCGGTGGCAAAGGCCCGCCCCCGCGTCGAGAGTGTCCTCGACGTGGGCGTCGAAAGAGTCCTCCGGGCTCCATACGGAGGCGATGCCTCCCTGCGCATAGGCCGTGTTGCTCTCGGGCAGTCGATCCTTCGTCAGCAACATGACCGTGCCGCGAGCGGCCGCCTTGAGGGCGAAACAAAGACCGGCGATACCGCCGCCGATCACGAGCGTGTCGCTCTGAACACGCATGAAGGGAGCGGATGATGACAACGCGTCGGTGGTGAATCAAGGTGACGGCATCGATTGCGCCCTTCCGGGCAATCCTCTAAGTTGCGCGGCTCGGAGGAGCTCGACCGCCACCTCGCTTCCAAGCCTTCAGCGCATCGTGTGGAACGATCTTCCGAACTTGCTCACGCTCGGCCGGATCGCGGTCGTCGTGATCATCGTCGTGCTGTTGCGTGACGAGGGGCCCGGAGCCGGTGTGCTGGCGACCGGACTCTTCTTTGTGGCCTGCCTCACGGACTACTGGGATGGGCAGCTGGCTCGTAAGTACTCGATCACCACCACGCTCGGGAAGTTTCTCGATCCCCTGGCAGACAAGCTGCTGGTGGCGGCGATCCTCATCATGCTCGTCGGCATGTCACGCGAGCCGCGCCCGCCGAGTTGGCTGGTGGTGATCATCATCGGACGCGAAATGGCGGTGACCGCGCTGCGGGCCATCGCTTCCGGAGAAGGCATCGTGGTGCCCGCCGAGGAGCTCGGCAAATACAAGATGATCTTCCAGATGTTCGCGCTCCACGGGTTGCTCCTGCACTACACCTATGCGGCTATCGATTTTCATCTAGCCGGCATGTACTTCTTGTGGATCTCGACGGTGGTGAGCCTGTGGTCCGGCGGCATGTATACGGCCAGGGTGGCACACCAGATCCGAGCGCAGCAGGTGGGAAGAGGAGCGGGATGAGCTTGACGCGGAAGTGGGGGGTGGGCTTGGTGGTGGCCCCGGTCGCGGCGCTGCTGCTCTACGCCTGCGTGAGCTCCGGGCCCGGTACGGACCTCGACATCGACGGGCTCACCGACAATACCGAGGACACCAACAAGAATTTCATCTTCGATCCCGGCGAAACGGACTTCGCGGACACGGACACGGACCACGACGGCCTGTGCGACGGTCGACCCGACCAAGAGCTCCCGACCTGCACGGGTTGCGAGGATTGCAACAACAACGGCTTCTGGGAGCCCTGCCTCGGCGAGACCGATCCGTTGAACGACGACACCGACAACGACGGCATCCCCGACCCGGATGATCCCGCCCCGCTCGACGGGCTAGGCATCGATTGCTCCCAGGGCGACGTAAAGCTCGCCTACGGCGCGAGCTTGCCACCCGGGAAGCCGTTCCCGCTGCGACTGACGCCTACCCCGAGCCCCGCGCCATTCCCGACTTCGACGCCGGGACCTCCTGCTCCCACCCCGACCCCCTGAGGGGTGCTGTGACGGTTGCAAGGCCCACGCGCGGGATCGGCCTGCGCCGAGCATCAAAGCGAGCGGACGATCTCCATCTACCTGATGCGGAGGGCGAGTGGCCGCATCGGGACCAGGCGAAGTCGTCGGTTGATGCCATGGCCCAGGTCATGTCGCGTATGTTCGTCGCTCGGTCGTGGCGGCGTACCGAGGCAATCGGGTGAAGTGGCTCTACCGAATCTTCGCGTTCCTCAACGTCGCCAACGGGCTCTGGATGCTGGCGGCGCCGGCCGGCTGGTTCGTCGGGATCCCGGCGGCGGTGCCGGACACGGGGCCCTCAACTCGCATTTGGTCCGTGATCTCGGCGTCGCGTACACGGTGTGCTGGATCGGCTTCGCCTGGTGCGCGGAAAATCTTGATCGGGCGTTGCCCGTTCATGTCGGGATCACGTCGTTCTATGCGGGACATGCGGCCATTCACGTGGCCGACATCGTGAGCGGACGCCTGCCGCCGAGCCACTGGCTCGTCGATACGCCAGCGGCGTTCGCCCCAACGATCGCGCTCGTCGCGATGGCCGCCGTGCTCCATCGAAGAGCCCGCTCCGCGTAGCCGCCCCACGATCGGGAGGCTCTGGAGCACGACTGCGGCCGCCGCGAGGAGCCGAGAGCCCCGCCTAGGTCGGAGGCGCGAACGGGAGCTTCCGTGCCTGCACGTGCTCGGCCTCGATCACCAGAACGATCCGGCCTTCACGGGCGCGCCACGGAAACGGCTTGCCCGTATACTTCCGGGCGATCTCGTCCATGACCGCGAGGTCCGGGTCGGGCCGCCTTTCCACGACGAGGCCGCGAATCATCGCTTCGTCGTACGGATCCCGGAAGCCTACGATCGAGAGCGCCACGCGAGGATCGCGAAGGGCGTTGCGAGCCTTGACAGTCCGCTCGCCGGTGGCGACGAGAATGCGGTCGCCGTCGCGGCCCACCCACACTGGGTCGACCTGTGGCGATCCGCTCTTCCGGAGGGTCGCGAGGTGAGCGAAGTTCGGACCGTCGAGAAGCGCCTTCACGTCGTCGGGAAGCGAGGTGGACATGGCGCGGAAGCGTCACACCTCGGGCTGACCGATGCAAGTCCGATGGATTCATCGCCGAGCCCCGAGGCTGCCACCCGTGTCCGTCCGCGGTCTGACAGGCTTGCGTTGCGAGCTCGCCGCGATCTTCCGTGGAGAAGTTCACGTTGCCTCTCGAGGGGGCTTTCGCTAAGCTCCTAGGCCGTTGGTCACGCGGGAGTAGTTCAGCGGTAGAACGTCTCGTTGCCAACGAGAAGGTCGCCGGTTCAATCCCGGTCTCCCGCTCTACAAGGTTGAAGGGCTACGAGATCAAGCTCGTAGCCCTTCTTTCCGTTTGTTCGCGAGCGTCGATGAGCGAACTGCGCTGACGAGGGAAGCATCATGGAAGCCCACAAAGCCATCTGCGGCGCCATCGACGACTTTCGTGAAACGGCGGTCGCAGTCGGTCGTTCGATTCACGGTCGTCCGGAGCTCAAATTCGAGGAGCACCACGCGGTCGAACAGCTTTGTAAGGCAGCCGCCGGTCTCGGGCTCCGCGTCGAAACGGGGATCGCGGGGCTTGAGACCGCCTTCCGCGCGGAGCTCGGTCGAGTCGCAGGACCCACGGTCGCGATCTTCGCCGAATACGACGCGCTTCCGAACGGCCATTCGTGCGGCCACAACCTGATCGCGGGCGCGGCGCTGAGCGCTGTCGCCGGTCTCAGCGCGATCGCGGACCGGCTGCCCGGGCGCATCGTCTTCATGGGAACGCCTGCCGAAGAGGGCGGCGGCGGCAAGATCCTGCTGCTCGAGCGTGGCGCGCTACGGGGCGTCGATGCCGCCTTGATGGCGCACCCGATGGACATGGAGCACTCGACCATGCCCGCGCTCGCGACCCGCCATCTCCGCATCACGTTCTCCGGCCACGCGGCGCACGCGGCGCTCGCGCCGTGGGAGGGATCGAGCGCGCTCGCCGCCGTGCTGCAGACGTTTCACACGGTCGATATGGCGCGCCTCCATTTCCGCGACGGTTCGCGAATCCACGGCATCATCACCGACGGTGGACAGGCGGTGAACATAATCCCCGAGCGGGCCGAGTGCCTGTTCCTGGCGCGCGCCAGGACGAGCGAACATGCCGAAGAGATGGCGATCCGCGTGATTCGCTGCGCCGAAGCTGCCGCGATGGCCACCGGGACCCGGGTGGATGCCAGAATCGAGGGCGGTTACAAGAGCATGATCAACAGCCTCTCGATCGCGCGCCGCTACGCTACGCACACCGCGTCGCTCGGAGCGCACTCACCGGAGGCGCCGCCGGATCTGCCGACTGGCAGCACGGACATGGGTGACATCAGCCATGCGATGCCGGCGATTCATCCGATCTTCGCGATCGCGCGCCGCGGCGAGGGATCATGTCACGAAGACGCATTCGTGACGCACGCCAATTCGAGCCGCGGCTACGACGCGATGATCCGCGTCGCCAAAGCGCTCGCGATGACGGCCTATGACCTGCTCGCGGATGAGGAACTGATGATGGCGGCCGCAGCGGAGTTCGACCGAAGACGGGAAACTTGAACTCCTTCTCCATGGGGTCGCTCGGGGTGATCCCCGAGTGACGTGAAGATGGGACGAGCTCCGGCTTCGCGTTCAGCGCCACATCAACGACAGCGCCATCGCGATGCCGATCCCAACCACGGCTCGGCGCACGAACACTTGCCCGAGGGTTCGCGCCAGGCCGGCTCCCCCGTAGCCGCCGGCGCTGGCGGCGAGAGCGATCACGAAGGCGTCCGACCAGACGACGCGCCCCGAGAGCGAGAAGTAGATCGCCGCGATGCCGTTGATGAGCACGGCGAGGGTGTTCTTGATGCCGTTCATCTGATGCAAGTCCTTGAGCCCTAAGAGCGAGAGCGCCGCTAGCATCAGGATGCCGATACCCGCGCCGAAATAGCCTCCGTACACCGCGACAAAAAACTGAAAGCCGACCGTGGCCCACCATGATCCGGCACGGAGCCCCTCCGCGTCCGGCGGCGCCGGGAAATGCCGGCCGATGCGCTCTCCGGCTGCGAACAGCGCCGTGGCGAACAGAATCAGATAGGGAACGATCGCCGCGAACGTATGCGACGGCGTATGCAGCAGCAGCACGGCGCCGACGGCGCCGCCTGCGAACGAGGGCGGAAGCAACACCCGGAGCCAGCGGCGGCTCTCGGTCAACTCGCGCCGAAAGCCGGCCATCGCTCCGAGCGAGGCCGGCCAGAGCCCGAGCGTGCTGGTGACGTTGGCGACGATCGGATCACGACCGATCCAGACCAGAGCCGGAAACGAAACCAGCGTTCCGCCTCCCGCGACCGAATTGATCAGTCCGGCGAGGAACGCGGCAGGGAGAAGGGCGAGGGAATCGAGCGACACAAGAGTGCTACACTATCGCACGCACGCCGCTCGGCAATGCGAGGTTGTCAGCCTTGCTCGCGGGCGCAGGCGCACGCTAAGGCGCGCCGAGATTTCGCCGAAGGGTTACGATGGAGAATCTCCTGCCGATCGCCGGGAGGATCGCCGCGCGTCTGAAGGAGCGAAGGGAAACGGTCGCCGTCGCCGAGTCGTCGACCGGCGGTCTCGTCTCCGCGGCCCTCGTGGCCCAGCCCGGCGCCTCCGTGTTTTTCCTTGGCGGCTCGGTTGTGTACACGATCGAGTCGCGCCGCGGTTTTCTCGGCATCTCCGACGAGGCTCTGAGAGGAATCCGCGCCTCGACCGAGGCCTATGCTCTGCTCGCCGCGCGTGGCGTTCGCGAGCGCCTGGCGACGACTTGGGGTATCGCCGAGAGCGGGGCCTCCGGCCCGGCTGGGAATCGCTACGGCGATCCGCCAGGCCACGCCTGCGTGGCCGTCACCGGTGCCATCGAGCGCGCGATGACGATCGAGACCGGCCGCGCGGAACGGGTCGAGAACATGCGCATCTTCGCGGAGAGAGCGTTGCGACTCCTCGCCGAGACGATCGGCGCGTGAGCCATCACCGCCTTACGGCCGCGCCCCCCGCTCGATGCTCAAATGTGCCGAGGAGGGGGCTCGATCGTATCGCCGCAGGTCGAGCCGCACTGGGGGCAGACGTACTCGTACTTGTCGCCGTTCGGCAGGACGAGCAGCAGGCGCTTGCGAACCGGCACCGCGACCCGGCATTTCGGGCAAGCGAGCAGCGTCGCGTTCATGCGCTCGAAGGACGGCCGCGGGGCTCGCTCGCTCCGTACGCCGACGATGAGGTTTGCTGCCTCCCTTGCGCTCAACGCGGCCAGGACTATACGAGAGGCACCTGGGCTTGCAACGCCCGATCGGAAGCTCCAGGGTCGGAAAGGATAGGAGACGAGCATGGCAACGAAGGTGAACGTCCCGGCGGGAATGCCGGCCTGGATCCAAAATCACGTGCAGCAGTATCTCGCGAGCGGCGGTCGGGAGGGGCACATGTGGGACTCGTCGGTCGTCGGCGGTCCCGGCCCGCTGCCGACGCTTCTGCTAACGACGACGGGCCGTCGGTCGGGGACGAAGCAGCTCGTCCCGCTGATCTACGGCAAGACCGAAGGAGGCGTCGTCGTGATTGCCTCCAAGGGAGGCGCGCCGGAGCATCCCGGCTGGTATCGCAACCTGAGCGCGGACCCGGACGTGGACGTGCAGGTCGGGACGGAACAATTTGGGGCCAAGGCGTCGACGGTCGAGGGCCCTGAGCGAGCGAAGCTCTGGGACCTGATGGTCGGGATCTATCCTCCGTACGTCGCCTATCAAAAGAAGACCGAGCGGAAGATTCCAGTGGTCATGCTGCGGCGAGTGGGATAGCAGCCGCGGCTCGGCGCCGCGCGCTTCGATCGCAAGGGACGGCTAAGAGGGGCCCGGGCGCGCGCGAAATCTCTCGGCGCGGTTCAGCCGCCGCGCAGCCGTCAAAAGGATCCGCCGCGAGAAGGCTTCCTCGTCGACCGCTCGGGCGAGGATCAGCGCGCCCGCCATGCAGGAAAGCGCCGCGATCGCGTCGTCGTAGCGACGCTCGGCATCGCGACCCGGAGCCAGGTCGGCGAGGAGCGCCAGAGACTGCTTCAGCCCCACGGTGAACGCGACGCGTACTCTCTTCGGCTGGCGGGCGATGTCGGGGCCGAGCGCGGCGATCACGCAGCCCTTTCCGCGGGAATCTCGATGACCGGGCCCCAGGTAGGCGTCGACGACGCTCGCGAACCTCCGCTTCCTCGTGCCGCCCCGAGCGGTCGACCTCAACGCCTCGCGTGATGTCTCGAGCGCGAGCCGGATCGCCTCCGTCACCGCCGCGTCCTTCGACTCGAAGTGGCTGTAGAAGGCCCCGTGGGTCAAGCCGGCTTCGCCGGTGATGGCGTCGATCCCGCAGGCGTCGACGCCGTTCTCGCGGAACAAGCGGGACGCGGCCGTCAGAATCCTGCGGCGGTTCTGAGCCGCCTTCTGCTTCGAAACCCGCACGACGGGATCTCCTTCCCCTTCTTCCGCCCGCTTGACTCAGCGGGTGATGGGCGCCATGGTTCGTTGAAAGATGACGATCGTAATCAAAACGATAGCGGCTCGACCGGTAATCGGCAAGATCCCTCGACCGCGCTCGTCAGGAGGACTCGGTGGTTGAACGGCGCCCGGTCGCGGTCGTGACGGGCGTGGGTCCGGGGACCGGAGCGGCGATGGCGCGACGCTTCGCGCGGGGTGGCTACGCGGTGGCGATGCTCGCCCGAAGCCCCGAGCGGCTCGCCTCGCTCGAGAGAGACATCGAGCACGCGCGCGGATATCCGTGCGACGTGACCGACGAGGCCCGACTCGACGCGGTGCTCGATCAGGTCCGGGTCGAGCTCGGCGTGCCGAAGGTGCTGATCCACAATGCCGTCGGAGGGGTCTTCGGGAGCTTCCTCGAGATCGATCCCGCCGCGTTCGATCGCAACTTCCGGATCAACACCTTGGCGCTCCTGCATCTCGCTCGACGACTGGCTCCGGCGATGGTCGCGGCGGGAGAAGGCGCCATTCTCGTCACCGGCAACACCTCCGCGTTGCGCGGCAAACCGAGATTTGCGGGCTTCGCGCCGACCAAGGCCGCGCAGCGCATTCTCGCGGAAGCAATGGCCCGCGACCTCGGCCCGAAGGGCGTGCACGTCGCCTACGTGGTGATCGACGCGGTCATCGACCTCGAGTGGACGCGCAAGATGTTCTCCGAAGCTCCCGACGAGTTCTTCATCACACCCGCGGCGATCGCCGAGGAGGTGTGGCACGTCGCGCATCAGGACCGCTGCGCCTGGTCGTTCAACGTCGAGATCAGGCCGTTTGGCGAAGCGTGGTGACGAGTCGGCTAGGAGAGCGCGGGCCGGTCCGGGAGAAAGGATGAGCGAGCTCAGGATCTTCTCGTATCTGCCCAACCCGCGCATCTGGAAAGCGACGATCGCCGCCCGAATTTGCGGGATCGATGTCGAGGTGCGCGGGGCCTCGCCGAAGGAGCTCGAGTCCTGGCTATGGGATTTCGATGCTCGACCGCTCTCGAGCGGCGACGCGCCCGTTTCCGCCGCCGTGCGTATCGGTCGGACGGGCTTCAAAGGAGTGAAGCTTTGCAAGACCGAGGCGTTCCTGGACGCGCACCCGTTCGGCACCGTTCCGGCCGCATTCAGCCCGGACGGTAAGGTCGGGATCTTCGAGTCCAACAGCATCATGCGCGCCGTTGCCCGCCTCGGCGAACGACGCGCCGCGCTGTATGGTCGTGATCCCTACGAGGCGTCGCGCATCGACGCCTTCCTGGATGCCGCTCTCGTCTTCGCGCGGGACGCGCAGACCTATTTGCTCGCGCTGCTCGGTGAAACCGTCTCGCGCGAGCTTCACTCGCGAGCTCGTGACGCACTGACGACCTATTTGTCTGGGATCAGTCGAGCGTTGGCGCCTGAGCGCGAGTTCTTGGTGGGCGACGGGGTGACTCTCGCAGACATCTGCTTCGTCGCCGAGCTCGGCCTCTTTTGGAACGAACGGGCGCGAGCCCGCGTGCTCGCGACGCAAGGCTTACAGCCGATTCTCGATACGGTGCTCGCCGATGCGGCGCTCGCCCCGGCGATCGCGCTTTTCAGGCGCTTGCGAGGCCATGCGGCTTTCGCTCCGGACGTGGAACCCTACTTGGCGAAGATCGAAAGAGCCCGGGCGGAGCCCGGGCCATAGCGGCCGACCCGCGACGAGTCGGCGTGGGGGTTCGGACGTGCAACGGTTCCTGGAGTTCTTCTTCGACTACGGAAGCCCCTTCAGTTACCTGGCGGACACGCAACTCGCGAATCTCGCGCAGCGCACGGGAGCAACGCTCGCCTACCGGCCGATGCTGCTCGGCGCGGTGCTGAAGGCCACGGGGAACGCTTCGCCGATGGCGGTTGCCGCGAAGGGCGCCTACATGGGACGCGAGCTGGAGCGTTGGGCGCAGCGCTACGGCGTGCGCTTTGCGTCGAACCCCTTTTCCTTCCCCTCCAACACGCTGCGGCTGATGCGGGGCGCCGTGGCGAGCCAAAAGCTAGCGGTGTTCGAAGCCTACCATCGGGTCGTCTTCGACGCGGTTTGGGGAAGGCCGCTCGATCTCGGTGCGGAGGCGACGTTTCGGAGCGTCCTGCAAAGCGCCTCGATCGATCCCGAGCGATTGCTCGGCACCATCGAAGAGGAAGGAACGAAGAACGAGCTGCGGCGCAACACGGACGAAGCCGTGCGCCGAGGAGTGTTCGGCGCGCCGACGTTCTTCGTTGGCGAGGACATGTTCTGGGGAAACGACCGGCTCGACTGGGTCGAGGCGGCGTTGGGTCGAATCGAAGGGAGGGAATCGCGATGACCGCTCAGGGCAAGAAGGGAGTGGCCGGAGCGGGCTTGGGCGCAGCGCTCGCGCGACGCTTCTCGAGCGGGTACGCCGTGGCGCTGATGGCTCGGGACGAGAGGAGGCTTGAGCAGCTCGCGAGCGACATCGCCGGCGCGGGTGGCCGAGCGATCGCCCTCCCGGTCGACGTGAGCCAGGCCGAGGAGATTCGATCGACGTTCGAGCGCGCGCGAAGCGAGCTCGGCGAAGTCGACGTGCTGCTCTCCTACGCGGCGATGCGCCCGTTCGGCCGGCTGATGGAAACGAAGCCGAGCACTTTCGAGACCACCTGGAGGGTGAACGCGCTCGGCGCCTTTCTCTGCTCGCAGGAGGTGGTGCCGGCGATGCTCGCGAAGGGAAGAGGGGCGATCCTGTTCACCGGGGCCACGGCTGGCATCCGCCCCTTCGCGACCTCGGCCGCCTTCGGGCCGTCCAAGTTCGCGCTGCGCGGCTTAGCGCAAGTGATGGCGCGCGATCTCGGACCGCACGGCGTCCATGTCGCGTACGTCAACGTCGACGGCGCGATCGACATGCCGTTCATTCACAAGCTTTGCCCTGAGTTG
>JBEVNX010000234.1:0-16502 GCA_040507895.1 Binatia bacterium | reverse complement strand
TCCCAGCAGCATGGGCTCAGCTCTGGAAACGCGGTCAGCATTTCGCTGGCGCAGACGTTTCTCACCAACTTCGTGCTGCTCGCGTTTCTCTTTTGGGGCTTGCTGAACCTGTTGTTCGATGGACAGCTGCGCGGTGGGTCGCAAGCGATCGTCGGGGTCCTCTTCCTGGTGTCGCTGTCGCTCTGCATCGGAGCGGTCGCGCTGGTGACGTCGCGAGCCGTCCGCCAGAAGTTGTTCGCCTCGCTAATGCGCATTCCGGAATGGATGTCCCGCGTCTTCCACGCGCGCGGCGACGCGATTCGCGCCCGCCTCGAATTCTTCGAAGCGGAGCTCCACGATGGCGTCGATTTCTTGATCGCGCGAGGCGTCAAGATGGCGCCGCCGCTCGTCTACATCGGGATCGACTGGTTCCTCATGCTGGCGACGCTATACGCCGCCTTCGCCTGCGTCGAATACCCGGTGCCAATGCATTTGGTGGTCATCGGCTTTTCGACGGGTGTTTTTCTATCGGTGATCAACCTCGTGCCCGGCGGGCTCGGCATCATGGAAGGATCGATGGCGGTCGTGTTCTCTTCGTTCGGAGTGCCGCTTGAGACGGCGGTCGTCGCGACGGTGATCTTCAGAGCGAGCTACTACATTTTGCCGCTCGTGCTGACGTTGCTCTTCCTGCGACCGACGCTCACGGCGGGACGCGCGAGTTTGCACCGCTCTCCTTCGCCCGAGCCTTCGACGCGATGATCTTCGCACGCGGCGACCGCGGCGACGCAGCGCTTCTCGTGTTCCTTTCTGCGGTTCTACTCTTCGCGCGCGCGGCGACTGCGCACTCGTCGCCCTCGCCGCGCAGGACCCTCGAGGTGCCGGAGCGCTTGCATCTGCTAGTCGTCGCCCCGCATCCCGACGACGAGACGCTCGGCGCGGCGGGCCTCATGCAGCGCGTGCAAGCGCGGCAAGGACAGGTCAGCGTCGCGTATCTGACGAGCGGAGACGGCTACGTGGACGGCGTCGAGCTCGAGACTCACCGCCTGAAGCCGCAGCCGCGCGACTTCGTCGACTACGGCGAGCGGCGCTTGCGGGAGGCGTTACGTGCGCTGCACACGCTTTCGATCAGCGAGAAGCGCTTGTTCGCCTTCGGATTCCCTGACGGAGGCCTTCTCGACCTGCTGACGACCTCGTGGAGCGCGACGACTCCGTTCGTGTCTCCCTATACCCACGACGACCGACCTCCGTACGCGCTGAGTGTCTCCCGCGGCACGGCCTACTCGGGGGTCGCGCTCGAGCGTGAGCTCGCGCGGTTGATCGTCAGGCTGAGTCCACAGTGGATCGCAGTCACCGGGCCTTGGGACATTCATCCGGATCACTGCGCGGCGTTTCATTTCGTGGTGCGCGCGCTGCGGCGCTTGAGCTCGTCCAATCCCGAGTTCAGCGTGCCTCGGGTCCTCGCGTACACCGTGCATCGGCCCGATTGGCCGGGAGCCGCGGAGGGTGCGGAGCTCGAGGCGCCGCCGGGTGTGTCGCCCGTGGGGGCGAGCTGGCAATTTCTCGAGCTATCGGCTGCGGAACTCGACGGTAAGGGGCGGGCGCTCGACGAGTACACCTCGCAGATGGAAATCATGGCCGTGCTGTTTCGAGCCTTCGTCCGATCCGAGGAAGTCTTCGCGTTCTATCCGTCGCTTCCTGCAGGCCCGGCGGACGCTTGCGGGCGGACCTTTCTGGCACCCGTCGAGGCGCACCGCGCTTCTCGTTGACAGCGAAACGCGCATTCGATAGCCGCTGACGCCTCGATGGCCGTGAAGAAGTTGCCTCCGAACCGGCCGAGACGTGCTGGCGGCGCCGCGCAAGGCCGCATGGCGCAGTCTCCGCCCATCTTCCGCGCCATGGTGACCCAGGCGCTGCAAAGCTGGGTGATCCCAACGCTCGCGCTGACGAGCGGTTTGGCCTTCTGGCTGCTTTCCGCGGCCGACCTATGGCCGGAGAGGGTCGCCGTCGTAGGTGTCGCGGGGGCGTTGCTCGTCCTCACGTTGTTCGCTTCGTTTCGCCACTATCTGTTCGCTGAGGAGGTTCGCCACCGGCAGGCTTCGCTCGCTTTCGTCATCGGCTGGACCCTGCTCGTCTTCACGACGTTCTACCGATTCAACTACCCGGGCGCGCCGCTCGCCGAAGGAGCGCTCTCGGTCGGTGGCGACGGCGTCTCCGTGCCTGCGGGGCTGCTCGCCCTAGTGGTCGACGGGCGATTCGTTTCGCAGCAGGGTCAGGGGAATCGGCTCGGCCGCTATCGCCTCGAGGTGGCTTCCACCGACGGAGCCCCGTCGATCCTCGACGGCAACTTCGAGGACAGCTTCGCCCACCAGCGCCTCGGCCGGCGCGGCTCCACAGTCGTCGAGATCCAGCATACGTCGCAGCGCCACCTGGTGCGGACGGCGGCGCCGGCCAAGCTCCGCGTCCAGGACATCGACCCTTCGCTCGAGCCGCAGCTCCGGGTCGCGGTCTTTGCGGCTGCGAACCCGTGGCTCTTCCCGATTCTCGGCATCGCGGGCATGGTGGGAGCCTTGGCACTCGAGAAATGGATGGACGGCGACGGATCGGCGACCATGGGCGCGGCGGTCACGTTCTTTGTCGTCGACCAGTACGTTCGCTGGGCCTCACCGCATCCGCAGCTGCGCTCGCTGATGGGCGCGGTGCTGATCGGCGGGATCATCGGCGCGCCTCTCGCCGCGCTCGCTTGGCGAATCGTGCCGCGGCGCTGGTTCGCGGCGCGCCGCTGAGCCGTTCGACGACGCCCATCATGGTGAACACCGGGGCCGCCGAGATCCATACTGCGAGGCTCCCAGCACTGTCCCGGTTCCTACGCGCCAGCGGCGAGATCGCGGAGCTATCCTTCGCGGCCGCCCGGCACGGCATCCGCTCGCGGCGCGACGTGGCTCTCGTCATCGAGCAGCTCGACCAAGTGGGTGTGCGCAGCCTCTCGATCGTGAACCTGACCGCCGTGTTCATGGGCATGGTGCTCGCGCTCCAGATGGGAAACTTTCTCGCCAAGTTCGGCGCGCAGATCTTCGTGAGTCGAATCGTCGGAGTGAGCCTACTGCGCGAGCTGGCGCCGGTGCTCACCGCGCTGATGGTCGGAGGGCGGGTCGGCGCCGGCATCACTGCCGAGATCGGCAGCATGGCTGTCTCGGAACAGATCGACGCCATCCGATCGCTGGGGGCCGACCCGGTTCGCAAGCTGGTCGTGCCGCGCGTCGCCGCGTTGCTCGTCATGCTGCCGCTGCTGACGGTGATCGCGGATGCCGTCGGCATCGCTGGGGGTTGCCTGATCTCGGTCACGGAACTGGGGCTGACGACCGAGTTCTACACCCGGACGATGCTGCAAGCGCTCGCCTTCAGCGACTTCTTCAGCGGCCTCGCGAAGGCGGTGTTCTTCGCCTACTTCATCGGCATCATCGCCTGCCGCAACGGGCTCGAAGCGCGAGGTGGCGCCGACGGAGTCGGGCGGGCGACCACCGCGACGGTGGTGGCTGCCTCCGTGGCGGTCCTGATCAGTGACTTCTTTTTGAGCAAGCTGTTCCTCGCGCTATGACGCGGACGTTCGTCCCGCTCGTCTCTTGCGTCGCGCTCTACAAGGCCTTCGGCGCGAAGCAGGTGCTGCGAGGCCTCGACCTCGATGTACGGCGTGGCGAGACGCTCGTCATCCTCGGCGGCAGTGGCTCGGGCAAGAGTGTGCTTCTCAAGCACATGAACGGCCTCCTACGCCCCGATCGCGGCGAGGTGCTCGTCGCGGGTGAGAACATCGCGCAACTCGCGGAGGTCGACCTCGGGCCGATCCGGCGCAAGGTCGGGATGCTCTTCCAAATGGCCGCGCTATTCGACTCGATGAGCGTCCTCGACAACGTCGCTTATCCCATTCGCGAGGCCGGACAGGTCTCCGAATCGAAGATCCGCGAGCGAGTGGACCAACTGCTCGAGGTCGTCGGCCTGCGTGACGCGGCGCTCCTCATGCCCGCCGAGCTCTCTGGGGGAATGCGCAAGCGAGCCGGTCTCGCGCGAGCTCTCGCGCTCGAGCCGGAGGTCATGCTGTACGACGAGCCAACGACGGGGCTCGACCCGGTGGTCGCTCAGAAAATCAACGTGCTGATCCGGGACCTGCAGCAGCGACTCGGCCTCAGCGGCGTGGTGGTGACGCACGACCTTCACTGCGCCTTTCACGTCGCCGATCGGATCGCATTCCTGCACGACGGGAGGATCGCCTTCGTAGGCACGCCGGAGGAGACGCGGCGCAGCTCGCAACCCATACTGCGCGAGTTCCTCGACGCCGCCGCTTGAATCGGTCCCAGGAGACGAATGCCGACTTCCTCACAACGAACGGTCCGCGTGGGTGCCACCGTGGTGGTCGCGTTGACGCTCGCCATGCTCGGTACGTTCTGGATCGGCCGCGAGCAGCGCTTCTGGGAGCCCAAGCAAGCCTACGAGATCCGCTTCGCTCGCATCAACGGACTCCGGGTTGGCTCGCCCGTGAGCTTGACCGGCGTAGACATCGGGTCGGTGCAGAGCGTGTCGTTTTCCGATGATCCGGGCGCCACGTACATCGTGGTGTCGGTCAGCATCTCGGGCGACGCCGGACCGCGCATTCGCGAGGACTCCGTCGCGCGCATCCGCACGATCGGCTTGCTCGGCGACAAGTACGTCGAGATCGCCGGCGGGTCTCCCCAGTCCCCCGTGTTGCCGCCGGGCTCCATCATCCCCTCGGCGGATCCGATCGACTACGAGGCACTGCTCGGCGAGAGCGGAGACATCGTCACCAACGTCGTCGAAACGACCAATTCGCTGCGCACCGTCTTGGCGTCGATCGAGCACGGGGAGGGTCTACTCGGACAGATGGTGAAGAACCGCGAGCAGGGCGCGACGACGCTGGCCGACCTGCAGCGCACGATGGCGCACGTGGAGGGCACGACGGCATCGTTCGAGCGCATCCTCAAGGAAATCGAAGGCGGCAAGGGAGCGCTCGGCGTGCTCTTGAAACGCGGCGATCAGGCGCAGCGTGTGCTCGCCAATCTCGACCGCGCGTCGAGCGATCTGGCGAGCTTCAGCGCCAAGCTGACCGCGGCGCAGGGGGCTCTGCCGCAGCTCATGCTGGATCGAGCCTATGGCGATGCGCTCTTGCGGGACCTGCGTCGCGCGGCGGAAAACCTCGCCGAGATCTCCGAGAAGATCAACCACGGCTCCGGCACCGCCGCTCAGCTGGTGAACGATCCGAGCCTCTATCGCGATGCCAAAGGGCTCGTCTCCTCGACTCGCGAGAGCTGGATGTTCTCCTTCTATCGTGGGTTCCGCGGCTTGTTCCCTCCCTACGGCCCGGCGCCGCCGGAGGTGACGCCGCCGCTCGCGGCACCCACGCCGGCCCCCGAAGCGGCGCCGTGATGCGAGGTCGAGCCCGAGCCGACTCTTGCATGCGCCGTGGCCATTCTGCATCTGGTGGAAGAAGCGATGAGCGAGCGGCTACTGCGGAGCACGGCGAAGGATTTCTTTCGGGAGCTGCTGCGCCAAGCGTGCGACGAGCAAAAGGTGCTTCCGAGCGAGACGGCGGAATTCTACTTAGTCCAGCTGCTAGAGCGATTCGTTCGATGCGAGGAGGGACTCCTCGATCGCCCTCTCGCGCTCGATTTTCTCGAATCCCTCGACGGGGCTCCGCCCGAGCGTTACCAGCGACTGAAGTACGTCGGGGATACCGCGCTCTTCGTCAGCGGCGTGTTCACCGAGAGCCTCGAAAGCACCGCCGTCGGCCCTGAATACTACACGTCACTCGGGGGCTTGGCCTATCGCCGCCTGGCGACCCTTCCCGGCGCCCAGCTCGGTCGAGGGGTGACGGATCTGTTCACCGAGATGTCCACACGCTTCCTCGACTTCGTGCGCGTGCTGTCGCAAATGAGCCTGGACGAGCTCTTCGCCAGTGACCGCGACACGCTACGGATCTACCGTCGCTGGTTCGTGACGCGCAGCGCCCGGGATGCCAGCGTGCTGCTGCGCCGCGGCATTATCCCGTTCGCACCGAAGAAGACGTTCGTCCAGTAAGCGCGCCCGCTCGAACCGAGCCTAGCGCGCCGCGCTCGCCAGCGAGCTCTCCGGCTTGCGGGCGATGACTACGGTGAAGAGCGAAGATTCGGACGTCTTGAAGCTCCGCTCGATTTGCAGCGGCACGTCGGCGAACAGATCGGAACACTTGAGAGTGGTCCGCCAACCGAGCTTGCGCGTGACCGGGTCGAGCCGATCGACCGCCAGGGCAAGCCAGGCCCGGCGGCTACGGAAATGATTGATGATGACCAAAGTCCCGCCCGGCTTACAGACGCGCACCATCTCCTTCATCAAACTCGCATGGTCCGGTACGACGCTCACGACGTGAAACGCCGTGATGTAGTCGAACTCCTCGTCATCGAACTCGAGATCGAGAGCGTCCATCTGCAGCAGGCGAATGTGGTGCCAGCCTTCGGTGCTCACCTTGCGTTGCGCCTGCTCCAGCATCTCGGGCGCTAAATCGATGCCGGTCACCTCCGCGTGCTGCGGGTAAGCGGGAAGGGAGAGCCCGGTACCGACACCGACCTCGAGCACCTTGGCGCCGGCGGGAATCTTCAGACTGCGGATCGTCGAGACGATGCGCGGGAAGAAGAATCGAGTGAAGATCCGGTCGTAGAGATGCGAGAACTCGTAGTAGATCTTGCTCTCGTGCGGATCCGCTCCCGCGAACGCCATCGTCACCTCGGATGCAAAGGCTTCTTTTGCACAAACACCGTCGCAAGAAAAACGATTCTCGGCGATGAAGTACCTGCGTCGCGGTTCGGCTGCTCTGGATCAGGCAGCGGTCGCGCCGTGAAGTTGGCGCTTGAACGAGGCGACGTCGCGTCTGCGGAAGCGCCACTGTCTGCCCTTCTTGAACGCCGGGAGGATGCTCTTGCGCGCGAACTCGTTGACGGTGTCCGGGCTCAAGTCCAGGAGGCGCGCGACCTCCTTGCTGTTCAAGAGAACATCGTCTTTGTCCGTCATCGCTCTATCCCAGCGACTGCGCAGCCTTCCACGCGGATCGAACCGAGCGAGCTCGCGGTCAACGAAAATTTCTAACACCGCGTATTACGAGGGTCAAGAAACCCGTTTGATCGTCGACGAACTAGCTCAAGTCTTTGAAACAGCTGCCGATTCTCGGAGATCTCGAACCATCATCTGGAGCCGTTCAAAGCCTTCCCAGTTGCTGAGTTCGGGCGTGAACACGAGATCGACCATCGTGCCGGGTTCAGGCCGCTCCTCGCCGCGGCGAAACGCGATCGCATCGAAGATCTTCCGGCCGCCGCGTTGTCGGACGCCGAGCTTGAGGTGGCGCTCGCCGACGACGCGGCTCGACGTCACTTCGAGTCGCTCCGCGAGAAAAAGCGGTCGCGGATTGCCCTGCCCGTAAGGCTCGAGCTTCGAGATGTCCTCCAGGGTCTGCGGACAGACCGCGTCCAGTTCGAGCCGGGCATCGATCCGCAACTCCGGGACGAACGAAGCGTCCGTCGTCATCGACATCGTGGTCGCCTCGAGCCGCTCGGCCAGCGCATCGATGCGGTCGGCACGGATGGTCAGCCCGGCCGCCAGGCGATGCCCGCCAAACCGTTCGAGCAGGTCGGCCGACTTGCGCAACGCTTCGAAAAGATGGACCGACGGGATTCCTCGCGCGGACCCCCGTGCGAGATCTCCGTCGATCGCCAGCAGCACCACCGGCCGGAAGTGGCGCTCGACGAGCCTCGCGGCGACGACTCCGATGACTCCCGGGTGCCACCCTTCCGAGGCGAGAACGAAGCTGCGCCGCCGCGACGCATCCGGCAACGCGGCGATCATTCGCTCGGCCTCCTCGATCGTAGCGTCCTCGATTCCGCGCCGCTCGCGATTGTGAGCATCCAACTCGGCCGCCAAGCGCCGAGCGGTCTGCGGCTCGTGACACGCCAATAGCTCCACCGCCCGCGTCGCATCGGCCAGTCGTCCGCTCGCGTTGAGCCGGGGCCCCAGCCGGAAACCGATCGCATCCACCGTCGCCTCCGCCACCTCGCCGACCTCGAGGAGAGCATGCACGCCTGGCCGCGGGTTGCGGGCGATCTCACGGAGTCCGTATTTGACGAGAATCCGGTTCTCCTCGACCAGTGGGACGAGATCCGCGACGGTGCCGAGCGCGACCAGGTCGAGATAACGGCGAAGGTCGGGGACCGGTCCTCCCGTCTCGCGCAGCACCATGCGCGTACCGAGGAGAAGATAGAACACCACGCCGGCGGCGCACAGACCGGGGAATGGAAATCCGCCGTCCGTCACCGCCGGATTGAGCACGGCGAGCGCGGGCGGGCGCGTTTCGGGATTCTGGTGATGATCGCAGATGATCATCTCGAGGCCGAGGCGCGCGGCCTCGGCGATCTCGGCGTGTGCCGCGGCGCCGCAGTCGGCGGTGACGATCAGCCGCGCCCCTCGTTCCGCGAGCGAGCGTAGGCCCCCGACGCGCAAGCCGTAGCCGTCCGTCATACGATTGGGGATGTGCAGCAGCGGCTCGCAACCTAGCTCGCGCAGAAACAGCAGCAGCTCGGTGCTCGCGGAGATGCCGTCGACGTCGTAGTCGCCGTAGATCGCGATCCGGTCGCCCTGGCGAATCGCCCGAAGCAGGGCCTCGGCGGCTCGCCCCATGTCCGCAAACAGCATCGGAGAGCGGAGGCCCTTGGAAAGCGAGGCATCGATCACCCGGGTGGCAACGGCCGGGTCGTGCCACCCGCGGTTGACCAACAAGCGGGCGAGCAGCGGACGTACGCCGAGAGTCTGTTCGAGCCCAGCCGCGAGCGCGGCGTCGGGCTCCTGGAGCGTCCAGCGCTGCGCCGTTCGCCTCATCGCGCCCGCTCGCCGGTCGCGCGCATTCGCGTCAGCGGCTTACGCGGCCGCCTTGGCTCGGCCCCGGGGCTTGAAGTCGAGATAGAGCACGATGGGGCTCGCAACGTAGATCGAGGAATACGTGCCGACGATCACTCCCACGAGGAGCGTAAACGCGAAGCCATGAATGATCTCGCCGCCGAGGAAAAACAACGCCAGAATCACGAGGAAGACCGTACCTCCGGTGAGGATCGTCCTGCTGAGCGTTTCGTTGATGCTGCGGTTCATCACCGACGCCAGCGGCTCGCGACGATTCTTGCGCATGTTCTCGCGGATGCGGTCCGAGATGACGACGGTGTCGTTGACCGAATACCCGACGATGGTCAGCAGCGCCGCGACGGTGGTCAGGTCGAACTCCATACGGGCAAAAGAGAGAGCGCCGACCGCGACCATCACGTCGTGAAGGAGCGCGACGGCGGCCCCGACGCCGAAGCGCGGCTCGAAGCGAACGGCGATGTAGACTCCCATCACGACCGTAGCGGCCAGCACCGCGAGCACCGCACGCTGCCGCAGATCCTTGCCCACGCGCGGGCCGACGGTCTCCACGCGCAGCACCTCGAACTCGCTCTTCCCCTTGAAGCCCTCCGTAAGCGCGCTGCTGATCTGCTGCGGCAGTCCGCGCTTCAGCTCGGGATCCGATTCCAGCATGCGCACGATGAACTCGTTGGCGCCACTGCCGCCGAAATCCTGCACCGTGACGTCCTTGGCGGATATGCTCTCGAGGGCGGAACGGATGTCGTTGATCGGCACCGGTTGGTGGAACTTCACGTGCACCAAAGTGCCACCGGCGAAATCGATGCCGTAGTTGACTCCGCGAACGGCGAGCGAGATTACGCCGAGAAGGATGACGACGATCGAAGCGGTCACCGCGTAGAAGCGGTAACCGACGAAGTCGAAAGTCGTTCCCGGACGGATGAGCTCGAGCATCGCTGCCATGAGACTTTGCCTAGATGCTGACCGTGCGGATCTTGTGCACCTGCACGCGGTAGTCGTGCCACACTCGAGTGCAGAAGTAAGCGGTGAAGATCGTGGTGATGAGCCCGATGCAGAGCGTGACCGCGAAGCCCTTCACCGGTCCGGAGCCGAACTGGAAGAGGATCAGACCGGACAGGAACGTCGTCACGTGAGTATCGACGATGGCGGGAAACGCCCGCTCGTAGCCGGCTTCGACGGCCCCGCGCACGGTCTTGCCAGCGCGGAGCTCTTCTCGGATACGCTCGTTGATCAGCACGTTCGAATCGACGGCCATGCCCATCGTCAGAACGAGTCCGGCGATGCCGGGCAGCGTCAGCGTCGCTCCGAAGGCAGCGAGACCGGCGAGCATGTAGGCGACGTTGATGAGCATCGCGGCATCGGCGAGCACGCCCGCACCGCGATAGTAGACGGCCATGAACAGAATCACCAAGCCGCCGCCGACCGCGAACGACAGCATGCCCTGGCGAATCGAGTCCCGGCCGAGCGACGGCCCGACGGTGCGCTCCTCGGCGATTACCACGGGCGCCGGCAGCGCTCCGGCGCGGAGCACGATGGTCAGGTCGCGAGCCTCGCGGATTTCGAAGCTGCCGGTGATGACCGCTTGGCCCCCAGCGATGCGCTCCTGGATCCGCGGCGCGGAATAGACGGTGTTGTCGAGCACGATCGCCAGCCGACGGCCTACGTTCTTGGACGTGATGTCTTCGAAGAGATTCGCACCCCGGGCATTGAACGAGAGCTCGACGAGATAGTTCCCGGGCACGTTGGTGTCGGGCCGCGGTCGCGCATCGGCGATCACCTCGCCCGTCATCAGCGTCCTCCTCTCCACGAGGTGGGCCACCGGCCGGCTTCGCCCGGAGAGCGGCTCGGTCTCCATGCCGCAAAGCACCTCGAGGCCCGCTCCCGCACGCGTGCCGGCACGCGCCAACGCCTGGCCCCGCTCGGGATCGCGCAGGCGGCAGGGGTCCTCCCCTGCCAGTACGCTCTCAACGGTCTTGCTTTCTGCCAGCAGCTTGAACTCCAGTATGGCCGTCCGGCCGATGATCCCCTTGGCTCGCTCCGGATCCGTCTCACCCGGAAGCTGGACGAGGATCGAATCGGATCCACTGCGCTGAATGAGCGGCTCCGACAGCCCAAGCTGATCGATGCGATTGCGTACCGTTTCGAGGGACTGCTCAACGGCAAATTCTTGGATGCGCTCGATCTCGCGCGGCACGAGGGTGTACTGGAGACGACCCGCCGGGGTGTCGGTGGTCGCGCGCTGGAAAGTCGGAAATCGCTCCTTCATGATCGCCGAAACGTCTTGCGCCTTCGCCCCCTCGCCGAGCTCGATCGTCAGCGACCGGCTGCCCTCACGCGTAACGGCGGCGATCGGCACGTGCTCGTTTTGCAGCTCTCGCTTGAGATCTTCGACGGATCGGTCGAGGCTGAACTCGAGCGCCTTTTCCGTCTGCACTTCCAGGACGAGGTGCATCCCGCCGCGCAGGTC
This sequence comes from Binatia bacterium, assembly GCA_040507895.1. Lineage (GTDB taxonomy): Bacteria > Desulfobacterota > Binatia > JACPRU01 > JACPRU01 > JBEVNX01. The sequence goes on along the minus strand of JBEVNX010000234.1, from coordinate 5,119 downwards.
GAGGCCGAGTCGGATCGGCTGATCCGGCAATACCGATTTCCACCACGAGGGAAGCGACCCGACCAGGGACGGTACTAGGTACACCACGGCGACCAGCGTCGCGCCGATCACGACGAGCGCGCGATACAGAAGGTTCCGGGTCATGTCGGGGGGCCGCCTTCCTTTTCATCCGCCTTTACCGGCCGCGCGGCGATCAGTGGCTCGACCGTGCGCCGCTCGACGCGCACGCGTACGTTCGGCGCCACCTCGAGCATCACCACGGTGCCGCGAATGTCGACGACCCGCCCAAAGAGGCCGCCCGCACCGGTCACCTCGTCCCCCTTCTTGAGCCGGTTGCGGAAGTCTTCCTTCTCGCGCTCGCGTTTTTGTTGCGGGCGGATCAGCACCACGTAGAAGATGGCGAGGATCGCCAGCATCAGAAAAGCCGGGCCAAAGGGTGAGGGTCCCTCCCCTCCCGCCAGTTGGGCGAGCATCCCCTGGTTCATTCGGCCCCCGCGGATTCTCCCGACAGCTCCAGCAACAGCCGCGATGTGTATTCTGGAAATCCGCCTTCCTCAAGTGCTCGGCGCATGTCGCTGAAGAGCTTCAGATAGAAGCGCAGATTGTGGACGGTGTTGAGGACCGCCGACAGCAGCTCGCCGCTGACCGCGAGATGGCGAAGATAAGCTCGGCTGAAGGTGCGGCACACAGGGCAGTCGCACCGCGGGTCGGCGGGCGCCGGATCGCGTGCGAAGCGGGCGTTGCGGATGTTGAGGCGACCCGCGGAGGTGAACAGCGTGCCGTTCCGGGCATTGCGCGTCGGGAGTACGCAGTCGAAAAGATCGTAGCCGAGGCCGACCAAGCGGATGAGGTCTTGCGGAGTGCCGGTGCCCATCAGGTAACGCGGCCGCTCCGGTGGCAGCTCCAGCGCAGTCGAGGCAGCGACCTCGTAGCAGGCCTCGCGTGGCTCGCCGACGGAAAGCCCGCCCACGGCGTACCCGGGCAGGTCTTGCGCGACGGCCAGCGCAGCGCTGCGGCGGCGCAAGTCCAAGTGTACGCCTCCCTGGACGATCCCGAAGAGCGCTCCCGGGCCCCGCCAAGCGGCCCTCGAGGCCTCGAGCCAGCGGCTCGTGCGTTCCACGGCCTCCTCGACGCGCCTTCGTTCCGAGGGAAACGCGGGGCAATCGTCGAGGGGCATCATCACGTCGACACCTAGCGCTTCCTCGATCTCGACCACTCGGGCCGGAGTCAGATGTTGCATGGACCCGTCGAGGTGCGAGCGGATCCGCACGCCGTCCTCTGCCAGGTGGACGAGGTCGGCGAGGCTGAACACCTGGAAGCCGCCGCTGTCGGTGAGCACCGGCCCGTCCCAGCCCATAAACGACGATAGGCCGCCGAGATCGCGGATCGTGTCCGCGCCCGGCCGTAGCGACAGGTGGTACGAGTTGGCGAGCACGATCTGGGCGCCGAGATCACGGAGCTCTGCCGGCGTCACCCCCTTCACCGCGCCGACCGTCGCGACCGGCATGAACGCCGGGGTCTCCACTCGGCCACGCGCGGTATGGATTCGCCCTCGCCGGGCGCCCGAGCCGTCATCGCGCGCGAGCACCTCGAAACCAAACGGTCGCTCGCTCATCGGATCAGCATCGCGTCGCCGTAGCTGTAGAACCGGTAGCCCTCGGCCAACGCGGCTCGATACGCCGCGAGCGTGAACTCGATGCCTGCGAACGCCGCGACCAACATGAGCAGCGTGGAGCGCGGTAGATGGAAGTTGGTGATCAGCAAGTCGACGATCGCGAAGCGGTGGCCGGGGGTGATGAACAGCGATACGTCGCCCTCCCGCGCCTGGGCTCCCGCATCGGCGAACAATCCCTCGAGCGCTCGAACCGTCGTGGTGCCGACCGCAACGACCCGCCGGCCGGTGCGCTTCGCCGCACTTACGGCTCGCGCCGTGGACGCGGGAATCTCCACGTGCTCCGGTGCCAGGCGGTGGTGGGCGAGGTCTCCTTCGCGAATCGGCAGGAAAGTCCCCGCCCCGACTTCGAGCGTCAAGCTGACGATCTCGATTCCCCGGGCGGCGAGCGCGGCAAGCCCCGCCGCGGTGAAATGCAGCCCAGCGGTCGGCGCCGCGACCGCGCACGGCTGCCGTGCGTACACGGTTTGATACGCCACGGCGTCCAGCTCGCTGGGTGCGCGCCGTATGTACGGGGGCAGCGGCACTTCGCCCACCGCTTCGAGGATCTCCAAGATCGGTCGGCAGGCGGCAAGCCGCACGCGGCGAATGCCGTCGCGATCGGCTTCGTCGAGCCAGGTGGCCTCGATGTCTCCTCCGAGGAGAGCCGATCCTCCGCGCCGCAGCCTGCGACCCGGACGGGCCAGACAACTCCACACCTCGCCATCTGGCTCCGTCCCTTCGCGCCTCAGCAGCAGGACTTCGACCTCACCGCCTCCCGAGCGCTCTCCGCGCAGCCGGGCGCGAATGACGCGCGCGTCGTTGCGCACCAACACGTCGCCGTCTTGAAGCCAGTCGGGTAGACAACCGAACTGACTGTGCTTCCACGACCGGGTCGCGCGGTCGAGCACCATGAGCCGCGACGATCCCCGCTCCGGCAACGGATGCTGCGCGATCTGGCTGGACGGCAGCTCGTAGTCGAAATCTCCGAGCCGCAGGGCGGCATCCGCCGGGGCGAGCCTCACGTGCGCGACTTCGCGGCCTTGGGCAGCGGTAAGTCGAGCTCCTGCATGACGAGCTTGATGTCTTCCCAAGCGAGCTTCTTCTCGCTCGGAGTGCGCAGCAGGTACGACGGATGGAAGGTCGGCATCAACCGCCGGCCACGGAAATCGAACCAGCGTCCGCGGAGCTTGCTGATGGGCATCGTCGTGCCAAGTAGCGTCTGCGCTGCGAACTTGCCGAGGGCGACGATGACCCTGGGTGCGACGGCGTCGATCTGCGCCGATAGGAAGGGCTGACAGGCGGCGATCTCGTCAGGCTCGGGATTGCGATTGCCGGGCGGTCTGCACTTGACGACGTTGGCGATGTACACGTCGCTTCGGCGCAAGCCCATGCCGTTGGTGATGATCTCGGTGAGCAGCTGCCCCGCGCGGCCGACGAACGGCTCGCCTTTGCGGTCCTCGTCCTCGCCCGGCCCTTCGCCGACGAACATCAGGTCCGCCGCTGGGTTACCGACTCCGAAGACGATGTGCGTGCGGCCGCTCGCGAGCTTGCAGCGGCGGCAATCACCGATCTCGTCACGGATCGCGCGCAGCGCGTCCTGCGGCGAGGCGGACCGTGGAGCCGCGGCGAGCGCGGACACGGCGTGCGGTGCCGGCGGTCTCGCTCGGCCGCCGTCGAGCGGGAAGCCCTCGGCGAAGGAATCTCTCGCGTCCTCGACGAACGCACGAAAGCCGACGACTACATTTCGCAATTTCTCTTGAGGGGTCGATTCCGCCATTGTACGTTCGGCGCTCATGTCCTGGCTTGCGCTCGCCGGCGCCGCCGTGATCGTCCTTGCTCTACCGGACTCCGCCTGGGCGTGGGGCCCGGTGACTCACTTGTATCACGGCGCCGAGGTCCTGCGGGACCTTACCAACCTGCCCGAAGCGCTACAACAATTGCTGCTCGGACAACGTTGGGAATATCTCTATGGGACGATCGCCGCCGACATCGTTCAGGTCAAGCGCTACACGCGCTCGATCTACACGCATTGCCACAGTTGGCGCGTTGGCTGGAAAGTGCTGGGCGCCGCTCGCTTGCCCGAGGAACGAGCATTCGCATACGGCTATCTGACTCATCTCGCATCGGACACCTATTCGCACAACTACTTCGTTCCCACGCAGCTCGTCACCAGCTTCCCGAGCTCCTCGCATCGTCACCTCTATTGGGAGGCGCGGTTCGACGCCCATCTCGAGGACGCTCACCGCGATTTGCTGCGAGGAGTTTCGAGCCGGCGCTTCCCGGAATGTGATGCCCTCGTCGAGCGCGTCGTCGGCAAGACGCTCTTTTCGTTCCGCACCAACAAGCGGATTTTCGAATCGATGGTCATGCTGCAACATCTTCATCGTTGGCAGGCCACGTTGCGTCGCATCACCTCGCGGTCACGCTTCGAGCTCGCTCCGAACGAGATGCGGCACTACAACCGCCTGTGTATCGCTGCGATTCGCGATTTGCTCCAGCACGGGGAGCACGCCGCGGTCATGCGCCACGACCCGAACGGCCACGAGAGCCTGCGCCGCGCCAAGGAGGTCCGCAGGAAACTTCGAGAGCTGCAGCGGCGCCACGTGCCGATCGACGGCATCCAACGGCGCTTTTCGGCTGCCTTCGAGCAAGCCTGCCGGGAGGGGCGGCTCCCAGAGCCTGGATCCGCGTAGATGACTCGCTAGGCGTCGAGAGCGCGCTCTCGACGAGCCCGCCCTTCGGACTGGGGGCGCAACTCAGGCTTGCGCATGGCTGCAACTCGTTCCATCAGGCGATCCGCAACCTCTTCCTTGTCGAGAAGCGGCCAGCCTTCCGCCTCGCCCGCGGCGCCGATCAACCACACGCGGTTGGTGTCCACGTCGAAGCCGGCATCCGCCTCGCTGACGTCGTTGAGCACGATCAGGTCGAGGCGCTTCTCGCGCAGCTTGCGCCGGGCGTGCTCGATGCCGTGCTCGGTCTCGGCGGCGAAGCCGACGAGCAAGCGCTCCGCACGGCGCCGGGCACCGACTTCCGAAAGGATATCGCTGGTCTGCTCGAGGGTCAGCGAGAGCGCCCCGGCAGCCTTCTTGATCTTGTGGCGCGCCGGAGTCGCCGCTCGGTAGTCCGCGACCGCAGCGGTCATCACCACGACCGAAGCCCAAGGCTCGCGTCCGAGCACGGCCTCGCGCATCTCGGCGGCCGTCGTGACCGGAACATGCTCGACTCCGGGCGGCGCTTCGAGGGATGTCGGTCCCGAGACGAGCACCACCGCAGCGCCCCGCCGGCGCGCTGCGCCCGCCACGGCGTACCCCATCTTTCCTGAGGAGCGATTCGAGATGAATCGCACCGGATCGATGGCCTCCCGCGTCGGCCCCGCCGTGACCAGAACGCGCTCGCCGACGAGGGTCTGAGGAGTCAGTGCGGTCTTGATCGCCTCGATCAGCGCCGCTTGCGACGCTAGCCGGC